>DATEHY010000054.1:0-61685 GCA_035279325.1 Gaiellaceae bacterium
GAGGAGCAGGCGGCGCACGAGCGCGCCAAGGTAGCCCCGTCCACGGCGAGCCTCGTCCCTCGAACGAGGGATGCCTACCGACTAGTCGTCGATCTGTGCGCGCTGCAACTTGCCCGAGTAGTCGACGTAGATCGACTTCCACTCGGTGAAGACGTCGAGCGCAGCCTGCCCCGCCTCGCGGTGGCCGTTGCCCGTGTCCTTCGTGCCGCCGAACGGGAGGTGCACCTCGGCGCCGATCGTCCCCGCGTTCACGTACGTGATTCCGGCCTCGAGGTCTCGCATCGCGCGGAACGCGGTGTTCACGTCGCGCGTGAAGATCGAGGACGAGAGCCCGTACTTGATCCCGTTCGAGACGCGGATCGCATCGTCGAGGCCGGCGACCGGGATGAGCGCCGTCGTCGGGCCGAAGATCTCCTCCTGCGCGATCCGCATCTGCGGGTCGACGTCCGCGAAGATCGTCGGCCGGTAGAAAAAGCCCTTGCCGAGGTCGCCCTCGTCGGCGATCTCGCCGCCGGTCAGGAGCTTCGCACCCTCGTCCTTGCCGATCCCCGTGTACGAGTGGATCTTGTCGAGCGCCGAGCGGTTGATGACCGGGCCGATGTCGGTGTCGTCCTCCCAGCCCGGGCCGAGCCGCAGCTTCTCGACCCGCTCGACGAGGCGCGACCGAAGTGCGTCGTAGGCACCGCGCTGCACGATCACGCGCGACGCGGCGGTGCAGCGCTGGCCCGAGGTGCCGAACGCCGACCAGAGGATCCCGTCGACCGCGAGGTCGATGTCGGCGTCGTCGAGGACGATGATCGCGTTCTTGCCGCCGAGCTCGAGGTGGACGTGCGTCAGCGTCTCGGCCGCGGCCTTGAGCACCTCGACGCCGGTCTCGCGGGCACCGGTGAGCGTGATGACGCGGACGTCGGGGTGGCGCACGAGCCGGTCGCCGACCGTGCCGCCGCCGCCGTGGACGATGTTGACGACGCCGCTCGGGATGCCCGACTCGGCGAGCAGCTCGACGAAGCGCTCGGCGAGAGCAGGCGTGTCGGTCGCCGGCTTGAGGACGACCGTGTTGCCGCAGACGAGCGCCGGGATGAGCTTCCACGAGGGAATCGCGACGGGGAAGTTCCACGGCGTGATCGCACCGACGACGCCGATCGGCTGGCGCACACTCATGTTCCACTTGTCGCGCAGCTCGGACGGCGTCGTGTGGCCGAAGAGGCGCCTGCCCTCGCCGGCCATGTAGTACGTGATGTCGATCGCCTCCTGGACGTCGCCGCCCGCCTCGGCCTTCACCTTCCCCATCTCGCGCGTCATCAGGTCCGTCAGCGCGGCCTTCTCCTGCTCGAGGAGGCGCGCGAGGCGGAAGAGGACCTCCCCGCGCTTCGGCGCCGGCACGAGCCGCCAGTCGGCGAACGCCTCCTTCGCGACCGCGACCGCGCGGTCGACGTCCTCGGCGCCCGAGCGCGGGAAGACGCCGATCGTCTCGCCGGTCGCCGGGCTCGTGCTCTCGAAGGTCTCGCCGGAAGCGGCGTCGACCCATTCGCCGCCGATGAAGTTCTTGCAGTTCTGTGCTGTCGTCGCCGCCATCGGGCGAGACTAGCGAGCGAAGCCGGCGCCTTGCTCCGCGAGCCGGTTACTCGGACGGCGCGTCGGTGTCCGGGAACGTGCCCGGATGGGTGCGGCGGCGGTCACGGACCGTCCGCTTCTCCACGTTCTCGAGCCGCTGCTCGGACTGCTTGCGGCGATCGCGTCCCTCGCGGCGGTCGACGATGACGGTCACGTTCGGGTTGTCCTTGTAGTAGTCGACCATCTTGTCGTAGAGCTCGTCGGCAAGCTCGCGCGGGATGACGCAATAGATCATGGCCTGCTGATTGTAGGACGGAAACCGGCCGATATCGCCCGTCGATGCGGGTATAAGGAGACAATGCTGAGACGGCACCTCTGGTGGCTCGCTCCGCTCGCGGGTGCGGCCATCGCCGGCGGGATCGTCGCTGCGGTCTCGCTCGGCGGAGGATCGTCCTCGACGAAGGCGCCGACGACGAGTCACTCGCACCTCCGGCCGGCGGCCGCCGCCCTCGCGTTCCAGAACGCCATCACGGCCGTCGTGCACAAGCTCTCGCCGTCCGTCGTCCAGATCCAGGACCCGTCCGGGCTCGGCTCCGGGATCGTCTTCGACACGAACGGCGACATCGTCACGAACAACCACGTCGTCGGGAGCAGCGACGGCGGCCCGTTCACCGTCACGGCAGGCACACACTCGTACGGCGCCAAGCTCGTGGGCCGGTTCGCGCCCGACGACCTGGCCGTCGTCCGCATCTCCGGCGCGCATCTCGCACCGGCGGCGTTCGCGAACTCGAGCGCACTCGACGTCGGGGACTTCGCGATCGCGATCGGCAACCCCCTGGGGCTGCGGTCGAGCGTCACGGACGGGATCGTGAGCGCGTTCAGGCCGGGCGTCTCGGAGGGAAACGGTGTCGCGCTGCCGCTCATGATCCAGACGAGCGCGGCGATCAACCCCGGCAACTCCGGCGGCGCGCTGGCCGACCTCCAGGGCCGCGTGATCGGTATCCCGACGCTCGCCGCCACCGATCCCGAGCTTGGCGGCTCGGCCGCGCCGGGGATCGGCTTCGCGATCCCGAGCAACCTCGTCAAGGACATCGCGACGCAGCTCATCCGCTTCGGGCACGTCGTCAACTCGCATCGCGCCTACCTGGGGGTCGGCATCGCGGAGACGGGCGGTGCCGGCGTGCTCGTGCAGCGAGTCACCGCCGGCGGGCCGGCTGCGAAGGCGGGCATCAAGACCGGTGACGTGATCGTCTCCCTCAACGGGACGCGGACGCCCACGATCAACGACCTGACGAGCGCGGCGTCGGAGCTCAAGCCCGGGGCGACGGTCGCGGTGGGAATCCAGACGCAGAGCGGGAAGCACGAGACCGTGCACCTCAAGCTCGGCGAGTTTCCCGGAACCGGCTAGAGGCGCGCGATCGCGGGGACGAGCCTGCCCTCGTCCTCGACCTGGGCGTTCCAGTCCTTGTAGCCGTCCTCGAGCTCCTCGAGCTCGTGGCCGCGGCGTTCGAGGCGGACCGGCTGCGCCGACTCCGGGCTGACGCGGTACTGGTACCAGGAGAGCTCCCAGGCGACGGTCACGGCGAGCTCGCCGGACGTGCCCGACAGCGGAACGATGCTCACGTGCGGCTCGCCGAGGCTCTTTGCGATGCCGCCGACGGTGCGCCGGTAGGCGCTGCCGTTGAAGAGATCCGCCGCCTCGAGCAGCGCGACCTCGCCGTCGGAGAGCTTGCGGAGGATCGGCTCCTGCTGCGCGAGCGCGGATTCGTCCGAGGCGCGCGTGAGGCCGAGGTAGTCGACGAGGTTGCGCTTGCGGCGCCGCCGGCGGCCGCCCTCGAGCGTCGGCGTTGTCGGCGCGCCCTCCTTGATCCAGCCCGCCTCGACGGCGAGCTCCTGGCAGAGCGGGCAGACGTCGACGAGCTCGGCGCCTTCCGACGGCGCGAAGCTCACCGCGCGCTCGCCCATGAGCAGCGTCCGCTCGCACACTGCACAGGCACGGGTCGTTGCGACTTTCGTGACCCTCATCCGGCTTCCGAGTTTAGCCAGGGTTGCGCAAGAACCTGCTGAGCCGGTAGTGTCTCTTACATGTGTCTTTTACATATACATGCGAGATGAGAGGACCGCGCGCACGGCGCCACCATCGCGGCCGTTGGCGCGTTTTCGCGCGGGTCGAACGGTTCGCCGAGCCCGCCCTCCTGCTCCTCTTGCGGGAGCGTCCGGCCCACGGCTACGACCTGCTCGAGCGGCTGCCCGAGCTCACGGGCGAAGCCCGCGTGGAGATGGGGAACCTCTACCGCCTCCTGCGCGGGCTCGAGGAAGAAGGGCTCGTCTCCTCGGAATGGGACGACTCCTCCCCGGGTCCGGCGAAGCGCCGCTACGCGATCACGCCTGCGGGCGAGCGGCTCCTCGACCACTGGGCCGAGGCGCTGCGGCGCTCGCAGGAGCGGACGGCCCGCTTTCTCGCACGGTACGAGGAGAGGAGGTGACATCGATGAGACACCATCACAGACATGGCTGGGGCCCGCGCCCCGGCATCTTCGGACGTGGGAGCTTCCCGAGCCGGCCCGAGCTGATCGAGCGGCTCGAAAGCTTCCAGCGCGACCTCGAACAGCAGCTCGCCGACGTGGCTGACGTTCTCGCGCACCTGCGCGACAGCGGCGACTCGCCGCAGCAGCAGGTCTGAGCCGGAGCTTTGGAGGGGCGGGGAGACCCTCGCCTCTCCCACTCCTTGACACGCTTGCGACAGCCGCCGAGACTCGGGCCGTGCGCAGGCGCCCTCTTCTTTTCGCCGCCACAGTCGTCGTTTGTGGCCTGCTGCTCGGCTGCGGATCCGGCGCCAAAGGCCCACCGGGGACCTGGTCGCAGACCGGCCGCATCCTCCATGCGTCCTGGACGGTCCCGTCGTTGTCCGGCATCGACCTCCAGCTGACTCGGGCCGGGGCCGTGTCGGGGTGCACGGCCACCTCGAAAGGCAGGTCGGAACCGGGCACCATCCTCATCGTCGGGGGCTACCCCGCGGCGTTCTTCCGGATCGGAAAGACTCTCGAGGCCGGCGCCCGCGCGCGGACGGTGTGTCACGTCTCCGGGACCGTGACCGAGGTGTCCTACGGGACGGCGCCGTTCAGACACGTCGAGAGCACGCGCTAGCGGCCCGGCGCCGACAGCGCTTCAGCCCGCCAGGGCGCCGGCGACGAACTCCTCGATCGCGGCCGTGAACGCGTGGCGGCTCTCTTCCCACGCGTAGAACATGTGGCCGCCCTCGAAGTGGCGCACCGTCAGGCGTCCGGCCGTGTCCGGGTCGAACCGCATCAGGTTGCGGAGCCGGTCGCTCGCGTAATACGGCGTCGCCATGTCGTAGCGCCCGTGCGTGAGGAAGGCGCGCATGTGCGGGTTGAGCGCCATGCCGTAGCGGAACGAGTCGGTCGCCCCCTCGGGCGGTGCGAAGAAGTGCCGCTGCGTGTCCTCCTTCCACGCCTGGTTGACCTCGAGGCTGAGCAGGCGGTACTCGCGGTCGGTGCGCACGCCGATCTCGGAGCGGAGCTGCCGGTTGACGGCTGCCGTGTACGCGGGCGAGATCCCCGCGAGCGTCGGGTCCGGCGCCTCGTGGTCCGGGCGATCGGGGAAGGGGTCGGTCGAGGTGATCGAGACGTCGTAGTAGCCGACGACCTTCCGCTTGTGCCGGAGGAGCTCGCGCGCGAAGACGATCGGCGAGACGCGCCCCTCCGCCCGCGTGACGAGCTCGACGGGCAGGCCGAGCAGGTCGGCGAGCCGCGAGAGCGTGCGCTCGCGCTCGGGTGCGCCGAGCGAGGCACCGCGGATGAGGAACGTCGAGTAGTCGCCGCTCGCGAACTCCTCGGCTCCCGCGAGCACCTGCGCGAGCGGCGTCCCGACGGGGAACGCGCGCGAGCACCCGTGGAAGGTGGCGCCGCCGGCCATCGTCGGCAGCAGGTCGACCCACTGCACGACGCCGTAGTCGTCGCCGGCCAGGCCGGTCAGCTCGAGCGCCGGCGAGATCAGGATCGCCCCGTTGAGGCCGATGCCCGAGTCCTCCTGGAGCATCCGCACGAGCCTCCCGACGCGGTAGCCGCCGTAGCTCTCGCCGGCGATGAAGATCGGCGAGCCCCAGCGGTCGTTCTCCGAGAGCCAGCGCGCCATGAACTCGCAGAGGGACTCGAGGTCGCGCTTCTGGCCGAAGTACTCGTTCGGATCCTGCTTCTCGTCCTCGCCCGGCTTCGCCCCGCCGTCCGGCTTGTCCGGGCCGGCGCCTCCGCCGTTCTTCGAGGGCTCGATGATGCGGCTGAAGCCGGTGCCGACCGGATCGACGAAGACGAGATCGGCGAAACCGAGCCACGACGACTCGTTCTGGACGAGCTTCGGCGGCAGCGTGGGCAGCGTCCCGTCGACCGGGAACGCGACCCGCTGCGGGCCGACGGCGCCCATGTGCAGGTACGCCGACGACGCACCCGGCCCGCCGTTGAAGACGAACGTGACCGGGCGATTCTGGTCGCCGCCCTTGGCGACGTACGAGACCGAGAAGATCTCGGCCGCGGGCTTCTCCTTCTTGCGCAGGACGAGCCACTTCGCCGTCGCGGTGTACTCGAGCGCCTTCGGGCCACCCGTCCAGCGCGCCGTCGCCTCGGCGCCGGCGGGCGGCTGGTGATCCGGCTTCGGCGGGGTCGGCTCCTCGTCGGCCACTAGACCTTCGCCTCTTCGCGCTCGCGCTTCGTCTGCTCGATGATCTTCTGCGCGACGTGCGAGGGCACTTCCTCGTAGCGCAGGAAGTGCATCGAGTAGTCGCCGCGACCACCCGTCATCGAGGTCAGCGCCTGCGAGTAGGTGAGGATCTCGGCCATCGGCACCTCGGCCTTGATCGTCGTCATCCCGGCCGCGGGCTCCATCCCCTGCAACCGGCCGCGCCGCGAGTTGAGATCGCCGTTGACCGCGCCGACGGTGTCGTCGGGCACGGTCACCTCGAGCTCCATGATCGGCTCGAGCAGCACCGGGTCCGCCTGCTGGTAGGCCTCCTTGAACGCCATCGAGCCGGCGATCTTGAAGGCCATCTCCGAGGAGTCGACGTTGTGCTCCATGCCGTCGACGAGCAGGACGCGCACGCCCTGCACCGGCGCGCCCGCGAGCTCGCCGTGCTCCATCGCCTCGCGGATGCCCTTGTCGACGGCCGGCCGGTAGCCCTGCGAGATGACGCCGCCGACGATCTTGTCGACGAACTCGTAGCCCAGCTCGCCGTCGGCCGCCGGCAGCGGCTCGAGCACGATGGCGCAGTCGCCGAACTGGCCGCGCCCGCCGGTCTGTTTCTTGTAGCGATGCCGAGCACGCGCCTCCTTGCGGATCGTCTCCTTGTACGGCACGCGCGGCGGGTGCAACTCGACCTCGACGTGGAAGCGCGTCTGCAGTCGGTCGACCGCGACCTCGACCTGCATCTGCGAGAGGCCCGAGAGGAGCTGCTCGCCGGTCTGCGGGTCGCGGCGGAGGATCAGCGTCGGATCCTCCTCGCTCAGGCGCCGCAGCCCGGTCGCCATCTTCTCCTCGTCGCCCTTCGCCTTCGGGGTGATCGCGAAGCTCATGACGGGCTCGGGGAAGTCGATGTGCGGCGGCTCGACCGGCACCTCGTGGTCGACGAGCACGTCGCCGGTGATCACGTCCTTGAGCTTCGCCACCGCGCCGAGATCGCCGATGCCGAGCGCGTCGACCGCCTCGGAGTCCTTTCCCTGCAACGCGAGCACCTGGCCGAGCCGCTCCTTCGCGTGGGTGCGCGGGTCGACGAGCGTCGTGTCGCCTGTGACCGGGCCGGCGAGGACACGGAAGAGGCTGATGCGGCCGGTGAACGGGTCGGCGATCGTCTTGAACACAAACACGGCCTGCTTGGCATCGCCGAACTCGATCGTCGTCCCCTTCTTCGCCGGCGACGGGACGCCCTCGACGAGCAGGTCGAGGAGCGCGGTCGTGCCGAGGTTCTTCGTCGCGACGCCGCAGGCGACCGGGTAGAGCTCGTCGCGCGTCACGGCCTGCTTCAGGGCGTTGGCCACCGCCTCCGGGTCGAGCTCCTCTCCTTCGAGGTAGCGGCCCATGAGGTCCTCGTCGGTCTCGACGACCGCATCGAGGAGCTTCTCGCGGTGCTCCTGCACCACGTCGGCCATCGAGTCCGGGATCGGCTGCGGCCCGCCCTCGCGGCCGCCCGAGGGATCCATGTACGCGCACATGTGCAGGAGGTCGACGATGCCGGTGAGCTCGTGCTCGGTGCCGATCGGGAGCTGGATCGCCACGCAGCGGTCGGAGAGCTGCTGGCGCGCGGCCTCGAGCACACGGTAGAAGTCGGCGCGCTCGCGGTCGAGCATGTTGACGAAGACGACCCGCGAGAGCTCCTGCTGGTCGGCGCGCTGCCAGATCCGCGAGGTGTTGACCTCGACGCCCATCACGCCGCTCATCACGACGAGGACGCCCTCGACGACGCGCAGCGCCGCGAACGTGTCGGCCTGGAAGCCCGCGTCCCCCGGCGTGTCGACGAGGTTGATCTTGCGGTCCTTCCACTCGAGATGGCACAGCGAGCCGGAGAGGGACATCGCGCGCCGCTGCTCGTGCTCGTCCCAGTCCGAGACCGTCGTGCCCTGCTCGACGCTGCCGAGCCGGTTGGTCTTCCCGGCCTCGAAGAGCAGCGCTTCGACGAGCGACGTCTTCCCGACCCCGCGGTGGCCGGCGACGGCGATGTTGCGGATCTTCGTGGGCTCGGTGGCAGGCATCGGCGGAGTGTCCTCCTCGGTCGCTTCGGAACCGCATCGTATCCCTGCTGGAGCGCCCGGCTCGGGCGGTACTCAGAGGGCGGCGGCGGCGCCGAACGACGCGATATGCGCCTTGAGCCGGAGGATCGCCTTCGTGTGGAGCTGGGAGACGCGCGACTCGGTCACGCCGAGCACCTCGCCGATCTCGCGTAGCGTCAGCTCCTCGTAGTAGTAGAGGGTGACCACGAGCTTCTCGCGCTCGGGCAGCCGTGCGATCGCGTCTGCGAGCGCCTCCTTCTGCTCGGTCACCGAGAGCGTGCCCTGCGGGTCGGGAGCGCTCTCGTCCTCGATCGTGTCGATGAGCGCGACCTGGTCGCCGCCACCCGAGCCGGACACGGTCCAGAGCTCGTCGAGCGCCGCGATCGAGGAGCGGGCGATCTCGCCGAGGCTCTCCTCGAGCTCCTCCTCGCTGATCCCGAGCTTCTTCGCGATCTCCTCGTCGGTCGGCGCCCGGCCGAGGCGCGCCTCGAGCTCGCCGATCGCACGCTCGATGTGGCGGGCGCGGGCGCGGACGGAGCGCGGCACCCAGTCCATCGAGCGGAGCTCGTCGATGATCTGGCCCTTGATCCGGGCCATCGCGTATGTCTCGAACTTCACGTCGCGCGCGGGGTCGTACCGCTCGATCGCGCCGATCAGCCCGAGCAGGCCGTACGAGACGAGGTCGCCCTCGTCGACGTGGGCCGGCAGCCCGGAGCCGAGCCGGCCCGCGACGTACTTCACGAGCGGCGCGTACGTGAGGATGAGGCGGTCGCGGATCTTCTGGTCGCCCGTCCGCCGGAAGTCGAGCCAGAGCTGCTGCGTCTCGTCTGCCCGCGCTGCCACGACCGAGAGAATACGGCGTTTTCCGGCGGACTCCTCAGGTTTCAGCGACGACCGCGCCGGAACGCGCTCGCGGAAAGAGAGGCGAGCCACGCCGCGACGGCGGCGGCGGCGAGCCCGACGACGACTCGGCGGGCGTTGTCGGCGCCCGCGAACGCATACGCGCTGACGGCCGCGATCGCCGTCGCGAGCACGGCGAACAGGATGCCGAGCGCGTACCGCTGCACGTTCTTCCGCTCCGGCGCCGGCTAAGCCGGCACCTCCGCCACCGGGCGTGCTCCGTCGAGCCTGCGCACGCACCGACACTACTCAGGCGGCAGCGACTCCTCGCGTTCGCCCTCGTCCTCGCCGTAGCCCTTCTCCTCTTGCGATGCCCTCAGCTCGTCGTCCTCGGGATCGTTCTCGAAGCCTTCCGGCTCGTCCATGAGCTCGCTCATGACCGCCGCGTGCCCCGACCCGAGCGCCGGAAACATGCCGGGTACACTGGCCAACCGGCACAGGGGCGTAGCTCAGTTGGTAGAGCGGCGGTCTCCAAAACCGTAGGTCGGGGGTTCGAGTCCCTCCGCCCCTGCTACTCAGACAGCCTCGAGCGCGAGCTGGCGGAAATCGGCGAGGCCCGAGACGCCGACACCCACGAGGCGCAGCGCGCCCGGGCGGTCGCGGAGGCCTCGGTCGAGTTGCCGGCACGCGAGCTCGCCGATCGTCTCCGCCGCGTCGATCCCCGCGTCGAGCGACGTCGAGCGGCTGCGGATCGAGAAATCCGCGTAGCGGAGCTTCGTCGTCACCGTCCGCGCGACCTGGCCGCGACGTTGCAACGCCGCTGCGACCTCGCCGGCCATGCCGCGCAGCTCGTCGTGGAGCCGTTCGCGATCGGCGATGTCGCGCTCGAAGGTGTTCTCGACGCTGATCGAGATCCGCTCGGTGCCGAGCTCGAGGCCCCGCGGATCGATGCCGCGGGCGCGGTCGCGCAGCATCGTGCCGACACTGCCCGGGAGCAGCCGCCGCAGAGCCTCGTCGGTGAGCCCGGCGAGCTCGCCGATCGTCCCGATGCCGCCGCCGCGCAGCCGCTCTTCCGCCTTCGGCCCGACACCGGGGAGGCGCCGCACGGCGAGCGGGGCGAGGAACGCCGCCTCGCGTCCGAGCGGCACCACGACGAGACCACCGGGCTTGCGTGCGTCGCTCGCGACCTTGGCGACGACCTTGCACGGCGCCACGCCGAGCGAGCAGGTGAGGCTCGTCGCCGCGCGCACGGCGGTCTGCACCGCCTCCGCAACCACCCGCGCCGCGAGGAAGTCTTCGGCGACTTCCCCCCGGGACCGGCCGAAGGCGGGTCGGTCTTCCGGCCGCTCGCCGGCGGCTTTGCCGCCGGCGATTGCAGCCCCGATGTCGAGATAGCCCTCGTCGATTCCGGTCTGCTCGACGGTGGGGACGACGCCGCGCACGGTCTCCCAGACGTCGCGCGAGTACTCCCGGTAGAGCGAGTGCCGCGGCCGGATGAAGACCGCCTGCGGGCAGCGACGCAGCGCCTCGGTGCAGCTCATGGCCGAGTGGATTCCGAAGCGGCGTGCGACGTAGTTCGCGGTCGCGACCACCCCGCGCCCGCGCGGATCGCCTCCCACGACGAGAGGCTGTGTGCGGAGCTCGGGGTTCTCGAGCTCCTCGACGGCGGCGAAGAAGGCGTCGAGATCGAGGTGCGCGACGATCACGCGAACAAGCGTACGGGCCGCCGCTGACGGCGACCCGTACGCTCGGTGTGGATCAGACTGTCGTGACCGGCGGTGCCTCGGGCGGCTCGGCCGCGCCGCCTTCGAGGCTTCGCGCGACGTTGCGGTCCGGCCGGCCGAGGAGCAGGTACGCGGCGCCGACGACCGCGATGATGAAGATGATGAACAGCGTGATCCAGTCGATGTTGATGAACGCACGCGCGCTCGATAGACCCGACGGATACACGACGTTGACGAACATCGCGCCGAGGTAGCCGGCGCCGATCAGCGTCACCGGCCAGCCCCACTTGCCGAGCTGGAAGGCGCCCTCCGGTCTCCAACCTCGGGCCCGGGCGATGATCACCCCGATGACCGTCAACAGGAACGAGAGGTAGATGCCGCTCACGCCGAAGGAGACGAGCGAGACGAGCGCGTTGACGTGCGCCGGATACGTCACGAACCAGATGTGGTAGTTGCTGCCCGGATTGACGTAGACGAGGAGCGCGAAGAGCACGGTGATCACGGCTCCCATCAGCAGAGCGTTCGCGGGCGTCTTGAAACGCTCGTTCACGCGCGAGATCCAGGCGGAGCCCGGGAGCGCCCCGTCCCGCGCGTACGAGAACGCGAGCCGCGCGCCTGCGCCCTGGATCGACGAGCCGCACGAGAAGAACGCGAAGATGATCAGCACGAGCAGGACGTCCTGCAGCCAGCTCGAGAGCTGGGCCAGGATCGACGGGATCCCGCCGGCGACCGCCGCCGCGACTCCGTTGTGCTTCTGGGTCGCGAGCAGCAGGCCCGCCGTGAGGATGAACGACGCGATGCAGCCCCAGATCAGGGCGTGGCGCATAGCCTTGGGGATCTGCCGGCCGGCGTCCTTCGTCTCCTCGGCGATGTCCCCGGCCGACTCGAACCCGTAGAAGATGTAGACCGGTGCGAGCACCGCGATCAGCGCCGCGCTCAGCCAGCTGCCGTGGAAGTCGAAGCCGAGCGCGTTCGTCGCCTTGTGCTGCGCGCCCTGGGTCGAGAACAGGAAGCCGAGGCCGTGGTGGAAGCCGTGGATGGCGAGGACGATGGCGATCCCGAGCGTGCCGAGGATCTCGACGTAGACGCCGAGCTTCGCGACGTCGGCCATGATCTTCGCTCCGGTGATGTTCACCGTCGACTGGACCGCGAGCAGGATCAGCGTGATCACGAGGATCGTCCCGTGGCCTGCCGGATCGAGGTTCCAGCCGAACCAGTTGTGCGTCAACGCGGTGACGTAGCCGACGACGCCGGTGTCGACCGCGGCGACCGTGATCAGCAACGCGAAGCCGTAGAACCAGCCGACGAACCAGCCGTAGCGGGGGCCGACGGTGAACTTGCTGTACTGGAAGAGGGCTCCGGCGACGGGATAGTTGCTCGCCAGCTCGCCGAAGACGAGCGCAACGAAGAGCATCCCGGCGACGGGGATGAACGTGAGCCAGATGTACGCGGGACCGCCCATCCCGAGCCCGATGACGAACAGGGAGTAGATCCCGACCATCGGCGACAGGTACGTGAAGGCCACCGCAAAGTTGGAGAACAACCCGAGCACGCGGTTGAGCTGTGGCGTGTAGCCAAGGCTCCGGAGCCGCGCATCCTCGCTCGCACCGACGTTCACCGCACTCGCCGCCTCGCCGTTCATCCGTCCCTCCTAGAGCGTGTGTTTGGTCTGGGCGACTCTACGGTTCGTTGCGACTGTGTCAATGCCTTCCGGGAGCCGCGCCGCGGTTAGGCTCCGGCCGTGGCCGTCCTGACCTCGCAGCTCGACCGCGACGCCGAGGAGTTCGCGCGCCGCCGCGAGCGGATGGAGGAGCTCGTCGCCGAGCTGCGCGAGCGGTCGGCAGAGGTCGCGCGGGGCGGCGGCGAGAAGGCGACCGAGCGGCATCGTTCCCGCGGCAAGCTGCCCGCGCGCGAACGGGTCGACCGCCTCGTCGACCCCGGCACGTCCTTCCTCGAGCTCAATGCGCTCGGCGCGTGGGAGCTGTACGACGGCGGAGCGCCGAGCGCAGGGATCGTGACCGGCATCGGCGTCGTCGAAGGACGCGAGTGCGTGATCGTCGCCAACGACGCGACCGTGAAGGGCGGGTCGTACTTCCCGCTCACCGTCAAGAAGCACCTGCGCGCGCAGGAGGTGGCGGAGCAGAACCGGCTCCCGTGCCTCTATCTCGTGGACTCAGGAGGCGCCTTCCTGCCGCTGCAGGCCGAGGTCTTCCCGGACCGGGAGCACTTCGGCCGGATCTTCTACAACCAGGCGCAGATGTCCGCGCAGGGCATCCCGCAGATCGCGGTCGTGATGGGCTCGTGCACCGCCGGTGGCGCCTACGTGCCCGCGATGTCGGACGAGACCGTGATCGTGCGCGGCACCGGGACGATCTTCATCGGCGGCCCGCCGCTCGTGAAGGCCGCGACGGGACAGGACGTGACCGCCGAGGAGCTCGGCGGCGCCGACGTCCACGCGCGGCGCTCGGGCGTCGCCGACCACTACGCGACCTCCGACGAGCACGCGCTGGCGATCGCGCGCGGCATCGTCCGCAACCTCGAGAGCCGCGGCACGGCTCCGACCTGGGACGTCGCCGAGCCCGAGCGGCCGGCGCTCGACGCCTCGGACCTCTACGGACTGATCCCCGAGGATTTCCGCCACCAGGTCGACCCGCGCGAGCTGATCGCGCGGATCGTCGACGGATCGCGCTTCCAGGAGTTCAAGCAGATGTACGGGGAGACCCTCGTGACCGGCTTCGCGCGGATCGAGGGCTTCCACGTCGGGATCCTCGCGAACAACGGCGTGCTCTTCGCCGAGTCGGCGCAGAAGGGCGCGCACTTCATCGAGCTCTGCTGCAAGCGGCGGATCCCGCTCGTCTTCTTCCAGAACATCACGGGCTTCATGGTCGGCACGGAGTACGAGGCGGGCGGGATCGCGCGCGACGGCGCGAAGCTCGTGATGGCCGTCGCGAACGCGCAAGTGCCGAAGTTCACCGTCGTCACGGGGGGCTCGTTCGGGGCGGGCAACTACGCGATGTGCGGCCGCGCCTACGGCCCGCGCCAGCTCTGGATGTGGCCGAACGCGCGCATCTCGGTCATGGGCGGCGAGCAGGCAGCGACCGTGCTCTCCATGGTCGGGGACGTCGACGAGGACGAGATCCGAGCGAAGTACGAGGAGGAGGGCAATCCCTACTACTCGACTGCGCGCCTCTGGGACGACGGGATCATCGACCCGCTCGACACGAGGCGGGTCCTCGCCCTCGGGCTCGCCGCGGCCCGCAACGCGCCCATCCCGGACACGACCTTCGGCGTCTTCCGCATGTGATCGCGCGCATCCTCATCTGGAACCTGTTCGACTCGAAGACGACGCTCGACGAGCTGCGCGAGCACCTGCCGCCGCTGCCCGAAGGGGACGTCTGGATCGCGAACGAGGCCCAGGACCGGTTCGGGGTCATCTCCTTCGGCGAGCACCTCGCCGATCTCGGCGAGGTGCCGGAGCTGATCGGCGACGAGCCGGCGGTCGCCGAAGAGTTCGACGTCGTCGAGTGAGGCGGCAGCCCAGGACGTGGACCGCGGCCGGGGTGGCCGCCGTCGTGCTCGGGGCGTCGTTCTACGCGCTCGTCACCTGGCTCGAGCAGGCCCGGCTCTCGGACGTGCCGATCTACGTGCACTACGCCGGCCTCGTCCGCGGCGGCCATGTCCCCTACCGCGACTTCGCCTTCGAATATCCGCCTGCCGCCCTGCCGCCGATGCTCCTGCCGAGCTACATGAGCTGGAGCTACGCGACGTCGTTCGCGGTCCTCATGGGCGTCTGCGGCGCGGGCTGCATCGCCGCTGCGGGCTCGGCACTGCGCGCCGTCGGCGCCGACGCGGCTCGGACGTGGGCGACCCTGCTCGCGATCGGCGTCTCGCCGGTCGTCCTCGGCTCCCTCTTCGACACGCGCTTCGACCTGTGGCCGACGCTGCTCGCGGCCGGTGCGCTGGCAGCCCTCGTCCGGGAGCGGCCCGTCGTCTGCGGGGCTCTGCTCGGTCTGGGCTTCGCCGCCAAGCTCTGGCCGGCGGTCCTCCTGCCCATCGCCGTCGTCCACCTCTGGCGGCGGCGAGGACAGGCGAGCACGCTCGCCGTCGTCGCTGCCTTCCTCGTGGTCGCGGCCGCGTGCTTCGTCCCGTTCGCCGTCGTCGCGCCGGACGGGCTGCGCGCGATGTTCAGCGACCAGCTCGGCCGGCCCTTGCAGGTGGAGAGCCTCGGCGCGGCCGTCCTGATGGCGGCGCAGCACCTCGGCATGCGGCCGCTCACGACGATCACGTCGCACGGCGCGCAGGCGCTGAGCGGGCGTGGAGCCGGCCTCGCCGCCGACCTTTCGACGGCGTGCGAGATCGCCGCGGTGGTCGGCGTCTGGATCGCGTTCGCCCGCCGGCGGGCCGCGGACGGCGAGGCGATGCTGCTGGCCGCGGTGGCCGCGGTCTCGGCGCTCGTGGCTTTCGACAAGGTGCTCTCGCCGCAGTACCTGATCTGGCTCGCTCCGTTCGTCCCGCTCGTGCGCGGCGGGCGTGGCGTCCTCGCCGGCGGCCTGCTGTTCCTCGCGCTCGGCCTGACGCAGACCTGGTTTCCGAACCACTACTGGTCGCTCGCGACCGATCACGCGGCGCCGTGGTCGTGGTATCTCCTCGGGCGCGACCTGACGCTCGTCGTGCTCGCGGCGGTGCTCGTCCTCGGGCTCAGCCGCGAACGAGATTTCGGAGCAGGAAGAGCAGATTGGCCGGCCGCTCGGCGAGCCGGCGCATGAGGTACCGGTACCACTCGGAGCCGTACGGCGCGGCGACGAGGACGTCGAACCCGCGCTGCACGAGCTCGAGCTGCAGGCGCGGCCGGACGCCGTAGAGCATCTGGAACTGAAACCGCTCGTTCGGTATGTCGCGCTCGCGCGCGAACGAGATCGCGTGCTCGATCAGCGCCTCGTCGTGCGTCGCGAAGGCCGTGAAGCCCGCGCCGGCGAGCGACACCTCGAGCATCCGGACGTACGCGGCGTCCACGTCGCTCTTGCGCGGATACGCGACCTCGGGCGGCTCGAGGTACGCGCCCTTGACGAGGCGGAGGTTCGGAGCGAGCGGCAGCAGCGCCGCAAGATCGTCCTCGCTGCGGAACAGATACGACTGCAGGACTGCGCCGACGTTGTCGTGGCCGCTCTCGCGGAGCCGCCGGTAGATGCGCAGCGTCGCGTCGACATGGCGCGACTCCTCCATGTCGACGCGGACGAAGTTGCCGAGGCGCGCCGCGTGCTCGACGAGCTCGGCAAGGTTGCGTTGCGCGAGCTCCTCGTCGATCGAGAGGCCGAGCTGCGTGAGCTTGAGCGCGACGTTCGTGCGCAGCCCCTCGGCGTGGATGCGGTCGAGCACCTCGCGGTACGCGGCCACGACCGTGCGCGTCTCGGCCTCGGCGGCGATGCCCTCGCCGAGCAGCGTGGTGTTCGTGAGGAGGCCGCTCTCGTTCAGGCGCCGCAGCACCGTGACGGCCTCGTCGAGCGTCTGCCCAGCGACGAAGCGGGCCGCTCCGAGCCGAAAGCCGTGACGCTGGACGAAGCGCTGCAGCCGCGGGCTGTCTGCCGCGGCCAGGATCGCACTGCGGAGCGCGCTCATCCGGACCAGACGGCGACGATCCGCTCGACCTCCGCGCGCTCCGCGTCGGTCAAGCCGCGGAGCGGCGCGCAGACCTCAGGCCCGACCGGCACGCCGCGCAGGGCGAGGGCGGTCTTCGACGCGGCGTGGAAGGGCAGCCGCTGCAGCTCGGTCCGCAGTGCGGTCGCTCTCTCCCCCGCCTCGGGCGTCGGCTCCCGGACGAGCGGGACGACCGCGTCGGGAAAGCTGCCGGCGAGGCCCGACACGGCGCCGGCCGCGCCAGCGGCGAGCGCGCGCTCGAGCAGCGCCTCGGCGCCGACGAAGACGTCGAGGCCCTCGACGAGGAACGGCTCGAGCTGCTCCCACGGGCTGTCCGAGACCTTCATCCCGGCGAGGTTCGGCGCCCGCTCGCGGAGCCGCTCGATCACCGGCAGCGGGAGCGGGTAGCCGCTCCGCGCTTCGAACTCGTAGAGGTAGAACGGCACCGGCGCGCACGCGCGGGCGGCGGCCTCGAAGTGCGCCAGGAGCTCGTCGTCGTCGAGCCGGAAGTACGGGGGACCGATCACGGCGACCGCGTCCGCGCCGTCCTCCGCCGCCTGCGCCGCGAGCGCGACGGTGTCGTGCGTCGTCTGGGCGCCGGCGTGCACGGCGACCTGGATCCGCCCGGCCGCCGCGTCGACGAACGCCCGTGCGATCTCGATCCGCTCCGCCGGCGGAAACATCACCCCCTCGCCGGTCGTGCCGAGCGCGAGCACCCCGTCCACGCCGTGCCCGGTGAGGAAGTCGACGTAGGGGCCGACTGCGCCGGTGTCCAGCCGCCCGTCGCGGAGCGGCGTGACGGCGGCGGCGAGCGCTCCCCGGAGCATGGCCGGGACTCTAAGCTCTCGCCCCGTGCCCTCGAACCTGCGTACGGAGCGGGACGGTGACGTCCTGCGCATCACGCTCGCGCGGCCCGACCGGCGCAACGCGTTCGACGCGGCTCTGATCGCGGAGCTCGCGGAGGCGTTCGTCGCGGTCGGCCGGGCCCGCGCCGTCGTCCTCGCGGGCGACGGTCCGAGCTTCTCCGCCGGCGCCGACGTCGACTGGATGCGGTCCTCCGTCGACCTCTCGTACGAGGAGAACGTCGCGGACGCGAACGCGCTGCGCGCGATGCTCGAGGCGATCGACGACTGCCCCGCACCGGTCGTCGCGCGCGTCCAGGGTCACGCCCTGGGCGGAGGCGCCGGCCTCGTGGCCGCCGCCGACGTCGCCATCGGCGCGCCCGATGCGGTGTTCGCCTTCTCGGAGGTGAAGCTCGGGATCATCCCGGCGGTCATCTCCCCGTTCGCGCTCGCCCGGATCGGGTCGGGCCCGGCGCGCCGCTACTTCGTGACGGGCGAGCGCTTCGGTGCCGAGGTCGCGCTCCGGATCGGGCTCGTGCACGAGGTCGCAGAGGATCTCGACGGCACGGTCGACCGGGTCGTCGGCGAGCTCCTCTCGGCCGGGCCACAGGCTGCGCGCTGGGCGAAGCGGCTCGTGCGCGAGCGGCCCGACGGACCCGAGACGGCGCGTTGGATCGCCGAGCGGCGCACGAGCGAGGAGGGCCAGGAGGGCCTGCGGGCGTTCCTCGAGAAACGTTCGCCGAGCTGGCGCGCTCCGGACGCCCCGGACGAGGAGTAAGTCGGGCCGGTTCCGGGAACGTGAAGCGGCGATGAGCTGGACGACGTTCCTCGAGAGCGCTCCGCCGGCCGAGCACGGAGTGCAGATCTACCGCGAGCTCGACGAGCTCGCGACTTCCCTGGGCCTGTTCCTCGCCGCCGGCTTCGACAAGGGCGACCCCGCGATCGTCATCGCGGCCGCGGACCACCGGCACGTCGTCACGGACGAGCTCGAGCGACGCGACTGGAACGTCGCCGACCTGCAGGCACAGGGCCTCCTCACGTGGCGCGACGCCGACGAGACGCTTGCGGCGTTCATGGACGGCGACGGGCCGTGCCCCGCCCGGTTCGGGGAGGTCGTCGGCGGCCTCGTGGACGAGGTCGCGCAGCGCTTCCCGCGACGCACGGTCCGGGCCTTCGGCGAGATGGTCGACCTGCTCGTCCAGCGCGGGCAGGAGGCTGCCGCGATCGCGCTCGAGGAGCTCTGGAACGGCCTGCTCGAGACGCGCAACGTTGCGCTGCTCTGCGGCTACGAGCTGGACGTGTTCGACCTCGAGACGCAGACGACGGCGCTACCGGAGATCCTCCGCACCCACACGCACTCACGGCCGGTTGCCGACACGGCGCGCCTCGCAGCCGCGGTCCACGAGACCCTGACCGAGGTGCTCGGATCGGACGCGGCCGCGTGGACGTATCTCCGCGTCGCGGAGGAGATTCCGCGCAGCTCGCTGTCACGCGCCCAGGCGGTGCTGATGTGGCTCAGCCGGCACAACCCGGCGACCGCCAAGCGCGTCCTCGAGGCCGCCCGCGTCCGGTACGCCGCGGCCGGCTAGCGGCAGTCGGCACAGAGACCGACGATCTCGACGCGATGATCCGTGGCGACGAACCCGTGCCGCTTCGCAGCGGCGGAGACCCAGTCGTCGAGCCCGCACTCCTGGATCTCGACCACGCGATGACACCGTTCGCAGAGCAGGTGATGGTGATGCTCGTCGCCGCAGAGCCGGTAGCACTGCTCGCCGCCGTGATGCGAGAGCACGTCGACGAGGCCCTTCTCGCTCAGTAGCGCGAGCGTCCGGTAGACGGTCGCGAGCCCGGCACCGGTGTCCCGCTCCCGCAGCCGTCCCCAGAGCTTCTGGGCGGTCACGTCGTCCCGCTCCTTCGCGAGCTCCTCGAGGACGTCCAGGCGGCGGCGTGTCGCGCGGACGCCGTTTCGCTCGAGGAGCTCCGCCAGGCTCTGCCGCCCCGCCTTCACGTCCTCTATTCTACGCGAGATGCGACTGAGAACCGTTATCGTTGTCACCGCGGGCGTCGCGCGATGAGCTTGCCCTGGCTGGCCCTACCGCTGGCTCTCGCCACCGCCCTCTCGACCACGTTGGGCGGGCTGGCGGCGGTGAAGCTGGCGAGCCGGCTCGGCGACCTCATAGCCCTTTCCGGCGGAGTCGTGGTGGCCATCGCCCTCCTGGACGTCCTGCCCGAGGCCGAGCGCCAGCTGGGACGGCCGGAGCGGGTCTCGCAGCTCGTGGCTCTCGGCTTCGTCCTCTTCTTCCTGGCCAACCGTCTCCTGGTCCTGCATCACCGCGACGACTCCGACCAGGCCCGCGCCCACCACCGGGTCGGAGCGATGGGAGCCCTCGCTCTCTCCGCCCACTCGGCCGTCGACGGGCTCGGGATCGGCCTGGGCCTCCACCTCTCGCTCGGCACCGGGCTTCTGGTCTTCGCGGCCGTGGCGAGCCACGACTTCGCCGATGGGCTGAACACCGTCTCGTTCATCCTCCGCCAGGGCGGAGGCCGCGAGCGGGCTCTGCGCTGGCTTGCGGTCGACGCGACCGCCCCGATCGCCGGCGCCGCGGTCGGGGCCTCGCTCTCGATCTCGGCCGACGGCCTCGGAGCCCTTCTGGCTCTCTACGTCGGCTTCTTCCTCTTCCTCGGCGCCTCCGACCTCCTGCCGGAGGCCCACGAGCATCCCTCGCGGCTGCGCGTGGCCCTGACCGTGGCCGGCTTCGGCCTCATCGCCGCGGTGGTCTGGCTGGCCGGGCTCGGCGGCACGTAGCGGTCCTCAGAAGCGCTTGAGCTGGAGCCCCTCGCGGCGAATGTGCGCCGTGAGGTAGCGGACGCCGTCCGGCCCCGCCACGAGCGCACGGCGCGTGCCCCTGTCGACGATCGTCGCCTCCCCTGCGGAAAGCTCGCGCGGCTCGCCGTCGACCGTCAGCGTCGCCGAGCCGACCAGCACGACGTAGAGGACGTCGCGCTCGTCGTTCACGTGCTCGGCCGGACCTTCGCCCGCCGGCCACTCGAGCAAGGTCGCGTTGAGATCGGCGCTCGCAGCGCCCCACAGCGGGCCGCCTGCGGCGGCCATCAGCGGCCGAGGCTCTCGAGCATCCGCCGCGTCAGGTGGAGCGACGTCTGCGTGGCCGCGAGCCGGCCGGCCGCCACCGTGACCCGGTAGTCGACCGGGCGCAGCAGCAGCGGCGTCCTGAACCTGCCGGTCGAGTCGAGGATCGGATGGGCGACGACACGCCAGCTGCCGCGCACGAGCCGCCAGACCGCGACGGACGCGTCCGGCCGCGGCGACACCTGCCCGGCGAGCACGCGCGGAGTGAGCGCCTGTACCTGCACCCGCGGCGCGACCGCGACCGAGACGGACGTGCCGCTCGTCCCCGGAGCGACGAGACGGAACCGGGTACTCGCATGCGGTTCCAGGTGGAGCTGAGCAGGATGCGCGATCGGCCGCACGGTCCGCCAGGCGCCGCTCGGGCTCTGCTCCTCGAGCAGAGCGCCCTTGACGTTCGCCGCCCGTGCCGCGACGGTGAGCCGGGTGCCGTAGAGCAGACGGGTGCTGCTCGTGGAGAGCTGCAGGTCTCCGATCGAGAACCAGGTCGACTGGAGGTGGAGCGCCCTGGCAATGGCCGCACCGCTGCGGCTCACCTCGGCGCCGGACGCAAGGTGGAACAGCACCGACGCGGCGCGCGCGCTGGCGTTCCGCTGCACGCTCGCCGACTCGATAGCGCCGCCGAGACCGAGGCGTGCCGCGAGGCGAGGGCCCGAGAACCCGAACGGCCCCCAGTCGTGGTGTGGCGAGTAGATGTCGTAGGGATCCGGCACCGAGCGCAGGTACGGCGTGGGCGACGCGCTCGGCCACGCATCCTGCACGGCCTCGGTGCGGCCGCCGGAGCTCGAGGAGTAGTACGTCCGCGCGACCGCTCCGCCCCACATCAGGACCTGGCCGAGCGTCGCGTACACGGCGTGGTCGGTGCGCGGTCTCTCGGCCGCGACGCCGCCGTACACCTGGTCGGCCGTGGTGGGGACGAGGTCGTACGACGAGTTCGGCCGCAACTCCGACACCGCGTAGGAGCGGGCGGCAACCGCCTGCGCCTCCAGCGCGGCGAGCGGCCAGTGCGACGGCGACTCGGACGGGACGACCCCCCGCAGGTACGTGTCGAGCGAGAGCCCGTTGACGACCGAGACTCCTCCGCCGCCGCTCCGTAGCGAGAGGGTGCCGTGATACGCGCGGCCGTCGAACGTGAGCGGCGCGCGGTCGCACTCGAGGACGGCGAAACGGTCGAAGGAGAGGCCGGCTCCGTGCTTCCGCACGGGGAAGACGAGCCGCGAGCCGACGCCGTAGGTCCCGGCGGGCAGCGCCCGGGTCAGGCGGCGCCCGTCGGTGACTCGCATGGGCGTGGCGCAACCGACCGTGACCGAGCGCGCCCCGCGAGCGAGCAGGACGCGCACGCGGAGCTCTCCCACCCGGCCCATCGTCGTTCCCGGGTAATAGTGCGCGAGGATCCGGCGGTACTGCCAGCCGTGCAGCGCGTAGCCGTACGCGCCCCACTGGCTCATGCCGACGCCGTGTCCCCAGCCATGGCCGGTGACGATCAGCGCCGTTCCCGCGCGCGCCGTCGCGGCGGTCGCGCAAACGACCACGGAGAGCCCGAGGGCCACCCCCAACCTCACCCGCACGGCGATGTCCGTTCCTCCTCCCACGCCGGTCAAACGAGGAAGAGTAGAGCCCACCGGGCCGACTCGCCCGGGTCTTTCGGCGGGACGGAGCCTAGACTCGTCCCCATGCGCAGGCTGCTCGTCGCGAACCGGGGGGAGATCGCGCTGCGCATCTTCCGTGCCTGCCGGGCCGAGGGCATCGAGACCGTCGCGGTCGCGGCGCCTGACGACCGCGGCTCGCTCCATGCGGAGTCGGGGGACGCACTCGTCGAGATCTCGTCCTACCTCGATCCGGCCGAGCACGTGCGAGCCGCGCGCGAGTCCGGCGCGGACGCCGTCCATCCGGGCTACGGCTTCCTCTCCGAGAGCGCGGACCTCGCGGAGGCGGTGCTCGAGGCGGGCCTGACCTGGGTCGGCCCGCCGCCGGCGGCGCTGCGGGCGGGCGGCGACAAGCTCGCCGCGAAGGCGACGGCGCGCGCTGCAGGCGTCCCGGTCCTGCCGAGCGGGACTCCCGAGGAAATCGGCTTCCCGCTCCTCGTCAAGGCGGCCGCGGGGGGCGGCGGGCGCGGGATGCGGGTCGTACGCGTGCCCGAGGAGCTCGACGAGGCTCTCGAGGCGGCGCGGCGCGAGGCCGCCGCCGCGTTCGGGGACGACTCGGTCTTCTGCGAGCGTTTCCTCGAGCGGCCGCGTCACGTCGAGATTCAGATCCTCGCCGACAGGCACGGCAACGTCGTGGCGCTCGGCGAGCGCGACTGCTCGATCCAGCGGCGCCATCAGAAGGTGCTCGAGGAGGCGCCCTCCCCCGCTCTCGACGTCGAGCTCCGGGCACGAATGAGCGACGCCGCCGTCGCGTTCGCGCGGGCCATCGGCTACGAGAGCGCCGGCACGGCCGAGTTCGTCCTCGACGGCCGCGACTTCTGGTTCCTCGAGCTCAACGCGCGGATCCAGGTCGAGCACCCGGTGACGGAGCTCGTGACGGGCGTCGACATCGTGCGGGAGCAACTACACATCGCGTCCGGAGAGGCCCTGTCTTCGCTAGTAACAGACTGTTACTTGCGCGGGCATGCGGTCGAAGCGCGGCTGTACGCAGAGGACCCGCGCTCGTTCCTCCCCCAAGCGGGCCGGCTCGAGCGCCTGCGACTGCCGGACGGCGTCCGCGTCGACTCGGGAGTGCGCGAGGGCGACGAGATCGGCACCGCCTACGACCCGATGATCGCGAAGCTGATCGCAGCCGGCGAGAGCCGGGCCGAGGCGTTCGACCGCCTGGCGCGCGCGCTGGACGAGACGGAGATCGGCGGCGTCACGACGAACCTCCCGTTTCTCCGCTGGCTCGTCGCGCACCCGCTGGTGCGCGCAGGCCGCGTCACGACCGCCTTCCTGACCGAGAACCCGCCCCTCTCGGAGCTGCCGGCCGCGGCGCCGGCCGCGGTCTGGAGCGAGCCGTGGCGGCTGAACCTACCTCCGCCGCCCTCGCGACCCGCGCCCAGCGTCGACGAGGCCACGGGTGCGCACGGTCCCGGGAAGCACGAGCAGTCGGAGGTCGTCGCCCCGATGCCCGGCACGGTCATCCGCGTGCTGGTCGAGCCGCGGGCGAGGGTCTCGGCCCGCCAGCCGCTCGTCGTGCTCGAGGCGATGAAGATGGAGACGCCGCTCGTCTCGCCGTACGAGGCGACCGTCCGCGCGGTTCACGTCTCGGAGGGCGACCGCGTCGCCGGCGGTGCAGTGCTGGTAGAGCTGGACGAGTGATCGAGCTCGTGCGGATGGACGACGCGGCGTCGTTCCTCGCCGCAGCGGAGCCTCTCCTGCTCGCCGACGAAGCACGCCACAACCTCCTCCTCGGCATCGCGGGCAATGCCCGTGACGGCCTCTACGAGGAGATCCGGCTCTGGCTCGTCGCCGACGGCGGCCGGCCACTCGCCGCCGCGCTCCAGACGCCGCCCTTCAACGTCGTGCTCGCCCGGCCGACGTCGCCGAAGGCGCTTGCCGCGTTGGTCGAGGCGGTTGCGGACGAGCAGCTGCCCGGCGTGGTTGGGGCGGTGCCCGAGGTGGAGGAATTCGCCGAGCTCTGGTCGAACCGCGCCGCCCGCACGACGAGGACGAACATGCGCCAGGGCATCTACGCGCTCGGGCGGGTGGAGCCTCGGCCCAGGGTCTCCGGCTCGGCCCGGGTTGCGACGCTCGACGACCGCGAACGTGCAGAGCGCTGGTGCATCGCGTTCGGCCGTGAGGTCTCGCACGTGGGCGGCCCCGACGACGTCGCCGCGATGGTCGACCACCGGCTGTCGTCGCCGACGGCGGGGATCCTGCTCTGGGAGGACGGCGGCGAGCCCGTCTCCCTCGCCGGCTGGGGCGGGGCGACGCCGAACGGCATCCGCGTCGGCCCGGTGTACACCCTTCCCGAGCTGCGCGGGCGCGGCTACGCGACGGCGCTGACGGCCGAGGTCTCGCAGCGCCTGCTCGACGGGCGCCTCTTCGTCGGCGGCCGACGGTTCTGCTTCCTCTACACCGACCTCGCCAACCCGACCTCGAACGCGATCTACGAACGGATCGGCTACCGGCGCGTCGCCGAGTCGGCCGAGATCGTGTTCGACTAGCTCGGGAAGAGCTTCTGGAGCTTCATGGCGGCGCCCATGTCGCCCTTGAGCTTGAGCTTGCCGGTCATGTAGGCGCTCGTCGGGTTCTGCTCGCCCGCGACGATCCGCTCGAAGACCTCCTGGGACGCGCTGATCGTGCAGTCCGCCGCGTCGTCGATCCCGTCGTGGACGCTGACGCTGCCTTCGACGACCTTGACGGTCCACTGCCCCGCGCCCTCGATGTCGAAGCCGTACGAGTTGTTCATGCCGGCCGTCTTCGACGTGTCGGCGCGGGAGGGAAGCGTCTCGAAGAACTCCTGCACGGTGCCTGGCATCAATCGCTCCTTCTCGGGGTCGAGCGCGAGTCTATGCCCCGCCGCGATACCATCGCGCTCCGATGACGAAGGTCGAGATCGCGCTGCCGGGGCAGGCTGGCGCAGACGCGATAGCCCTCCCGGTGGCCCAAGTACTCGGCGGGGACGGCGCCGAGATCCTCGACGACAGGCTCGGGGGCAGGCTCGCGAAGCTCGTCGAGAGCGGGGAGCTGCGCGGCGAGCGCGGCGAGACTGTCCTCCTTCACCTGAACGGCGAACTCGAGGCGCCCCGGCTCGTCGCGGCGGGCGTCGGGAAGCGCGACGAGGTCGACGCCGACGCGCTGCGGACGGCGGGCTCGACGACCGCCAACGCGCTCTCCCGCGTCGGGGGAACCCTCGTCTGGCTGCTCGACGAGTCGCTGCCGGTACCGCTGCCGGAGCAGGCCGCAGCGCTCGTCGAAGGGACGATCCTCGGCGCATACTCGCCCGGCCGCTGGAAGTCGAAGGACGAGACGCGCGCGCCGGAGCGGATCGTCGTCGGTCATACCGACGATCCCGAGCTGCAGGCTGCGGTCGAGCGAGCCGCGATCGTCGCCGAGCGCGCGAATCGCGCCCGCGATCTCGCGAACATGCCGCCGAACGAGCTCACTCCCCACACCCTCGGCGAGAAGGCGAAGGAGCTCGCGCGCGAGCACGAGCACCTGAGCTGCGAGGTCCTCGCGACGAAGGAGCTCGACGAGCTCGGCATGGGGGCGTTGACGGCGGTCGGCCGAGGCAGCCGCAACGAGCCGCGCCTGATCGTGCTGCGCCACGACCCGCCGGACGCGAAGGACGGCCTCGTCCTGGGGCTCGTCGGCAAGTCGATCACCTTCGACGCAGGTGGCATCTCGATCAAGCCGGCCGGCGGGATGCAGGACATGAAGGGCGACATGGCCGGCGGCGCCGGGACGCTGCACGGCATCGGCGCCCTCGCCGCGCTCGGCACGCGGGTGCGAGCGATCGCCGTCCTCGCTGCCGCGGAGAACCTGCCCGGCGGCGACGCGTTCCGGCCGGGTGACATCCTCCGCGCCGCCAACGGCAAGACCATCGAGATCACCAACACCGACGCCGAGGGGCGCCTCGTGCTCGCCGACGCGCTCTGGTACGTCCGCCGCGAGGGAGCCACGCACGTGCTCGACCTCGCGACGCTGACCGGTGCGATGGAGCTCGCGCTCGGCGACCTCTACGCCGGCGGCTTCGCGAACGACGACGAATGGGGCGAGCAGATCGTCGAGGCCGGGCGCCGCAGCGGCGACCTCGTCTGGCCGTTCCCGCTGCACCCCCGCTACCGGCGCTACATCGACTCGGCCTTTGCGGACCTGAAGAACAGCTCGACGCTGCGCCAGGGCTCCCCCGCACTCGCCGCCGAGTTCCTGCACGAGTTCGCCGGCGACGGCCCCTGGTGTCACGTCGACATGGCCGGCCCGGGCTTCCTCGAGCGCAGCCGCGGCGACTACCTGCGAGTGCCCGGCGGCACGGGCTACGGCGTCCGGCTCATCGCCGAGCTCGGCAGGATGCTGGCTTGAACTTCGCGCTCTCGGACGAGCAGGAGCTCATCCGCAGAACCGTCCGCGAGTTCGCGGAGACCAAGGTCGCGCCCGTCGCGGAGGAGCTCGACCGCGAGGCGCGCTTCCCCTACGAGCTCGTCGCCGAGCTCGGCGACCTCGGCCTGATGGGGCTGCCGGTGCCGGAGGAGTACGGCGGCGCCGGCGGCGACACTGTCTCGTACGCGATCGCGATCGAGGAGCTCACGCGCATCGACTCCTCCGTCGCCATCACCGTCGCGGCCCACACGTCGCTGGGGACGATGCCGATCCTCCTCTTCGGCACCGAGGAGCAGAAGCAGGAATGGCTGCCGCGACTCGCCTCCGGCCGCGGTCTCGCCGCGTTCGGGCTGACCGAGCCGGACGCCGGCTCCGACGCCGGCGCGACCCGCACCAGGGCGGAGCTGCGGGACGGCAAGTGGGTGATCGACGGCTCGAAGATCTTCATCACGAACGCCGGCACCGACATCAGCGCCTGCGTCTCGATCACCGCCCGTACGGGCGAGGACGAGATCTCGAACCTCATCGTCCCGAACGGCACGCCCGGCTACGAGATCTCGGCTCCGATGCACAAGCTCGGCTGGCACGCGTCCGACACGCGCGAGCTCTCGTTCCGCTCGTGCGCCGTGCCCGCAGGAAACCTGCTCGGCGAGCGTGGGCGCGGCTTCCGGCAGTTCATGGAGATCCTCGACGGCGGGCGCATCTCGGTCGCGGCGATGGGCGTCGGCCTCGCGCAGGGCGCGTACGACCTCGCGGTCGCGTACGCGAAGGAGCGGCACCAGTTCGGGAAGCCGATCGCGAGCTTCCAGGCGATCCAGTTCCAGCTCGCCGACATGGCGACCGAGATCGAGGCGGGACGCCAGCTCGTCCACCGCGCCGCGTGGCTCAAGGACGCCGGGAAGCCGTTCGCCCTCGCCGCCGCCCAGGCGAAGCTCTACACCGGGATCCTCTCGAACCGCGTCGTCAACTCGGCGCTCCAGATCCACGGCGGCTACGGCTTCATGGAGGAATTCGCGATCGCACGGCTCTACCGCGACCAGAAGATCCTCGAGATCGGGGAGGGAACGAACGAGGTGCAACGCATGGTGATCGCAAGGCACCTGGGGCTCTAGCCGTGGCTCTCGTACCCCTCACGACCGTGCCGAACGAGATGGAGGCAGACATGCTGTGCGGCATGCTCGAGGCGAACGGGATTCCCTGCACGCACGAGAGCACGGGCACGTTCGCGGGCAGCTTCGGCAGCGCCGTGACCGGAGCGGTGTTCGGCGAGGCCGCGACCACCGTGGTGCTCGTCGAGGAGACGCAGCTCGAGCAGGCGCGCAAACTGCTCCCGGCCGGCCGGTAGGCCTCTATCCGAGGCACAATCAAAGCGTGATTCCGGTCATCGGGGCCGTCGTCGCGGCGCTCCTCTTCCTGCAAGCGGTGGTGCGTCTGCGCCGGCGTGGACGCACGGATCTCGCCGGCTGGAACCGCGTCGCGCTCTTCGCGCTCGGCCTCGGCGTGACGCTGTTCGCGCTCGTCGGCCCGCTCGACCGGCTCGCCGACGACAAGCTCATCTCGGCGCACATGGGCCAGCACGTGCTGATCGGCGACCTCGGCCCGGCGCTGATGGTGACCGCGCTGCGCGGGCCATTGCTCGTCTTCTTCCTGCCAGCACCGGTTCTCGCGCCGCTCGCGCGGAGCCCGCGGGTGCGCACAGCGCTGGGGACGCTCCTTCGCCCGCGCGTCGCGTTCGCTCTCTGGGCGACGAACCTCGCCGTCTGGCACGTCCCGTACCTCTACGACCTCGCCGTCCGACACCAGGGCCTGCACGACTTCGAGCACGCGTGCTGGACGTTCTGCGGGCTCCTCGTCTGGACGCTGCTCGCCGATCCGGGCTCGCACCGCAGGTTGAGCATCGGCGGCCGCGTGGCGCTCGCGGCGGCGCTGTTCGCCGCCGGCCAGATCCTCACCGACGTGCTCGTGTTCTCGTTCACGCCGCTCTACCCGCTGTACGGCGGCGCGTACGGGATCTCGGCGCTCACCGACCAGCAGCTCTCCGGGATCGTGATGATGGCCGAGCAGCTGGTCGCCCTCGGGACGTGCGTCGCGCTGCTCCTGCGGCCGCGCTGGAAGAGCGCCCGCGCGGCCCGCCTCGCAGCCGCGACATGACCGTGAACGCGACCGCGTTCAGCTTCGAGCCGCTCTTCCTCGTGCTCGCGGCAGCCGCGGCGCTCGTGTACGTGCGCGCGGCTCGAACCGAGCGCCCGCCGAAGTGGCGCGTCGTCGCCTTCGCCTCCGGCCTCTTCCTGGTCGCGGCGTCGCTCGACTCCCCGCTCGAGACGATCGCGTCCAGGTACCTCCTGCTCATGCATCTGCTGCAGAACGCGCTGATCGCCGACCTCGCGCCGCTTCTGCTCGTGCTCGGCCTGACGCCGCCGATGCGGCAGCGGCTCGGCCGCCACGGCCTCGAACGCCTCCGCTCGCGGTGGATCCTCCCCCTCTGGCTCGCCGCGTGGTACCTGACGCACCTCGCGCCGTTCTACGACTGGGCGCTGCGCACCGGCTGGGGCCTGAACATCGAGCACGCGATCCTGATCGCGGCCGGCCTGCTGTTCTGGTGGCCGATCGTGAGCGGCCGCCTCTCGCCGCCGGCCGGTCTCGGCTACCTCGTCGCCGCGTTCATCGCCTCGTCGTTCCTCGGCCTCGCGTACATCTTCTCGAGCCGGCCGTTCTATTCGTTCTACGAGCACGCGCCGCGGCTCTGGGGGCTCTCGGCGGTGCGCGACCAGAACCTCGGCGGGATCCTCATGAACGGCGAGCAGACGCTCGTCTTCCTGCTCGCGATCGGCTGGTTCGTGCTGCGCCTGCTCGACGAAGAGCACGCGCGGGAGCCGCTTTCGGATACATAGCGGAGGGCGGTGCTAGCGTCGCGCCGTGCTGTTCAAGCAGTTCCTGAACGACGACCTGGGGTGCGCCTCCTACCTCGTCGGGGACGAGCAGGCGCGCGTCGCGGTAGTCGTCGATCCGCCGTACTTCGTCGAGCCGCTGCTCGCGGAGGCCGACCGTCACGGCGCGCGCCTCGTCGCCGTGCTCGAGACCCACACGCACGCCGATCACGTCTCGGGCCATGGCCGCCTCGCGCTCGAGCACGGCATTCCGATCCGCATCCACGGCGCCGCCGCCGCGGCCTTCGAGCACGCGCCGCTGGAGGACGGGACCGAGATCGAGGCCGGCGACGTCGTCCTCCGCGCGATCCACACGCCCGGCCACCGCCCCGAGCACTGCTGCTTCGCGGTGATCGACCGCTCGCGCAGCGACGAGCCGTGGCTCGTCCTCACCGGCGATTCGCTCTTCGTCGGCGACGCGGGACGGCCGGATCTCGCGGTCGAGGCGCAAGAGGGAGCCGAGGGGCTCTTCCACAGCCTGCAACGACTCGTCGAGCTCGGCGACGGCGTCGAGGTCTTCCCCGGCCACGTGGCCGGCTCGCTGTGCGGCGCGGCGATGAGCTCGAGGGCGTCGACGACGATCGGCTTCGAGCGCCGCTCGAACCCCGCGCTGCAGGGCGAGCTCGCGGATTTCCTTGCGGCGAGGCTCGGCCCGCAGCCGCCCCGGCCGCCGAACATGGAGCGGATCGTCGACCTCAACCGCGGCGAGCTCCTCGGTGCGCAGCCCGCGCTCGAGCGCGTCGACTCGGTCCCGGCGGGGGCCGTCGTGGTGGACGTTCGGCCGACGGACGCGTTCGCGGCCGGCCATCATCCGGGCGCGGTCGGCATCCCCGTCTCCGGCTCCAGCTTCGCAACCAGGGCCGCGTTCGTCCTCCCCGAGCGTCCCGTCGTCCTTCATGCGTCGGATGCGGACGAGGCCGCTCGCGCCGCACGGTCGCTGCATTCGGTGGCGCTCTTCGCGACGGCCGGCTGGCAAGAGGGCGGCGGCACGGAGACGCTCGAGCCGGTCTCGCTCGACGAGCTCGAGAAGCTGCTCGCGAGCGAGGCGGTCGAGCTGCTCGACGTGCGCGAGGCCGATGAGCGGGACGAGGGGCACATCCCCGGCTCGCAGCATCTTCCCTACCGCACGGCGCGGGCCGCGGCGGAGGCGGGGCTGCTCAACGGCCGTCCGGTCGTGACGATCTGCGAATCGGGCCCGCGGGCGGCGATCGCCGCCAGCGTCCTGCAGGCAGCCGGCGTGAACGCGCGGCCGGTGCTCGACGGTGGAATCGCCGCCTGGCAGGCGCGCGGCGGCGAGACGACGTCGTTCCGCCGCTGCGGCGGGTAGGGCTACGTCAGCAGGCGCGCGAGCGCTGTCACGGCCGCCGCGCCGAGCACCACGACGGCCATCGGCGCCCTTCGCCAGAGCGCGACGGCCGCGAAGGCGACTCCGAGCGCACGCGCGTCGATCGTCAGCGACCGCCCCTGGCCGAACGTCTCCACCACGACGAGCGCCGCGAGCAGCGCGGAGGCAAGCAACTCGACGACGGTCAGCGCGCGGGCGGGCAGCGGGCGCCCGCCGAGCGTCAGCGGCCCCGCGAGCTTCAGCGCGGCCGTCGCGAGGGCTAGCGCCACGACTGTCACCCACACGCCGGTCACGACCGCATCCTCGACGCGGCGACCGCTGCCGCTGCCGCGGCGAGGATCGGCAGGCCCGCAGGCACCAGCGGAGTCAGTACGAGCGCAGTCCCGGCGCCCCCGCCGGCCGCTACCAACCGCCGCCGTCCCCGCGCCTCCTCGAACAGGAGCGCGACGAAGAAGGCCGGAAACAAGGCGTCGAGGCCGAGCGCGTTCGGGTCGCCGAGCCTCGGCCCGACGAAGACGCCGACGATCGTCCCGAGCACCCAGCCGGTGTATTGCGGGATGCTCACGCCGACCATGTACCAGGGGTCGAAGGTGCCGTCTCCCCTGCTCGACGCCGCCCACGAGGCGTCGACCGTGGTCATGGCGAATGCAGCCCGCGACAACGGACGTCCGAGCAGCGAGGGCGCGAGCGCGAGGCCCATCGCGAGGTAGCGCGCGTTGAGGAGCACGGCGGCGGCGATCGCCGCTCCCGTGCCGCCACCGGCCCTCAGGACGGCCAGCGCACCGAACTGCGCCGAACCCGAGAAGACGACGACCGACATGACGATCGGAGCCAGCGAGCCCATGAGCGGACGTGCCAGCACGCCGAACGAGAGCGAGATCGCGAACACGGCGATCCCGAACGGAACTCCTCGCCTTATCCCGGCTCTCCGCCGCTCGCCTGCGTCGCCCATGGGCCAACGTTACGGAGACAAGGTCGGGCTAGGACGAGCGGGAGGACGCCGCGTCGAGCAGGCCCTCCGAGTCGCGCACGATCTTGGTGGCTCCGACGGCGCGGAAGAAGGCGAGGCCGCGCTCGAGCTGCACGTCGGCCTCGCGCGTGCGGCCCTCTGCCGCGAGCTGTCGCGCCGCTTCGATCCTGGCGACGGCCTCGTCGTGCGGCGACACGAGCGCCCACGCGTCGGCCGCCTCGACGACGCGGCCCCCGAGCAGCAGGAGGGCCGCGCGGGTACGGCGGGTGTCGGCATGGTGTCTGTGCAGCTCGAACCACGCTTGCGCTTGCCCGGTTCGCATGTGCAGGACGGTGTCCGTTGCGGCCACGCCCGGTGTCCGATGGCCGATCGCCTGCGCCACCGGAAGGACCTGTTCGTCAAGCCGCTGGGCGAGCTCCTCGTCGCCGATGACGAGCGAGGCCCAGGCCGCTCCGAGAAGTCCGGGAATGGCGTGCTGCGCATCGGAGATCTTCTCCGTCAACGCCAACGCCTCGTCGCGGCATGCTCGGGCGACGCCGAGTTGATCACGAGCCGCGAGCACGTACGCCTTGAGGTAGAGGATGTTGTCGCGGTGGTAGTGCGGCCCGAGCGCAACGTCCTCCTCCACTCGCCGTAGCGCCTCGTCCCAGCGGCCGAAGAGAACTTCGTGGCCGATCGTGGTCCATCCGAGCCAGCGGAGATTGGGCCGATCGCCCGCCCGCTCCGCTTCCTCCACCGCTGCCGCCTGCAGCGGCTCCCACGCCTCGGCATCGCCCTCCGCCCATTCGAACATCGCACGATTGGCGAGCGCCCGGAACCGCGGTGACGAACCGATCGGCGCGACCTCGATCGCGGCGTCCGTGAGACGTCGGCCTTCTTCGAGCTCTCCCTCGAACAGGGCGACGACGCCCTGGGTCGTGAGAACAGACGCCCGCAACTCGTTCGAGCCGTGGCCCGCCGCCAGCTCCGACGCCTCAGCGAGCTCTCGCTCGGCGCGCTCGTACTCGCCGCGAAACCAGTGGGTGCGCGCGCTCTCGGCGAGCAGCTCCGCTCGCGCGGTCGACGCCGGACGCCCTTCGAGCAGTTCCAGCCCGCGCTCGAGAAACGGGCGTGGATCCCCCGTTGCGTACCACACCGTCATCGCTGCGGTGGCGGCGAACTGGGCCGCTTCCTCCCAGAGGCCGGCGGCTTCGAGCGCATCGAGCGCGGGGCCGAGTTGCTCCGTGTCCCCGGTTGCGCGGGCGCGTGCGGCAGCGAGCGCGGCCACGAGCCGTGGGAACTCGGCATCCTCGACCGGCCATGACTCGAGCGCCTGCGCGTAGTAGCGCTCCGCAGCAGGCCAAGCACCGAGGCCCTGGGCGCGGTCGCCGGCCCGCCGGAACGTGATCCGCGCACGATCGCCCACGTCGACGCCGAGCTCGGCGGCTGCCGCGAGGTGGTGGGCGACGAGCTCCGCGTGATCGTCCGCTCGACCCAGCGACTCGATCCAGTCGGCCGCCCCGATGTGCTTCTCGCCGCGCGCCGCGCGCGGGATCTGGCCGTACGCGACGTCGCGAACGAGCACGTGCCGGAACACGTACTGCGTCTCGCCCCCGACAGCGGATCGGCGCTCACGGCGCAGGATCCCCTTGCGATCGAGCGAGTGCAGCGCATCCTCGTCCGCATCGACCGCCCCCGCCCAGAACACCTTGCCGTAGACCGACGCGTCCTGGACGATCCGCTTCTCCTCCGGCGAGAGGCCGTCGAGTCGCGCGGCAATCAGCCCTTGCACCGTCTCGGGGAGCGGGAGGTCGTCGGCCGAGCCACGCTCCGTATACAGGCGCGCGAACTGCTCGGCGTACAGCGGATTCCCGCCGGCCCGCTCGAGCAGCGCCTGTTGCGTCTCGGCCGGGAGCGCGGCCTGGTCGAGGACGCCGTGGATGATCTGCGCCGCCTCCTCGTCGCTCAGCGGCGTCAGCGCGATCGTCGAGACGTTCAGCTTCCCACCGCCCCACGCCTGCCGCCGGTCGAGCAGCTCCGGCCGTGCAGTCGCGATCACGAGGATCGGCACACCCGTCGCCCAGTCGACGAGATGGTCGATGAAGTCGAGCAGGCCGTCGTCGGCCCAGTGCATGTCCTCGAAGACCATGACGAGCGGGCGTCGCTCGGCGAGGCTCTCGAAGAACACTCGCCACGACGGGGCGCTGTCGCCGCCGGCGCCGCCGTGCTCGACGCCGACGAGCGGCAGCAGATGGTCGGCCACCCAGTCGCGTTCCGCCTCGTCCGCCACGAGCTGCTCGACGCTTGCACGCAGCTTCTCCGCGCAGGCGTCCGGCGGATCGTTCTCCGCGATCCCGGCCTGCGCCTTCACCATCTCGGCCACCGCCCAGAAGCTGACGCCGTCGCCGTAGGGCAGCGCGCGACCCTGCCGCCACCACACGAGATCCGGCGCTCCCTCGAGGTGCGAGAAGAACGCGCTGACCAGACGCGACTTGCCGATGCCTGGAACGCCGACGAGCGTCACGAGCTGCGGCTCGCGCTCGGACTTCGCCCGCTCGAACGCGTCGACGATCACGCCGAGCTCGCGCGTGCGGCCGACGAGCGGCAGCGTCGCGCGCTCCACGTCCATCCCGAGCCGGGAGCGCACCTGCACCGCTTCCCAGACCGGAATCGGCTCGGACTTGCCCTTCGCCGCGACCGGTTCGTGCTCGGCGTACTCGACGACGTCCCGGGTGGCGCGGTACGTCGTCTCGCCGACGAGCACGCCGTTCACCGGCGCGGCCGCCTGCAGTCGCGCGGTCGTGTTGACGACATCGCCGGCGGCCATCCCCTCCCCCTCGCCGGGGCGCGCGCCGAGCAGGACCAGCGCTTCGCCGGTGTTGACCGCGATCCGAACCTGGAGGCCCTCCTCCTCGCGCGCCCAGTCGCGGATCGCAAGTGCGGCTCCGACTGCCCGCAGCGGGTCGTCGTCGTGCGCGACCGGGGCGCCGAAGAGCGCCATCACCGCATCGCCGATGAACTTCTCGACCGTCCCGCCGCGCTGCTCGAGCTCGCCGCGCAGCCGCTCCCAGTACGGCGCGAGCAGGGCGCGGACGTCCTCGGGATCGAGCTGCTCGGCGCGCGAGGTGAAGCCGACGAGGTCGGCGAAGAGCACCGAGACGACCTTGCGCTCCTCGCGCGGCGGCTCGCTCGTCAGCGCGGCGCCACATGCCTGGCAAAACCGCGCGGTCTCCGCGTTTTCCTGGTTGCAGACGGGACAGACGCGCATGCGCGTCAGTCGAGCCGCTCGACGGGATAGCCCCACTCGCGCATCTGGGCCACGAGCTGCTCGCAATGCTCGGGATTGCGCGTCAGCAGCGTGAGCTCGACGCCGGTGTAGCCGACGGGGATGCCGGCCGCTTCACGCTGGTGCTCCACCTCGACGACGTTCACGCGCTCGCCGGCGAGCCGCCCGAGCAGCTCCGCGAGCTCGCCGGGCCGGTCCGGGACCCGGGTGCGCAGGACGAGGTAGCGGCCGTGGAGCGCGAGCCCGCGTCGCATCACCTGCACCATGAGCGAGGCGTCGATGTTGCCGCCCGAGAGCAGCGCGAGCACCGGTCCCGAGCCACCGACGAGACCGCCGAGGACGGCCGCGACGCTCGCCGCGCCCGCACCTTCGACCACGAGCTTCGTCCGCTCGGCGAGCAGGACGATCGCCTCCGCGATCTCCTCGTCCTCGACCATGACGATCTCGTCGAGCGTCTCGCCGAGAATCCGCATCGTCAGCTCGCCCGGCGCCTTGACCGCGATCCCGTCGGCGATCGTGTGCCCCGCGCCGCCGGGGCGCGTGCCCGCGGCCTGGACGCCGACCAGCCGCAGCCCCGGTCCCACCGCGCGCAGCGCGAGGGAGATCCCCGAGGCGAGTCCCCCGCCGCCGATCGGCAGCACGACCGTGCCGAGCTCGTCGACCTGCTCCGCGAGCTCGAGACCGATCGTCCCCTGCCCCGACATCACGAACGTGTCCTCGTAGGGATGGACGAACGCGCCGCCGCTCCGCTCGACGTACGCCTGAGCCTCCGCCAGCGTCTCCTCGAAGGCCGGCCCGGTGAGCTCGACCTCGGCTCCGTAGTTGCGCGTGGCGTCGACCTTGGCCATCGGCGAGTCCTGCGGCATGAAGATGCGGGCCGGTGCACCGAGCTCGCGGGCCGCCCACGCGACCGCCTGGCCGTGGTTGCCCGCGCTCGCGGCGACGACACCGACGGCGAGCCGCTCGGGCTCGAGGCTGGACAGCTTCGTGTAGGCGCCGCGGATCTTGAACGAGCCCGTCCGCTGCAGGTTCTCGGCCTTGAGCCGTACCGACCTGCCGGTCAGCCGGGACAGCGTCTCGGACGAGAAGACCGGCGTGACGCGCGCGACTCCGGCGAGCCGCTCGCGCGCGCGCTCGATCTCAGGAAGCCCGGGTGCCGTTACCTGCGTCGCCATCGTGGATCCGGAAGACCTTCTCGAGTATCTCGCGTACCGCGGTCAGCGGGTCGAGCTCCCGGGCCTGCACCTCCGCGAGCAGCCGCCGCAGCTCGGCGTCGTCGGCGACCGCCTGCTCGAGGTGGCGGCTCGCGCGGCTCGACGCGACGGCGAAGACCTCGCGCGCGAGGTTGGCCCGGCGCCGCGCGTCGAGCTGCCCGCTCTGCTCGAGGAAGGCACGGTGCTCCTCGACCTTCTCCCATAGCTCCGGCACGTGCTCGGCACGCACGGCTTCGGTGAGGACGATCGGGGGGTTCCAGTCTCGGCTGCGGTCGAGGCCGAGGATCGAGCGCACCTCGTTGAGCATCGTCTTCGCCGCCGGGTTGTCCATCTTGTTGATCGCGATCACGTCCGGGATCTCCATGATTCCCGCCTTCAACGCCTGCACGGCGTCGCCCGAGCCGGGCATCAGCACGAGGAGGACGGTGTCGGCGATTCCGATCACCTCGACCTCGCTCTGGCCCGCCCCGACCGTCTCGAGGAAGACGACGTCCTTGCCGGCGGCGTCGAGCACGAGCAGCGCCTGCAGCGCCGCCTCGGCCAGGCCGCCGAGATGCCCGCGGGTCCCCATCGAGCGGATGAAGACCTCGGGATCGAGGAAGTGGTCGCTGAGCCGGATCCGGTCGCCGAGAAGCGCACCCTGCGAGAAGGGACTCGAGGGATCGACCGAGACGACGCCGACGGTGACCTCTCGCTCGCGGACGTGCCGGATCAGCGCCGAGACGAGACTCGACTTCCCCACGCCGGGCGGGCCGGTGACGCCGACCGAGTACGTGGACCCGGTTTCGGGATAGAGGTCGGCGACGACGCCGTACGCGAGCGGATCGCCGTCCTCGACGAGCGAGATCGTTCGCGCGAGCGCGCGCCGGTCGCCGTCGCGGACACCGGCGGCCAGATCTTCGCGACTCCACTCGCGCCGTCCCGCCACGACTGGAATCTATTCAGTTCGCTGCGGCGACCGGCGTGCGTTCGGCTTCCCGGATCTCGGCTTCCGCGACGGTCTCGTTGCCGAGATTGCGGGCGAGCAAGGCGCCGGCGAGCGCGGCGACGAGCAGCATCCCCCCCGCCCCGGCCCAGATCCAGCGAGGAGTGGCGGGCTGGACGGGCTTGTGGAGGAACAGGCCGCCCAGGCCGAGGCCGCAGCCGACGAACAAATACGTGACGCTCATCACGAACGTCAACGCGCGCCCGCGCAGGAGGTCGAACGTTCCTCGCTGGACGAGCAGCGCGTTGCAGGCGACCGCGGCGCCGTTGCCGATGCCCATCACGACAGCGCAGAGCGCAGCCACCCAGACGTCGGGGCTTACGGCGACGGTCAGCGAGCCGAGCGCCATGAGCAGAAGGGCCTCTCCGTACACGCGGGCGACGCCGTAGCGCGACAGGGCGGTCGCGCTCGCGAACGCGCCGAGCACGAGGCCGGCGCCCGTCGCGCTGTAGATGAGCCCGTACCCGATGTTGCCTCCCGACAGCGTGTTCTTGGCGATGAACACCGTCGCGACGTTGCTTCCTCCGACGGCGAACGAGGCGAGGCCCCAGGCGACGAGCACCGCGCGCATGGATGGCGAGCGAAGCGCCGCGCCGAAGCCGTCGCCGAGGTCGCGCCAGTAGCCGCGCGAGAGCGCACGCTCGCTCTGCAGGAGACGCGGCGGGATCCGCAGGAGGAGCGCAAGGGAGACGACGAAGGATGCGGCGTTGATCGCGTAGGCCACCTGAGGCCCGTCGGCGGCCGTCAGCACGCCGCCCACGACCGGGCCGACCGCCCAGCTCGCGTTCTCCACCGTCTGCAGCAGCGCGTTCGCGCGCGGCAGCTCGCTGTCGGGGACGAGGTTCGGGATCCCGGCGTACACGGCCGGACGGAAGAAGCCGGTCGCGAGCCCGGCGACGAGCGCGAGGCCGACCACGGTCGCGGCGTTCGGAGCGAAGGGGAGCCCGGCGAACACCCCGACCCGAACCGCGTCGGCCGCGATCATCAGGGACCGCCGCTCGAGCCGGTCGAGGAGCGGCCCGAACAGGAGGCCGACGACGATCGTCGGCATGAACTCGACGACGAGCACGGCGCCGACCCAGAGGCCGGAACCTGTTCGGTCGTGCACGTCGATCGTGAGCGCGACCGCCGCGAGCAAGGTCCCGACGCTCGAACCGAAGGTCGCGAAGAAGAGATTGCGGAACCCCTCGAGCCGGAGCGGGGCGAGCTGGGCGGACGACGGAAGCCTCACGAGCTTGCGGCCGAAAGTACCACCTTCGCCAGCCGGTTACGAGACGCCCGAAAGGACGTGTCCCAATGCGACAGCGAAGACCTCGTTCTCCTCCGGGGTGCCGACGGTGACCCTGATCGCGTCGGGCGCGCCGAAGCCGTCGAGCGGCCGGACGATGACGCCTTCCCGCTGCAGCCGCTCGAACAGCGCCCGCCCCCCGCCGACGTCCACGAAGAGGAAATTGCCCCGCGAGGGCCCGGCCGGCTCGAGGCCGTGACCGCGCAGGATCTCGGCGAGCCGGTCGCGACCCGCCGCGTTCAGCTGCCGCCGCCGCGCGATCTCCTGCGCGTCGTCGAGGCTCGCCAGCGCTGCCGCCTGCGCGGTCGCGGCGACGTCGAACGCGCGCCGCACCTTGCCCGTCGCCGTCGCGACGTCGGCCGGCGCCACGGCCCAGCCGACCCGCAGGCCGGCGAGGCCGTAGATCTTCGAGAACGTCCGCAGCACGGCGATGCGACGCCCCTCCCGGAAGAGGTCGAGCCCGTCCGCATAGTCCGGATCGTCGATGTACTCGAAGTACGCCTGGTCGAGGACGCAGAGGACATGCTCCGGCAGCCGGTCGAGGAACGCGAGCAGCTCCTCCCGCCCGTTCGCGGTGCCGGTCGGGTTGTTCGGGTGGCAGACGTAGACGAGCTTCGTCCGCGGGCCGATCGACTCGAGGAGGCCGTCGAGGGCGTACGTGTACTCGCGCAGTGGGATGCGTCGGGCCTCCGCGCCGAGCTTTGCCGCCGTGAGGACGTAGCTCGGAAAGGAGGGCCAGCCGCAGACGACGTCGTCGCCCGGGTCGAGCGTCGCCTGCGCGAGCAGGTCGATGATCCCGTCGGCGCCTGCACCGACGATCACCTCGTCGAACGCCACGCCGTGCCGCTGCGCGAGCTCGTTCCGCAGCGTCCAGGCACCGCCGTCCGGATAGCGGTTGAGCTCGAGCGCGGCACGCTCCATCGCCTCGAGCGCCGCCGGGAACGGGGGAAAGGGCCCCTCGTTCGAGGCGAGCTTGACGACGCGCTCCAGCCCGAGCTCCCGCTGCACCGCCTCGACCGGCTTCCCCGGCTCGTACGGCACGAGACCGTCGATCGAGGAGCGGAAGAGGCTCAAGCGCTCTTCTTGTCGCTCTTGCTCTTGCCGTTCTTCGTACGCCAGGGCGCCAGCTTGCCGCCGACCTGCTTCGCCTTGCGGCGGGCGACGACCTTCCCGACCTTGAGCGTCAGGAAGCCGACGATGGCGTTGCGTCTGTTCATGATCGTCATCCGCTTCTCCTCTCCGTCTCCGGGCAGCCTTACGCCGGCGCAGCCGCGCGCGGCTTGCGGTTCGGGATGTGGATGGCGCGGCCGAGCGCGACGAGACCCGCTTCCTTGATCGCCTCCGAGAGCGTCGGGTGCGGCGCGATCCCGTCGGCGACGGTCTCGACCGTCGACTCGGCGTCGATCGCGACGACGCCCGCCTCGACCATGTCGGTCACGTGCGGGCCGACCATCACGAGCCCGAGCAGCTCGCCGTACCGGGTCTCGTGGATCGTCTTCACCCAGCCGACCGTCTCGTCCTGCATCACGGCGCGTGCGTTCGCGACCCACGGGAACTGGCCGACCGCGACGTCGTCGCCGTACTCCTCGCGGGCCTGCGCCTCGGTGAGGCCGACCGCCGCGATCTCGGGATCCGTGTAGATCGGACGTGGGATCGCGCGATTGTCGAACACCGCCTCGTGGCCGGTCGCATTCTCGGCGGCGATCTCGCCTTCGCGGAACGCCGTGTGCGCGAGCTGCCAGTAGCCGGCGCAATCGCCGACGGCGAAGATGTGCGGAACGCTCGTCCGCCGGTGCTCGTCGGTGGCGATCCCGGCGCGCCGGTCGAACTCCACGCCGGCGGCCTCGAGGCCGATGCCCTCGACGAGCGGCCCACGGCCGACGGACACGAGCATGAGGTCGGCCTGCACCGTCTCTCCCTCGCCGAAGTGCACCGTGAGCCGGGAGCCGTCGTCCTCGACCTTCGAGCACTGCTTGCCGAGCTGCAGCGCGATGCCGCGCTTGCCGAGCTGCTTCGCGAGCTCCTTGCTCGCGTCGGCGTCCTCTTGCGGGATGAGCGACTCGAGCATCTCGACGATCGTCACCTCGGAGCCGAAGCGGTTGAAGATCGAAGCGAACTCGCAGCCGATGATGCCGCCGCCGAGGATCACGAGCCGCTGCGGCACCTGCTCCTGTGCGAGCAGCCCGGTCGAGTCCACGCAGCGAGGCGAGTCGATTCCCTCGATCGGCGGGCGCAGCGGATACGAGCCGGTGGCGACGACCGCCGACCGGAACGAGACGTCCTCCCCACCCTCGACGGCGATCGTGTTCGCGTCCTTGAACGTCCCGGCTCCCTTGACCCACTCGACGCCGTTCGCCTTGAACAGACCCGCGACGCCCTGCGTCATCTGCTTGACGACGCCGGCCTTCCAGGCGTTCGAGGCGGCAAAGTCGAGCTTCGGCTCTCCCACCTGGACGCCGAACTTGCCGAAGCTCTCCTCGGCCTCCTTCAGCGCGAAAGCGGTCTGCACCCAGGCCTTCGTCGGAATGCAGCCGACGCGCAGGCACGTGCCGCCGAGCTCGGGCTCGCGCTCGATGCAGGCGACGGTCGCTCCGAGCTGCGCGGCGCGGATGGCGGCGGTGTAGCCGCCGGGGCCGCCTCCGAGGACGGCGACGTCAACGTCCATCATTCATCTCCCTCGTCATCGTTGCGCCTGAGCGTACTCAGAGGCTTGCGACCATCGTCACGGTTCCGTCGTCGCGCCGCAGCTCGCGGAAGCCGTACTTCTCGTAGAAGCCCGTCTGGCCGGGCTCGGCGCTGAGGCTCAGCTGCGGGAAGCCGTCCGCGCGCGCGCGCTCGAGCAGCGCCTCGAGCAGCTCGCCGCCGGTGCCCTTGCCGCGGTGGCTCGGCACGACGGCGATCGTCACCTCGGGCGTCTGCTCGTCGACGAAGCCGAAGCCCGGCGCGTCAGCTGGGAAGAGGCGGTACCACGCCGCTCCGTAGGCGTTGGGCCCGGCCGACGCGATGACGCCCGCGTCGCCGGGGCGGCCCCAGTTCTTGACGTAGCGGTAGACCGGCAGGTCCGGATCGCCGAACCTCCAGTGGTAGGCGTGACGAAGCATGTCCCGGAGGAAGCGCGTGTCCTGCCGGTCTGCGGGGCGCAGCATCAGGCCCGCAGCTCCTGGGCCAGCTGGACTCTGTTTCCGTCCGGGTCGTACACGTCCAAGAGCCGCATCTCCCCCGTCAGCTCGAGAACGATGCCGACCTCGACTCCCGCCGCGCGCAGCCGGTCCGCCTCCTCCTTGAGGTCGGCGACGTCGACATGCGCGACGCCGTTCTCCTCGGGCTCTCCCTGCACGAGCCCGATCTCCATCTCGCCCCGCCTGAGCGTCGACCAGCCCTCATCGAAGTCGAGCGCGAGCTCGTCGAATCCGAGCAGCTCCCGATAGAAACGGCGCCCCTCGTCGAGGTCGCGGACGTGGTACCAGACCGTCGGCGCCATGGGAGAGTTCTACAAGGCGAGCCCCGGGTCTTCGAGGCTCTCCTTCAGGGTCTGGAGGAAGGCCGCGGCCGGCGCGCCGTCGACGGCCCGGTGATCGAAGGTCCCCGTCAGCGTGACCAGCGGCCGAACGGCCGTGCCGCCGTCGAACGGGACGACGCGGTCCTCGGTCGCCCCGACCGCGACGATCGCCGCCTGCGGCGGGTTCAGCACCGCCGTGAAGCGTTCGACCGCGAACATGCCGAGGTTCGAGATCGTGAACGTCCCTCCCTCGAGATCCTCGGCGCGGAGGGAGTTGTCGCGGGCCCGGCCGACGAGGTCGACTCGGATCCCGGCGATCTCCGTGAGCGAGAGCCGCTCGGCGCCCTTGATCACAGGTACGACAAGCCCTTGCGGGGCGGCGACGGCGAGGCCGACGTTCGCGCTCGGGTGGAGCAGGATCGCGTCCTCCGTGAACGCGGCATTCACCTCGCGGTGCCGCATGAGCGCCTGCGCGCAGACCTTCGTGAGGACGTCGGTGACCGTGACGCGCAGCTCGGGATCGCGCTCGCGAAGCCGGGCCACGAGCGCGTCGACGCGCGTCATGTCGGCGGACGCCTGGAGCTGGAAGACCGGGATCTGCCACGCCTCGGTGAGCCGGCGGGCGATCGTCTTGCGGACGTTCGAGAGCGGGATGCTCTCGACCTCGCCCGCAGGGACAGGCGCTTGTAACAACTTGTTACTTGCCGGAGTGGGGGCGCCCGCCTCGGCGCGCTCGACGTCCTCGGCGACGATGCGGCCGTCGGGGCCGGTGCCGCGGATCCCGGAGAGCTCGATGCCGCGCTCGCGGGCGATGCGGCGCGCGAGCGGCGACGCCTTGATCCGGCCGTTCCCCGCTGCAGGAGCCGGCTCGGGAGCCGGCGCGGGCGTCTTCGGTTCCGAGGCCTCGTCGGCCTCTCGCCCCTCCGCTTGGAACAAGTTGTTACTTGCGACCTCCGGCACGTCCTCGCCCTCGGCGCCGATGAACGCGACCGTCTGCCCGACGGGCACCTCACCCTCGGCGATCGCGATCTTGAGCAGGACGCCGGCCGCCTCGGCCTCGACCTCCTGGGTCACCTTGTCGGTGTCGAGCTCGAAGAGCGGCTCGCCCTTCTCGACGGCCTCGCCCTCCGCCTTGAGCCAGCGGACGATCGTGCCCGACTCCATGCCCTGGCCGAGGCGCGGAAGGATGACCTCGGTCGCCACCGCTACGCCTTGCCGACCGTTCGCTCGATCGCGGCGAGCACGTCGTCTGCGTGCGGCACGACGAAGTTCTCCATCACGGGCGCGAACGGCAGCGGCGAGAACTTCGCGCCGACGCGCTCGATCGGCGCGTCGAGCCAGTCGAACGCCTGGTACTGGAGGACGGCCGCGACCTCGGCGCCGAAGCCCATCCGCGTCACCGCCTCGTGCGCGACCACGGCGCGATTCGTCTTCTTGACCGACGAGACGAGCGTCTCCTCGTCGAGCGGCTGCAGCGTCCGCGGGTCGACGACCTCGACCGAGATCCCGGCCGTCTCCGCCTCCTCGGCCGCCTTCAGGCTCTCGTGCACGAGCCGGCCGGTGGCGATCACGGTCACGTCGTCGCCCTCGCGGTGGACGCGGGCGCGCCCGAGCGGGATCGGCTCGATCTCCTGCGGCACGTCGCCCTTGATCGGGTAGAGCGTGCGGTGCTCGAAGAAGACGACCGGGTTGTCGTCGTAGATCGCCGACCAGAGGAGGCCGCGGACGTCCTCCGGGGTCGACGCGAAGACGACCTTGAGCCCTGGGATGTGGACGAACCACGCCTCGAGCTGCTGCGCGTGCTGCGCCCCCGGCGACCAGCCGGCGCCGCCCTGGGTGCGGAAGACGACCGGGACGGTCACCTGGCCGCCCGACATGTAGCGAACCTTCGCCGCCTGGTTCACCACCTGCTCGGCGGCGAGCGTCATGAAGTCCTCGTACATGATCTCCGCGACGGGGCGCATGCCCTGCATCGCCGCGCCGATCGCGGCGCCGGCGAGCGCCATCTCCGAGATCGGCGTGTTGCGCACGCGCTCCTTGCCGAACTCCTCGAGCATCCCGTGCGTGACCCCCATCGAGCCGCCCATCTCGGCGATGTCCTCGCCCATGATGAACACGTCGTCGTCCTGGCGCATCGCCGTCGACAGGGCGTCGCGGACCGCCTCGCGGTAGGAGAGCTCAGGCATAGATGTTCTTGAGCGCGTCCTCGGGTGCCGGATCGGTGCCGCTCTTCGCGAACTCGACCGAGGCCTCGACGATCTCCGTGACCTCGGTGTCGAGCTCGGCGAAGTCCTCGTCCGACACGCCGAGCTTCTCACGGAGCCGCTCGATCGGGTCGCGGGTCGCGCGCAGCTCGTTCGCCTCGTCGCGGTCGCGGTAGACCTGCGGATCGCCGATGTAGTGGCCGTGGAAGCGCACGGTGTCGAGGTGCAGGAACACCGGGCCCTTGCCGGAGCGCGCATGGTCGAGAGCCTGCCGCGCCGCCTTGAACACGGCCTCGATGCTCTGTCCGTCCGCCTTGATCGTCTTCATGCCGAATGCCTTCGCGCGCTCGGAGAGGTCGCGGATCGGCGAATGCTGGCTCTCGGGCGTCGACTCGGCCCACTTGTTGTCCTCGAGCACGAACACGGCCGGCACCCGCCAGAGCTGCGCCAGGTTCAGCGCTTCGTGGAACGTGCCGATGTTCGTCGCCCCGTCGCCGAAGAACGCGACGGCGACGCGCGGCTCCCCGCGCATCTGGAACGCCAGCGCGGCGCCGGCGATGTGCGGCAGCCCGCCGCCGACCACCGCGTTCGCACCCATGTTCCCGCGCTCGACGTCGTAGAGGTGCATCGAGCCGCCGTAACCGTGCGAGCAGCCCTCCTGCTTGCCGTACAGCTCGGCCATCAGCTCGTTCGGGTGCGTGCCCTTGGCGAGCGTGTGGCCGTGCGCGCGGTGGGTCGAGGCGATGATGTCGCCGTCCTCGAGCGCACGGCAGACGCCCACAGCGCATGCCTCCTGGCCGATTGCGACATGCAGGAAGCCCGGCAGCTCGCCGGCGCGGAACCGCTCCTCGACCTTCTCCTCGAAGCGCCGGATGAGCAGCATCTCGCGCAGCATTTCCCCGAGCTCGCTCTGGCCGAGAGTCGCCTTGTGCTCCACCTTCGCCATGAGCCGAGTGTACGGTTCCCGCCGTGCCACTCGTCGAACGGTGGAACCAGGTCGAACGTGGACTGGATCCAAGGTGGACAGAGGTCACGCTGAGCCTTGCGATCCGGGACGACGGGGCCCGATCCCGCGCAGCTGCGCTGCTCGGCCCGGCCGGACCGGGGGTCGCGAGCAGCGAGATCCGGTTCACCGTCTCGACGCGGGGGACCAGCATCGGACCCGAGGCGGTGCGGCGGCTCCTGCGCCGGATCGACGACGAGGGCATCGTCGGACGCCTCGAGCTCGTCGCAACCCAGGGCGCGCGACCCCAGCCGGAGCCGTCGGCCCGCTCGCTCGCGGCCGAGTGGGAGGAGGCGCTCGCCGTCCTGCCGTCCGACTGGAGCGACCTCGTCGCCGAGCTCGACCTCGACTCGAGCGCGGACGTCGACCGCGGCGCCGTGCTTTGTGCACCCATCAACCCGATCCAGTCCACGGGCCGGCCTGGCTTCCGCTTTCGCTGCGCGAGTCACCGCGGCTACGGCGCCTCCCCCGGAATGGTCGGCCGTTGCCTCGCGCGGCTCGACGAAGGCGGCATCACAGGCCGGATCCGGATCACGCGCGCACTGAGCGACGTCCATCCGGTCGGAACCCAGGGCGCGACCTTCGTCGTCGGCCGACGGCCGGCCTGATGCCCGACCCCGTCGCCTGGAAAGCGGTCGAGAAGGGCTGGGCGGTCTATGACCGCGACGGGGGCGAGATCGGCAAGGTGCACGAGATCTCGGGTGACGAGGAGCACGACATCTTCGACGGCTTCGGCATCAAGACGAGCACGCTCGGCCACGTCAAGTACGTCCCGGCCGAGATCGTGGCGAGCATCGCCGTCGGCGAGGTGCGGCTCACGATCTCCGGCAGCGACGCCGACCAACTCGAGGACCTGCACGAGGAGGTCGAAGAGCAGATCCTCCCCGTGAAGTCCCGCTGGTACCAGCGGCTGGCCTGGTGGCTCGACCGGCCGGATCGCTGAGCCGCCCGGGTTATGGTCCGTTCGTCGTGGTAAGAAGACCGTCGTGAACGGAATGGGCTTGTCCGGCGCGACCAAGCGCGTAGCCGACCACGCGCGTTCGTTCGTGCGTCTCGAGCTGCAGCTCGCGGCCGCGGAGATGAAGAAGCGCGTCGCCGCGCTCGGCCTTGGCATCGCGCTGGCAGCCGCGGCGGCGGTGTTCGCTCTCACTGCGCTCTTCTTCGGGCTCGCGGCGGCAACCGCGGGAATCGCGACCGCGTTGCCCGTCTGGGCCGCATTGCTCATCATGTTCGGCGGCCTGTTCCTGCTCGCTGGCATCCTCGGCGGTGCCGGGTTCGCCCTCCTCAAGAAGGGCTCGAAGCCGGTCCCGGAGCAGGCGATCGCCGAGGCCCAGCTCACGACGGAGGCGTTGCGGAATGGCCACTGAGGCGGAGCTCCGGCGTGAGATCGCGGACGAGCGCCGCGAGCTCACGAATGCCGTCGCCGACCTCCGCCAAGAGCTCGGACAGACGGCGGATCGCGGCAAGCGGCTCGGCGCGAAGGTGGCAGCGACGACCGGCGCCGCGGTGCTCGCGCGCATCCTCATCCGCCTCAAGCGGCGCAACTAGGCGCGCAGCACCGCGTCGAAGCGCGTCGCGAGCGCGTCGACGATCGACGCGCGGACCGGGGCGACGTCCTCGTCGGTCAGCGTCCCCTCGAACGAGCCGAACGAGAGCCTGAACGCGAGCGAGCGCTTGCGTTCGCCGATCTGCTCGCCACGGTACTCGTCGAAGACCTCGAGCTCGCGAAGCAGCCCTCCGGCCGCCTCGCGGATCGCGGCCAGCACGTCCGCGGCGGGCACGTTGTCGTCGACGACGAAGGCGAGATCCTGCCGCACCCCCGGGTACGGGCTCACCTCCGCGAACGCGACGACCTGCGGCGCCGCCTCGGCGAGCGCGTCGAGGTCGAGCTCGAACGCGCTCCAGACGCCCTCGAGCACGACCGGATGCAGCTCGCCGAGCCAGCCCTCCGCCGTGCGCGCCGCCTTACCGGGATGGAGGAACCGCTCGCTCGTCCGCTCGTAGCCCGGCTCGATGCCGAGCGCCGAGTAGATCTGCTCGACCGCCCATTTCGCCTCCGCGAAGTCGCCGTCCGCGATGCCCGCGACGTGCCACCGCTCCTCCGGCAGTTCGGCGCCGACGCCGCGGTACGTGCGTGCGATCTCGAACAGGGCCACGTCCGATGCGCCCGAATCGGCGTTGCGCCGGGCGGGCTCGAGCAGCGAGGCATACAGATCGGTGCGCAGCGCGGCCGCCTCGGCGGACAGCGGCTCGGGCAGCTCGAGGTCGCCCTCGGCGACGAAGCTGGACGTGTACACCTCGGCGTAGCCGGCTCCGACGAGGACGTCCTCGACCTGTCGGCGAAGGCGTTGCTCGCGGCTCAGCCGTCCGAACATCGCCTCTCGCCGCGGCAGGGTGAACGGGATCTCGGGCAGCTTGAAGCGCGCGACCTCCTCGATCAGGTCGACCTCGCGCGTCACGTCGCGCGCGCGCCACGTCGGCACGCGGAAGCCGCGCCGCAGCTCCTCGAAGCCGAGCCGCCCGAGGATCTCGGCCTGCTCCGCCGCCTGCACGTCGAGCCCGATCAGGTCGTTCGCGCGCTCGGGACGGAGCCGGATCACCGCCGGTTTCGGCAGCTCGCCCTCGACGTCCTCGGCGCCCACCCAGCGCGCACCGCTCAGCTCGACGATCAACTGCGTCGCATACGTCGCCGCCTGCCCCGCGACGTAGGGGTCGACGCCCTTCTCCCAGCGGTTCGAGCCCTCGGTGCGGAGCGAGTGCCGCTCGGAGCTGCGCAGGATCCCGACCGGCTCGAAATTGGCCGCCTCGAGCAGGACGTTCTTCGTCGTGGACGAGACCTCGGTCTCCTCGCCGCCCATGATCCCCGCGAGCCCGACCGCACGCTCGTCGTCCGCGATCACGAGATCCTCGATCGTCAGGGTGCGCTCGACGCCGTCGAGCGTCCTCACCTTCTCGCCCTTCCGTGCACGGCGGGCAACGAGACCGCCCCGGAGCAGGTCGTGGTCGTACGCATGCAGCGGGCTCCCCAGCGCGAGCATCACGTAGTTCGTGACGTCGACGACGTTCGAGATCGACCGGACGCCGCAGTGGCGAAGGCGGGCCCTCAGCCAGAGTGGCGACTCGCCGATCGCGACGTCGCGGTAGAGACGGCCGACGAAGCGGAGACAGGCGGCCGGATCCTCGATCCCGATGCCGACAGCCTCGTCACCGTCCCGCGCCGGCTCAGCGCCCGGCATCGGCAGCAGCTCGCCGCCGAGCAGCGCGGCCACCTCCCGCGCGACGCCGTAGACCGAGAACAGGTCGGCCCGGTTGCCCGTCGGCTCGAGGTCGAGCACCTCGTCGACGAGCGGCAGCACGTCCGCCAACGGCGTCCCCGGCTCGAGCCCGTCGTCGAGCACGATGATCCCGCTGTGATCGGCGCCGAGATCGAGCTCGTCCTCGGCGAGGATCATCCCCTCGGACATCTCGCCGCGCAGCTTGCGCCGCTCGAGCACGAGGCCGTTCGGGAGGGTGGCACCCGGAAGCGCGACGGCCACCTTTGCGCCGGCTCCGAAGTTCCAGGCCCCGCAGACGATCGAGTACAGCCGGTCCTCGCCCACGTCGACCGAGGTGAGCTGCAGGCGGTCGGCGTCGGGGTGCTTGGCGGCCTCGAGGACGTGGCCGACCCGGAAGAAGCCGAGCTCGCCCTGGACGCCGAGCCCTGCGACGCCCGCGACCTCGGCCGCCCCGATCGAGAGCGCCTCGGCGATCTGGCCGGTCGTCGCGTCGACTCGAACGTACTCGCGCAGCCAACTCAGCGGCACCTTCATCGGAACTGCCTCAGGAAGCGGAGGTCGTTGTCCCAGAACGCACGGATGTCGCCGATGCCGTAGCGCAGCTGCGCCGTTCGCTCGACGCCCATGCCGAACGCGAAGCCCGTGTACTCCTCGGGCCCCCAGCCGACGAACTCGTAGAGGTACGGATCGACCATCCCCGAGCCGCCCATCTCGATCCAGCCCGAGTGCTTGCAGATCGCGCAACCGGCGCCGCCGCAGTTGAAGCACGACACGTCAGGCTCCATCGAGGGCTCGGTGAACGGGAAGTAGTGCGTGCGGAACTGCATCTCGCGGTCGGGGCCGTAGAGCTGCCGCATCACGTACAGGAGCGTCCCCTTGAGGTCCGCCATCGTGATTCCCTTGTCGATGGCGAGCCCTTCGAACTGGTGGAAGATCGGGAAGTGCGTCGCGTCGATCGTGTCGCGCCGATAGACGCGCCCGATCGAGACCATGTAGATCGGCGGCCGCTGCGACTCCATCTTGTGGATCTGCGCGGGCGACGTCTCCGTCCGCAGCAACGTCTGCTCGCCGAGATAGAGGGTGTCTCGCGGCGACCGCGAGGGGTGCCAGTCGGGAAAGCCGAGGGCGTCGAAGTTGTACCGGGTCGTCTCGACCTCCCGCCCGTCGACGATCTCGTAGCCGAGACCGAGGAAGATGTCCTCGACCTCGCGACGCACGAGGGTGGAGGGGTGCAGGGTGCCGCGCGGGCGCAGCTGCGGCGAGCCGAGAAGCCTGGCCGGCAGCGTCACGTCGACGCGCTCGCTCGCGAGCCGCTCCTCGAGCTCGGCGCGCCGCAGCTCCTCCTCGCGCGCCTCGAAGGCGCCCTCGACCGCCTCGCGCACGGCGTTCAGCGTCATGCCCGTCTCGCGGTCGCGGACCTCGCGCAACGCGAGCTTCAGCGCACTGCGGCGGCCGAGGTACTGGACGCGTGCGTCGTCGAGCTCGGCGGGGGTCGACGCAGCCGCGACGGCGGCGAGCGCCTCCTGCTGGAGGCCTTCCGGATCCACGGCGGCGAGCCTATCCAACGGTTTCTCCTCCTTCTCGGGCATGGGAACGGGCGACGGTCACGCCCCGGCTCGAGCTGAGGAGACGACGCTCTCTAGCGCGCCGACGCCCCGGCGGCGAGCCGGGGCTGCGTAAAGGCGAACGCGCGAGACGCAGACATCTGGGCGGATACTACCCGCCATGTCCGAATACGACGCCTGGGCGCCCGTGTACGACGAATGGTCCGCCGACATGACCGAAGACGTGGCGCATTACGTCTCGCTCGCCCGCGAGGCGGACGGCCCGATCGTCGAGCTGATGGTCGGCAGCGGGCGCGTCGCGATCGAAGTCGTGCGCGAGACCGGCAAGCCCGTGCTCGGGATCGACTCGTCCCCGGCCATGCTCGAGGTCGCGCGCAACCGCGCGGCGGGGCTCCCGCTCGAGCTGCGGCTCGGCGACGTCCGCGATCTCGACCTCGACGAGCCGGCGGCGCTGATCTACGTCCCGTTCCGCTCGCTCCTTCACCTGCAGGGCTGGCAGGAGAAGCGGCGCGTGTTCGAGCGTGTCGCCGCCTCCCTGCAGCCGGGCGGCCGCTTCGCGTTCAACGCATTCGCCTTCAGCCACACGATCGCCGCCCGGCTCGACGGCACGACTCAGAACCAGAGCGGCGTCGTGCACACGCTCCACTACTTCCCGGCGGACAATCGGATCGAGATCCGCCGCGACGACGGCGAGACGATCCGCCTCTGGTGGGCGACGAAGGAGGAGTGGGACGGGCTGGTCGACGTCGCGGGTCTCGAGGTCGAGGCGCTGTACGGCTGGTTCGACCGGCGGCCTTTCGACGACGACTCGCTCGAGTTCGTCTACGTCACCCGGAAGCCGACCTGAGCGTCTACGACCCCATCGCGCGGCTGTACGACCCGTGGAGCGCGAGCGTCGTCGAGGACGTCTCGTTCTACGTCGACGAGGCGCTCGCCGCAGGCGGGGAGGTCCTGGAGCTCGGCGTCGGCACGGGGCGGATCGCGATCCCCGCGGCGCTCGCCGGAGCGCACGTGATCGGCGTGGACTCGTCGGCCGGGATGCTGGACGTATGTGCCCGGCGCGCGCGCGAGGCCGGCGTCGAGACCCGGCTCGATCTGCGGCTCGGCGACCTCCGCCGGCCGCCCGTCGACGAGCGCGTCCCGCTCGTGACGTGTCCCTTCCGCTCGTACCTGCACCTGCGGGACGACGACGAGCGCCTGGAGGCGCTCCGCGCGGCGCGCGAGCTGCTGCGGCCCGGCGGCCGTCTCGTCTTCGACGTCTTCACGCCGTCGCGGGAGGACATCGAGGAGACGCACGAGCGCTGGATCGAACGCGAGCCGGGCATCGACGAGCGCGCCGATTGGGATCTCGCGGCGCAGACCCTGACGTTGTCGGTGCGTGGCCCGCAGGGTTTCTCGACGATGACGCTCTGGTGGATCGAGCCGGAGCGCTGGCACTCGCTCCTCGCCGAGGCGGGCTTCGAGGTGCTCGCGTGCTACGGCTGGTTCGACCGCCGTCCCTTCACCGGCGGCGAGGACAGCGTCTGGATCGCACGTCGAAAATGATCGCGCGCAAATTGCGACAAAATCGTTGCGGGCGGACCTTGATCCGGTGAAGATGATCGCGTAGTTTCCTCCTTGCGCCGAGCACGGAGCGCGAGTAGGTCGAAACTTCGACCGAGCGGTCAGACGAAGAGGGAGCAATCCCGAGGCGGAAGGCCGGTTGGACGAGGCGGACGAAAGCGAAACCGGCTCGGCGAAACTCTGGTCCGGCCCCCGCAAGGGGGCCGGCCGCTTTTCCGGGCCGTGAGACCGGTACCAACTACCGTCACGAAAGCGTCACGCCCTGGTGACCAGGTCGCGGCGATAGCGCTTGGTCAAGCCGAAGGTCGGCGTTACGAAGACGTGCGGTACGTGGTACCGGTCTCTCGCACGAGCTCGTAGAGGGCGATCGCGCCCGCCAGTGCGACGTTGAGCGAATCGCCCCCGCCGGGCTGAGGGATCGAGGCGCGCTCGTCGCAGCGCTCCAGCACGTCCGCAGGCAGCCCCTCCCGCTCCGCGCCGAGGAGGAGGACGATCTCGCCGCCGGCCTCGAGCTCGGGCAGCGGGGTGCCGCCGCCGGGAACGAGGGCTACCCGCTTCCCGCGCGGCTCGTCGAACCCGCTCAGCGGCACGCGGAAGACCGCGCCCATCGAGGCGCGCAACGCCTTCGGCCCGGTCGGGTCGGCACAGCCGTCCGACAGCGCGACACCGGCATCGAAGGCGTCCGCCGCGCGCAGCAGCGTCCCGACGTTGCCGGGATCGCCGATCTGCCAGAGCGCAAGAGTCACCGGCCGCATCCCACGCGGAAGGTCCGCGCGGCGGAACACGGCGACGACCCGCGGCGGATGCGCGAGCGCCGACACCTCGGCGAGCAGCACGGGCGTCACATCCTCGCCCGCAACGAGGACGTCGACCGGCTCGATCCCGGCGGCAGCAGCAGCCTCGACGAGATCCTCGCCCTCGACCGCGAACAGTCCGAGCTTGTCGCGCCAGCGCCGGTCGTGGAGCTTGCGGACGAGCTTGAGCCGCTCGTTGTCGCGGGAGGTGATCAGGCCTGGCTCTGGAGCGCGGCCTTCGCCTGCTCGGCGATCGCGCCGAACGCGGCCGGGTCGCTGACCGCGAGATCGGCGAGCACCTTCCGGTCGAGCTCGATCCCGGCCTTCGCGCAGCCGTGCACGAACTGGTTGTACGAGAGCCCATTAGCGCGGGCCGCCGCGTTGATCCGCGTGATCCAGAGCTTGCGGAACTCCCGCTTGCGCACCTTGCGGTCGCGGTACGCATAGACGAGCGAGTGCTCGACCTGCTCCTTCGCATAGCGGTAATGCGTGCTCTTGCGGCCCCAGTAGCCCTTGGCCTGCTCGAGGACCTTGCGGCGCTTCTTCTGCGCGTGGACGGAACGCTTGACCCTAGGCACGCGATCTCACCCCATCCCCAGCATCTTCTTGATCGCGCCGCGGTCGCCGCTCGTGACCTCGCGATCCTTGCGGAAGCCGCGCTTACGCTTCGACGACTTCTTCTCCAGGTTGTGGCTCCGCATCGCCGGCCGGCGCAGGATCTTGCCGCTGCCCGTCACCTTGAACTTCTTCTTCGCGGACTTCCGTGTCTTCACTTTCGGCATCTCGTTGCACTCCTGCGTTCTTCGTCGGGCCGAGCAGCATCACCATGTTGCGTCCGTCCTGGAGGGGCTGGGACTCGATCTGCCCGATCTCCTTGACGTCGTCGGCGAGGCGGAGGAGCAGGTCGCGGCCCCGTTCCGGATGGGATTGCTCCCGGCCGCGGAACATGATCGTGACCTTCACCTTCGCGCGCTGGTTGAGGAATCGCTCGACGTGTCCCTTCTTGGTGTTGTAGTCGTGGACGCCGATCTTCGGGCGGAGCTTGATCTCCTTGACCTGGATCTGGCTCTGGTGCTTGCGGGCCTGCTTCGCCTTCTGTTCCTGCTCGTACTTGTACTTGCCGTAGTCCATGACCTTGGCGACAGGCGGATCGGCCTGGGCCGCCACCTCGACGAGGTCGAGGTTCTTGCCGTAGGCGTACTCGCGCGCCTCGTCCGTGGTCTTGATTCCGAGCTGGCTGCCGTCGTCGTCGATCAGCCGAACGCGGGAGACGCGAATCGCATCGTTGATGCGCGTCGTGTCACGTGGCGCAGGGCGGGTCTGGTCGAACGGCCGGCGTCTGGGCCTCAAAGGCTAATCACCAAGTTGGGCTTACTCCTCCTCGTTTCGTGGTCGCAACATGAAAAGCCGCTGCATGCAGCGGCCGTTTCCTCGTCAATGCCGGCGTCAAGCCAACACCGTGACTCGGTTGAACCCCCGCGGTCCGTGGTGCGGCCCGGGAGGTGAGGAACGGTCCGCCCCTGCTTTTCAGAGGTCAGAGCGTAGCAAGCCTGGCGAGCAGATCTGAAAGGGACAGGGTCGACTGCTCGCCACCGCGTTCGCGGACCGCGAGGCGCTCGTCGCTCTCACGGTCGCCGTAGACGACGGTGACCGGGATCTTGTCGAGCTCGGCCGCCCGGATCCGCTTGCCGATCGTGTCCGTCGGCTCCGCCACCTCGGCGCGATAGCCGGTCTCGGCGAGCCGGCGCGAAAGGTCGCTCGCGGCGGCGAGATGCCCCTCTCCCACCGGCAGCACGCGAACCTGCACGGGCGCGAGCCAGAACGGCAGGTCGCCGCCGTAGTGCTCGAGCAGGATCCCGATAAAGCGCTCGAGCGAGCCGAACAGCGCGCGGTGGATGACGTACGGCGTGTGCTCGCGGTTGTCCGAGCCCATGTACGTGCAGCCGAGCCGCTCGGGCTGCTGGCCGTCGAGCTGGATCGTCCCCATCTGCCAGGGGCGGCCGAGCGCGTCGTCCATGAAGAAGTCGATCTTGGGCCCGTAGAACGCGCCCTCGCCCTCGGCGACGCGATAGGGCAGCCCGATCCGCTCGAGCGCCCCGCGCAGCACGCCTTCGGTGTGATCCCACTGCTCGTCGGTGCCGAGCTTGTTGTCGGGCCGCGTCGCGAGCTCGGCGTGCGCGAGCTCACGTACGCCGAACGTGTCGTAGAGGAAGTCGACGTAGTCGAACATCGCGTCGATCTCCTCCTGGATCTGGTCTTCGGTGCAGAAGACGTGCGCGTCGTCCTGGCTGAACTGCCGCGCGCGGGTCAGCCCCTGCATGCTCCCGGTCGGCTCGTCGCGGTGGAGGACGGCGGCCTCCGCGTAGCGGATCGGCAGGTCCCGGTAGCTGCGCAGCTGCGTGTTGAAGAGGAGCATGTGGCCCGGGCAGTTCATCGGCTTCAGCCCGTACAGCGAGTCGCCGTGCTCGATGCGGAAGAGGTTCTCGCCGTACTTCTCCCAGTGGCCCGAGCGCTTCCAGAGCTCGACGTCCCACATCAGCGGCGTCTTGACCTCGGCGTAGCCGCGTTTCGCGTTCTCGCGCCGGCGCAGGTCTTCGAGGGCGTTGTAGATCGCCATCCCCTTCCCCGTCCAGAGCGCCGAGCCGGGCGAGTACTCGGACATGTGGAAGAGGTCGAGCTGCGGCCCGAGACGTCGGTGGTCGCGGCCTCTCGCGCGCTCGAGACGCTCGAGGTAGGCGTCGAGGTCGGCCTGGGAGAAGAAGGCGGTCCCGTAGATCCGCGTCAACTGTTGGTTCGCGGAGTCGCCGCGCCAGTACACGCCGGCGAGGCCCGTCAGCTTCAGCGCTTTGATCGGCCTCGAGTTCTGCAGGTGCGGGCCGCGGCAGAGGTCGGTGAAGTCGCCCCCATCTCCATGTTGCGTGTAGAGGGAGATGTCGCCCTCGGCGGTGTCCACGAGCTCGAGCTTGTACGGATCCGCCGCGAAGAGCCGCCGGGCCTCGTCTCGCGAGATCTCCCGCCGGGCCCACTCGCGGCCTTCGGCGAGCTCCGCGTCGATCGCGGCCTGGATGCCCTCGAGATCCTCCTCCCGGATCGGCTCGGGGAACTCGAAGTCATAGTAGAAGCCGTTCTCGATCGGGGGCCCGATGGCCAGCTTCACCCCCGGATAGAGGTGCGTCACGGCTTCCGCGAGCAGGTGCGACGACGAATGGCGCAGGACGGCGAGCGCGTCCGGGTCGTCCTTGTCCCGCGTGGTGAGGATCTGGATCGGCTCGCCATCCTGCAACGGCAGGCGCAAATCCTGGACGCGTCCGTTCGCGCGCACGAGCACCGCCTGCTCGGCGAGTTTCGGGCCGATCGCGCGCGCGGCGTCGAGCCCGGTCGCGCCGGCGGGAAGTTCGAGCTCCGAGTTGTCGGGAAGGACGACCTTCATGACAGAACCGGTCAAGGATATGCACCCTCGCGAAGACGACCGGAGCGAGGAGATCGACGAGTCGCCCGCGCCCGATCCCGAAGAGGGGGGCCCGAACGCCGAGGATGTTCCGGAAGCGGACTAGCCCCGGAACTCCATCAGGATCCAGGGCGCGGTGTGCTCCGCGTCGGCCTCGTGACGCGAGACCTCGACGAAGCCGGCGCGCTCCCACGCACGGACGGCTCCCTCGTTCCAGGCGTAAGGGTCGACGATCACGCGGTCGCGGCCGCGCTCGTGGAGGAGGTGCTCGGTCATGGCGCGCGCGGCGTCCGGGCCGAGGCGGCGTCCCCGCGCCGACGGGACGAGGAACATGTCGAGCCTTCCGCATGCACCTGGAGATAGCCCGCCGGCTCGCCGTTCTCCTCCACGATCCACGCCTCGACGTCCGCGCGCGCGAGCCGTTCCTCCATCTCGGCGGTGGTGAACGTCTCCTCGTCCCAGTAGCGCGAGACCTCGGGATCCGCGTGCCAGGCGACCAGGCGCTCGATGTCGCCCGCGTCGGCCGGCCGCAGCGTGGTCAGTCGTCCGCGTACCGGAATTCCCACTGGACGACCACCGCCTCACTCGCTCCGCCGGCGTCGCGGTAGAGCGCATTCGCCGGGCCGTTGTCGGGTTCAGTCAGGACGAAGCCGGCGCCCACGTCGCGCTCGCGCGCGAGCTCGCCGAGCCGCGCGAACAGCGCCGACGCGATACCGCGCCGCCGGTGGCTCTCGGTTACGTCCACTTCGTAGACGAACAGCTTCGCCCGGTCGCCGTGCCTCCGCGGCAGCTCGTGGGCGAGCACGAAGCCGACCGGGCGCTCATCGTCGAACGCGACCAGCATCAGCGTCCGCGGATCGGCGAGGAGCGCCTCGGGATCGCCGGGGCCATCGTACGTCGCGAGCTCCCGTACGGCCTCCTCGTCTCCCGCTACGAGCAGGCGAATCGCGATTCCAGGAACGCCCGTTGGGTAAGCGGGACCATCGTCCACCGTAAGGAGGATCGCATGCCCGGCAAGCGCCCGAGCGTCAAGAACGAGAAGCAGTACGAGAAGCTGAAGGAGAAGGGGATGTCGAAGGAGCGCGCGGCGAAGATCGCGAACTCACCGGGCGCCTCGAGCCGCGGCGGCAAGGCGTCGGGATCCGGCACGCGCCGCAGCAACTCGAAGCAAGGCGGCACGACCGCGCAGAAGAAGGCCGCCGGCCGCAAGGGCGGGAAGGCGACGGCGAGCAAGAGCTAGGTCGAGCCTCTCGCTCTAGAGGACGAAGCAGGCCGGAGACCGCGTCTCCGGCCTGCGCAGTTCCTTCAACCAGCGAGCGAGTGCGCAGCACTCGCGAGCTCGGCTAGCCGACGGGAACGACGTTCCGAGCCTCGGGGCCCTTCTGACCCTCGGCCGGCTCGAACTCGACGCGCGCACCCTCCGCGAGCGACTTGAAGCCCTCGGAGTTGATCGCGCTGAAATGAACGAAAACGTCCTTGCCGCCCTCGTCCGGGGTGATGAACCCGTACCCCTTCGCGTCGTTGAACCACTTCACGGTTCCGGTTGCCATATTGAAAACACCTCCCTCCGCGGAAGTTCTGAACGGACAGGAGGCGCGCAACGGACGCGCGACCGGTACTCGCTCTAGTTCTCGTGCAGCCCGAACGGTAGCGACAATCCACGCTCGATGCGTCTCTTGGCAGCCCCCGACAAGTTCCGCGGCACGCTCACGGCGCGCGAAGCCGCGGCCGCGATCGCGGCAGGCGCCGTCCGCGCGGGCTGGACGGCGGACGAGCTGCCACTCGCCGACGGCGGCGAAGGGACGCTCGACGTCCTCGGGGGAGGCAACCGGCGGACGACCGTGACCGGGCCTCTCGGAGAGGCGGTCGACGCCGCGTGGCGGCTCGAGGACGACGGCACGGCGCTGATCGAGGCGGCGCTCGCGTGCGGCCTCTCCCTCGCCGGCGGGCCGGAGCGGAACGATCCCCTGCGCGCGACGAGCCGCGGGGTCGGCGAGCTCGTCGCCGCGGCGATCGCGGAGGGCGTCGGGCGCGTCCTCGTGATGGTCGGCGGCGTCGCCTCGACCGACGGAGGCTCCGGCGCCAGCGAAGCCCTTCCCACGCCGCTGCCGGTGCCGGTCGACGTGGCCTGCGACGTCGAGGCACGCTTCCTCGAGGCCGCCGAGGTCTTCGCCCCGCAGAAGGGAGCGACGCCGGAGCAGGTCGCGATCTTGCGGGAGCGGCTCGCGAAGCTCGAGGTGCCTGACCTTCCGGGCTCCGGAGCCGCCGGCGGCCTCGCGGGCGGACTGGCTGCGGCAGGCGCTCGGCTCATCCCCGGCTTCGACCTGGTCGCTGCGATGCTCGACTTCGACGAGCATCTCGCGGAGGCCGATCTCGTCGTCACTGGGGAGGGCCTCGTCGACGCGACCTCCTGCACCGGCAAGGTCGTCGGCCGCGTCCTCGAAAGGGCAAGCGCGGCCCGCGTCGAAACGCTCGTCGTCGCAGGAAACGTCGCACCCGAAAGCCCCATCGACGCGATCTCGCTCGTCGATCGCTACGGTCCGGAGCGCGCGCTCGCCGAGGCCGCCCAGGGCCTCACGGAGCTCGTCGAAGAGGCTCTGGCGACCCGCCGAAACGCGCCCTAAGCTGCTGCCGAGATGCCGAAGCCAGCCGCGACAAGAGGACCCCGTCTCGCCTACCGCCCGGGCCTCGACGGCCTGCGCGCGATCGCCGTCGCGGCGGTCTTCCTCTACCACTCGCGGATCGACTGGCTGCCCGGCGGATTCCTCGGCGTCGACCTGTTCTTCGTCCTCAGCGGCTACCTGATCACGTCGCTGCTGCTCGTCGAGTGGGACGCGGGGACGCGCATCGACCTGCGCCGCTTCTGGCTGCGACGGGCGCGGCGGCTGCTGCCCGCGCTCGTCGTCGTCGTGCTCGCCGCGCTCGCCCTGGCCGCGATCTTCGCGCGCAGCGACCTCGCACGGACGCGCGGCGACGCGGTCAGCTCGCTCCTCTACTACACGAACTGGCACCTGATCATCGCGAACCACTCGTACTTCGTGCGGATGGGGAACCCGTCGCTGCTGCAGCACCTGTGGTCGCTGGCGGTGGAGGAGCAGTTCTACGTCATCTGGCCGCTGCTGCTCGTGCCCGGCCTCGTGCTGATCGGCCGCCGACGGCTGCCCTTCGTCGTCGCCGCGGGCATCGCGGGATCCACGGCGCTGATGTGGGTCCTCTACGACCCGACCGATCCCTCACGGGTCTACTACGGCACCGACACGCGTGCCTTCCTGCTCCTGATGGGGATCCTGCTCGCGCTCGTCTGGCCCGCGATCGAGCGGCTGCGTCGCGCCCTGCCGGTGCTCGAGCTGCTCGGCGTGTCGGCGCTCGTCGCCAGCGTCCTGCTCTTCAGGCAGATGGTCGACTTCAACCCGACGCTCTATCGCGGCGGCGACCTCGCGGCCGCGTTCTGCTTCGCCGTCCTGATCGCGGCGGTGGCGCATCCGGAAACGGGGCTCGGCCAGGCGCTCGGAGTGGCGCCGCTGCGCTGGATCGGCGAGCGGAGCTACGGGATCTACCTCTGGCACTGGCCGGTCGTCGAGCTCATGCGGCCCGGCGTGGACATCCCGTGGACGGGGCCGGGCGTCGTCGTCGCGCAGGCGGCGATCGTCCTCGCGGCGGCGGCGCTCTCGTACCGCTACGTCGAGCAGCCGATTCGGACGGGGAGCCTGCAGCGGCGGCTCGCCGAGTACTCGCGGCGGATCCGCCTCGAGGTCGTCGGCGCCGGAGCGATGGGCCTCGGGGCGGCGCTCGCCGTCCTCTTCTTCGTCCCGCACGCGCTGAACCCGGTCTCGGGCTACGTCAACCCGCCGAAGGCGAAGGCGACCACGCAGCACACGCGGACGACGTCGATCGGGCAGCGGCGCCACCATGACGTCTCTCAGCCCTCGGGCCACACGACGAAGCCCAAGTTGCACCCGCAGCCGCCGGGACGGATCCTCGCGCTCGGCGACTCGGTGATGCTCGGCTGCTCGCGGGAGCTGAGGGAGGCGCTACACCACCGCGTCCGCGTCGACGCGACCGTGGGTCGCCAGATCGACGACACGATCGACGAGTTGCAGCGGCTGCGGCGGCACCACAAGCTGCCGAAGACGGTCGTGATCCAGGTCGGGAACAACGGCCCGCTCTGGTACGGCGACCTCACCAGGCTGCGTCATGCGCTGCGCGGGATCCCCGACATCGTCGTCGTCAACGTCCGCAACTCGACGAGCTGGCAGGACGAGTCGAACCACGCGCTCGTCGGCTGGCTGCGCGACTGGCACGCGGCGCACCTCGCCGACTGGTACGGCAGCTCGACGAACAAGATGCTCTCCGACGGGACGCACCCGTTCCCGTATGCGTGCTGGAACTACGCGCGCCTGATCGAGAACACGCTGCGCTCGACCTAGCTTGCCCGTGCGCTAGCCGGCCGGGCCGGCGGCTGCCGCGAGCTCCTCCTGCGGTGCGCGCCTGAGCAGAAGCGCCAGCCCGGCGCCGACCGCATAGCCCACGACCACCGAGGCAAGCGAACCGCCCCAGCCCGGCTTCTCGGTCATGTTCCAGACGACCCCGAACACGAGACCGAGGTTCGAGAGCTCGACCACCCAGAGGCCGGGGTGGAGCGTCAGCCGGCGCGCCTCCGCGCCGAGCGGCCCGGGGCCGTTGGCCATCATCGCCGCCTGGAGCTTCTTCGCGGTGTGCTCCGCGATCCCGCCTCCCTGGACGCCGAGCAGGACGAGCACCGCGATGGCGACGTCGATCCACGGCGTGCTCCACGTCCAGAACTTGTGGGTCATGTACGCGCCGGTGAGAAAGAGGCCGAGGATCGCGACCGGGAAGAGCTTCGCCACTTTGCTCGACACAATCCCCCACGGCGCGGCCGCCTGGACGGAGCGAGCGGCCCGCAGCTGGAAGAGGCACGTGAGGAGAACGGAACCGGCACCGATGCCGACGAACAGCGAGAGCAGGTGCACGTAGAGGATGACGTGGTAGGTGTCCAAAGCAGCCCCCTGTGGTGGATACGACGCCTGCCCCGGAGGCTAGAAGACCGCGAGGATCGTGTCCAGGCCCGGCGGGCGAGTGCTCGCTGCCACCTGAGCCGTCCGTTTGGCTCCCCTGGCCGCAAGGGAATCACCGGGCCGTGCCGATCGAGATCGAACGCCTGTATCGAGAGCACCACGCGGGGCTCGTGCGGCTCGTCGAGCGCGAGCTGCGCGACCACCACGACGCCGAGGACGTCGTGCAGACGGCGTTCCTCGACGCGCAGCGAGCGATCGAGCGCGGCACGATCCCGCACAACCCGCCCGCCTGGCTCGCCACGATCGCCCTCAACGCCGGGCGGCGCCTGCGGCGGCGGCGCCTGAACGCGGAACCGCTCGAGGAGTACGCGGTGCACGAAGCGTCGCGGGTGCCCGAGATTCGCGCGGCGCTCTCGAGCCTGCCGAGAGAGCAGCGGACGGCCGTGGTGTACCGGGATCTCCTCGGGTACTCGTACGGCGAGACGGCGGAGCAGATGGGCACGTCGGTCAACGCGGTGACGATGCTCCTGCACCGCGGCCGGAAACGGTTACGGCAGACGCTCGGCGTCACGACCGGCGGCCTCGGGCTGTGGCGCTGGCTCAGGCGCGCCGGGATGCAGCAGGTGGCGGTCGCGAAAGGCACGGCCGCGGTCGTCGTCGCCGCCGGCCTCGCAACCACCGGAGCCGTCGCCGCGCGGGTGGTTGCCTCGCAGGCGACCGTCAGGGCCGCCGCCGCTGCGCCGACGACACGCGCCGAGCGGAACGGGACACGGGA
>DATEHY010000055.1:0-18860 GCA_035279325.1 Gaiellaceae bacterium
GGCTCGACGGGCTCGATACCCAACTCGCCGAGCCGCTTCCATGCGAGCTGCACCATCTCGTCGATTCCCTTCGGGTCGACCAGGCGCAGATGGCGGATCGTGCCGGCGAGCCGTAGCCCAGGAATGTCACGGATCTGTACGGCGAGCGGATCGCCTCCGCCTTCGACCAGGGCATTGAGTTCGATCAGCAGGCTGTGCTTGTCCCGCAGCTCTTCCGCCACGCGATAGCCGTGGACTGCCGTTGTCCGGGTCGACCCGCGCGGGCACGAGCAGGCCGATCTCGTCGTAGTGGCGGAGCGCCTTCGCCGTCAGGTCCGTCGTGTCTGCGAAGCGTCCGATCGTGAGCATGCAGCCAGGATGCAGCTTCCCGTAGTGGGAAAGGTCAAGTGAGGACGTCGCATAGCATCGCGCCCGTGCTCGATCCGAAGGTATTCAAGGCGTACGACGTGCGCGGCCTCTACCCCGACGAGCTCGACGAGGCGGGAGCCGAAGCGATCGGGCGCGCGTACGTCGAGCTGTTCGAGCCGAGGCGGATCGCCGTCGGGCGCGACATGCGCCTCTCCTCGCCGGCGATGCAGCAGGCGGCGATGCGGGGCGCCGCGCAGGCAGGAGCGGACGTACTCGACCTCGGGCTCGTCGGCACCGAGATGGTCTACTTCGCGGTCGGCTCGCTCGAGCTCGAGGGCGGGATCATGGTCACCGCCTCGCACAACCCGAAGCAGTACACGGGGATGAAGCTCGTCCGCCGCGGCGCGCTGCCCGTCGGCGGCGACAGCGGCCTCCTCGATCTTCGCGACCGAGCCGTCGCAAGTAACAACTTGTTACAAGCGCCGGCCGGCGGCTCGATCCAGGAGTACGACATCTGGCCCGCGTACGTCGAACGGGTGCTGTCCTTCGTCGACGTCGAGGCGATCGAGCCGCTGCGGGTCGTGATCGACAGCGCGAACGGCATGGCCGGGACGATGCTTCCGCGGGTGCTCGGGCAGCTCCCGGTCGAGGCGGTGCGCTGCTACTTCGAGCCCGACGGCTCGTTCCCGAACCACGAGCCGAACCCGCTCCTGCCCGAGAACCGGGAGTTCATCGTCGCCAAGACCCTTCAGGAGAACGCCGACCTCGGCGTCGCGTTCGACGGCGACGCCGACCGCTGCTTCTTCGTCGACGACACCGGCGAGTTCGTCCCCGGCGACTTCGTCACGGCCCTCTTCGCCGAGAGCGTGCTCGACAAGGAGGCCGGCGCGAAGATCATCTACGACGTCCGCGCGAGCCGGGCGGTGCCGGAGACGATCGAGCGCGCCGGCGGCACGGCACTCGTGAACCGCGTAGGCCACGCCTTCATCAAGGCCCGCATGCGGAAGGACGATGCAGCCTTCGCCGGCGAGGTCTCGGGCCACTACTACTTCCGCGACTTCAGCCAGGCCGACTCGGGGGTCGTCCCGTTCCTGCTCATGCTCGAGCTGATCTCGAAGAGGGGCCGGCGCCTGTCGGAGATCCTCGCGCCGCTGCGGTCGCGGTACTTCATCACCGGCGAGATCAACACGCCGGTGCCGGACGTCGCGCTCAAATTGCAGGAGCTGAAGGAGCGGTACTCCGATGGGCACATCTCGCACCTCGACGGCGTCTCGGTCGACTTCGACGACTGGCACTTCAACGTCCGGCCCTCGAACACCGAGCCGCTGCTGCGGCTCAACCTCGAGGCGACCTCCGAGGAGCTGATGCAGCAGAAGCGCGACGAGGTGCTCGCGGTGATCCGCTCGTGAGCGGCCAGTACGCCTTCTCGACCCGCACCCGCGTCGGCTTCTCGGACACCGATGCCCAGGGGATCGTCTATTACGGCCGTTACAACCCGTATTTCGATCTCGCCCGCGTCGAGTACCTTCGCTCCCTCGGGTTCCTGCACCGGGAGGTCGGCGGCGAGTTCGTGATGCGCGCGAACGACGTCGAGTATTTCGCGCCGGCGCGCTTCGACGACGAGCTGGAAATCCACCTCCGGGTCTCGAACATCGGCCGGACGAGCATGACGTACGAGTTCGCAGCATTCAAAGTGCCCGAGGAGACGCTTCTCGTCACCGCCCACCAGACCCTCGTCTTCATCGACCTCGAGCGTCGCCGGCCGATCCCGATCCCGTCCGCCTACCGGGCTCCGTTCGGTGTCGGCTGACGCGGACGACCAGCTCCGGCAGGTGGTTGGCGATCTCGCCGCGCGGGACGACTGCGTGTGGGCCGGGATCTTCTTCGTCGAGGGTCACGAGCTCGTCCTCGGTCCGGAGTCCGGCACGCCCGACCTCGACCGGCGAGTCGGCGTTCCCGTGACCTGGCGGGGCGAGCGGATCGCCGAGCTCGCCGCGGACGGCGCGCTCGGGCGGGCCGAGCTCGAACGGATCGCCGAGGAGATCGCCGACCTCTGTCTCGTCGGCTGGGACACGGGCGGCGAGCTGTGGCAAAGCTGACGAGGCCATCCCTCGTCCGAGGGTGACACCCCGCACCGGCAGCGGGGTCTCCCTCGAACGGGGTAACCCCGGGTCGGTGAGCCTGAATCCCTCGGTCGAGGGAACTACGAGGGCGTGACGCGGCGGGCGTCGAAGACGCCGTCGACGTTGCGGAGCGAGGAGAGCAGTCCGCGGAGCGCCTTCACGTCGCCGACCTCGGCCACGTACCAGTTCCGTGCCATCTGATCGTCCACGGTGCCCCCGTAGGAGACGATGTTCGAGCCGTGCTCGGCGAAGGTGCGCGCAACGTCCTCGAGCAGGCGCGGCCGGTCCCACGAGTCGACGGCGATCTGGACGCGGAAGCTCTGGCTGCCGCCTCCCTCCCACTCGACCGGCGTGAACCGCTCGGGGTTGCGGCGCAGCGCGCGCACGTTGGGACAGTCGCCGCGGTGGATCGTGATGCCCTTGCCGAGCGAGATGTAGCCGACGATGTCGTCTCCCGGGACCGGTGTGCAGCACTTCGCGAGCCGGACGAGGACGTCTTCGACTCCGATCACGTTGATGCCGTAGCTGTCGCTGCCGGCGGCCTCGCGGGCGCGCGGCTTCTTGACCGGAACCTGCTCTTCTGCGACCTCGGCGACCTTGAGCTGCTGCAGGACCTTGTCGACGATCTTCGACGCGGTCAGCTTCCCGGAGCCGAGCGCGACGTAGAAGTCCTCCGCCTTCTTGAACCCCGACTCGCGGATCACGCCGGCGAGGACGGCTGAGCCTGCCAGCTTCTTGTACGGCAGGTTCTGGCCCTTGAGCGAGTGCTCGAGCGCCTCGCGGCCCTTCGCCTCGAGATCCTCCTTCTGCTCGCGCGAGAAGAACTGGCGGATCTTGTTGCGCGCGCGCGACGACGCGACGAGCGAGAGCCAGTCGCGCGACGGGCCGCGCGCGGCCGACTTTCCGGTGAGGATCTCGACGCGGTCGCCGCTGCGCAGGCGGTAGTGCAGCGGCACGATCCGCCCGTTCACCTTGGCGCCGACCGTGCGATGGCCGACGTCGGTGTGCACGGCGTACGCGAAGTCAATCGGCGTCGCGCCCGCAGGCAGCGTCTTGACCTCGCCCTTCGGGGTGAAGACGAACACCTCCTCGTCGAAGAGGTCGGTGCGGAAGCTCTTGACGAACTCGCGCGCGTCGGACTCGTCGGCGTTGATGTCCATCAGCTGCCGGACCCAGTCGTTCCATTCCGCGTCGGCGCTCTTCGAGCGGCGACCGTCGCCCTTGTACGCCCAGTGCGCCGCGACGCCTAGCTCGGCGGTCTCGTGCATCTCCCTCGTCCGGACCTGGATCTCGAGCGGCCGGCCCTCGGGGCCGATGACCGTCGTGTGCAGCGAGCGGTAGCGGTTGAACTTCGGCATCGCGACGTAGTCCTTGAAGCGGCCGGGCATCGGCTTCCAGAGGGAGTGGATGAGGCCGAGCGCGCCGTAGCAGTCGCGCGTCCCCTCTTCGCCGTCGCGCTCGACGATCACCCGCATCGCGGTGAGGTCGTAGATCTCGTTGAACTCGCGACCCTTGCGGGCCATCTTGTCGTAGATCGAATAGAAGTGCTTGGCACGGCCGGAGATGTCGACGGGGATGTCGACCTTCTCGAGCTCCCGGAGCAACACGTCGGCGGCCTCGGCGACGTGGCCTTCCCGGTCCGCTCGCCGCTCGGAGACCATCGTCTTGATCTCGGCGTACTTGCGCGGATGGAGCGTCTGGAAGGCGAGGTCCTCGACCTCCCACTTGAGCGCGTGGATGCCCAGTCGGTGCGCGAGGGGTGCGTAGACCTCGAGCGCCTCCCTCGACTTCTGGATCTGCTTCTGCTTGCCGAGGTACTCGATCGTGCGGAGGTTGTGGAGCCGGTCGGCAAGCTTGACGAGGATGACGCGCACGTCCTCGGCCATCGCCACGACCATCTTGCGGTAGTTCTCCGCCTCTGCCTGCTCGCGGGTCTGGAACTGGACGCGGGTCAGCTTGGTCACGCCGTCGACGAGCGCCGCGACCTCCTCGCCGAACTCGTCGCGCAGGGTGTCGAGCTCGACGCCAGTGTCCTCGACGACGTCGTGCAGAAGGGCGGCGGCGATTGTCTGCTCGTCGAGTCGCAGGCCGGCGCAGATCGAGGCGACGCCGACCGGATGCGTGATAAAGGGCTCGCCCGAGCGACGCAGCTGTCCCTCGTGGGCGGCGGCGGCGAAGCGGAAGGCGCGGGTGACGAGCTCGACGTCGATGTCGGCGCGCTGGGCGGCGATCTCGGCGAGCAGCGCTTCGAGGAGCTCTTCGTGCTTTTCGCCTGCTTGCAGGGTCGTCACTGTCTCAGTGTACTCGCGGGTTTCGGGGCGAATCCCTGCGGGAGGAACGGTCGTTAGAGGAGCGAAGTGACGGTTCCCATGCCCCGTTTCCGCCGTTTCAGAAGACGCCGCAGCGTCCTCCGCCTTGCCGTGGCGCTCGCTCAGTGCCTGAACGGCTCCGAGTAGACGATCCGCCCCTGCGGCAGCGGCTTCTGCGGATCGAGGACGGCGACCTGCACTGCCGATTCGTGCAGCGCTTCGGGCGGCGGCAGCAAGCCGAGCTCGTCGGCTCGGACGAAGCCGAAACGCCCGTAGTAGGCGGGATCCCCCTCGACGAGGAGAAGCGTCTCGCCCCGCGCTCGGACGGCGTCGAGCGAGGCGCGAACGAGCGCCGAACCGTGGCCGCGGCGCTGGTGCTCGGGAAGGACGCCGAGCGGCGAGAACTGAAGGACGCGCTCATCCGTCTCGTCGATCCAGTTCCACGTGTTCATGACGTGGCCGACGACGGCGCCGGCGTCCTCTGCGACGAACGAGAGCTCCGGGACGTAGAGATCGGTTCGCTCCCACAGCTCCCTGACGAGCCGTGGAACGTCGTCGCCGCCGAATGCTGCGCGATGCACCTCGAGAATCGCGGGGCCGTCGTCCTCCCGGGCGAGACGGATCACGCGGCGCGGGCGAGCGGCAGCTCCGCCGCGAGCAGGGCACGGAAGCGCGCCGACTCGAGCAGGTGGCGTCTCGCGCCCGACCGCTCGACCTCGTCGAGCCCGAGCTCGGCGAAGATGGCGGCGGCCTCAGCGTCCCGGCTCGCGAGCGGCTTCTCGAATTCCGCGACCAGCCACGCGCGCAGCTCCTCGAACCGTGCTGCGCTCCGGAAGACGCGGCGAACGACGAGCTGGGGAGCGACCGTGCCGTTCCAACGATTCTCCTCGAGTCGGAACGCGACGTCGTACAGGGCATCCGGCCGGAGCACCTCGAGACGTGACCCCTGCCCGAATGCGATCGCGCTGCCCGCGTCGCGGCCGTCGCGCCGGACGCGGAAGCGAAGGTGCTTGCCGTCGCCGACGGTCGCGAGCTCGACCAGGCCGCAACCGGGAGCGAGCAGCGTCGGCGCGGGGTTGCCGAGGCCGAACGGAGCCAGCCGGCCGAGCTCGGCGCACAGACCGAGGGAGAGATCGGCGCCACGGGCCACGACGGCGTCGACGGACGTCACCGGCTCGAGGTCCTCCTCCTCGAGCAGTGCGGCCGCATGCTCGGCAAACGCCTCGGCGAATGCGTCGACGTTCTCCTGCGCCACCGAAAGGCCGGCTGCGGCGCGATGTCCTCCCCAGCGCCCGAGCAGGCCTGCGCAGGCGCCGAGCGCCGCGTGCAGGTCGAAGCTGGGAATCGAGCGGCCCGACCCCTTCCAGTCGCCGTCGGTGCCGGCGATCAGGACGACCGGCCGGTGATAGCGCTCGACGAGCCGCGAGGCGACGATGCCGATCACGCCCTCGTGCCAGTCCGCCCCGGCCACGGCATAGGCGCGCCGCGCTCGCAGCTCCGGCGGCCACTCCTCGACCTGCGCGACGGCCTCGCGGAGGATCCGGCCCTCGACGGCTTGGCGCTCGCGGTTCAGCTCCTCGAGCGAGTCTGCAAGCCGGCGGGCTTCGGCCTCGTCCTCGGTGAGGAGCAGCTCGAGGGCCTCGCGCGGGTGCCCGAGCCGTCCGGCTGCGTTCAGCCGGGGCGCGAGACGGAAGCCGACGGCTCCGGCGTCGATCGCGGCGGGGTCGACGCCGGCGTTCTGCATCAGCGCCCGTAGACCGGGTTTCGGCGTGCGCGCGAGTCCTCGCAGCCCTGCGATGGCGAGCGAGCGGTTTTCGTCCACGAGCGGGACGACGTCGGCGATCGTCGCGAGGGCGACGAGGTCGAGATGCCTCCGCGGAATCTCGGAGTCGACGCCGAACAGCGCCTGTCCAAGCTTGTAGACGACCCCGGTGCCGCAGAGCTCGGGGAACGGATACTCGGACGGACGGGTGGCGACCACGGGACAGTCGGGCAACGTCTCGCCCGGCCGATGGTGGTCGGTGACCACGACGTCGAGGCCGCGCTCCTTCGCTTCGGCCACCTCGGCGACGGCCGTGATCCCGCAATCGACCGTCAGGACGAGGCCGCAGCCGTCGTCCGCGAGCCGGGCGAGCGTCTCGCTGCTGACGCCGTAGCCCTCGTCGAAGCGGCTCGGCAGATGCCACGTGACGTCGGCGCCGAGCTCGCGCAGCAGGAGAAGGGCGAGTGTCGTGGCGGCGATCCCGTCGACGTCGTAGTCGCCGTGGACGCAGATGCGGCGGCCCTCCTCCACTGCGGCACGAAGATGGGCGCACGCCTCCTCCATGTCGCCGAGCAGGAAGGGATCGTGCGGCGGTTGCTCGCCGTCGAGGAAGCGCCGTGCCACAGCAGGGTCGGAGTAGCCGCGCCGCACCAGGACGGACGCGGTGACGTCGGAGATTCCGAGCGCGCCGACGAGCTCCGCCCGGGCGGCGGGCGGGCAGTCGGCGAGTGTCCAGGTGCCGTCGTGCATGTGCAGCCAAGCTACGGACATGGGCGGACGGAATCGCCCTGCTGGGCCGGCCGTGCGGGACGGGTGTGGACGGATTGCCGGGCTCTCGGCACGAAGCCGCGAACCGTGCGTTACGTCAGCGCACGGGCTCGAACACGAGACGGCCGCACATGGTCAGCGACGTGTTGCCGGAGACCTGTTGACCGACCATCGGCCAACCGACGATTGCGAAGGGCCGGCCGACGGGCTCGACGCCCGGCATGGCGGCGATCTCGGTGATCCGCCAGAGGTGTCCGCCCACGCGCATCCAGTTCCCGGCCCGGAGCCGACGCTTCCGCGGCGTCCAGCCCCAGCTCGGCGCGCCACTGCTCGCCGCGGGCGGGTGCGCAGGGTCCTGCGGCACCGCGTACGCGTAGTAGCCGCCGGTCATGGGGCACGACCCCGCGGGCCGGATCGCTGCGGACGACGAGAACGCGAGCGTCGCGCCCGTCGCTCCGGCCGCGAGGGCGATCGCGAGAGCGACGAGGAGCAGACGCCGCCTGCGCATCCGTCTCTTCGCCTCCACCACGAGCGGGTGGAGCGAGAACGGCATGCGCGAGGCCTCCGTCGTCATAGCGCCATTATTGCTAGCACCAAAGGCTGACGTCAAGTTGTCGCTTGACTGTCACAGCCATGGCCGCGCCCTCCGCCGCCGAGCTCCGCGAGGAGTTCCTCCTCGATTCCGAGGTCGCGTTCCTCAACCACGGCTCCTTCGGCGCCTGCCCCCGGCCGGTCTTCGAGCGCTACCAGGCATGGCAAGCAGAGCTCGAGCGCGAGCCCGTCGACTTCCTCGACCGCCGCCTGTCCGGCCTCCTCGACTCGTCCCGCGCCGGCCTCGCCGACTACGTCGGCTGCCCGCCGCAGGATCTCGCCTTCGTGCCGAACGCGACCACCGGCGTCAACCTCGCCGCGCGGTCGCTCGAGCTCCGCCCGGGCGACGAGGTGCTCACCACCGACCTCGAGTACGGCGCCTGCGATCGCGCCTGGGAGTGGGTCTGCCGCCGCGCCGGCGCACGCTACGTCCGGGCGCCGATCGCCCTGCCGCTCGGCGACCCGGACGACCTCGTGGAGGCGCTCTTCGCCTCCGCGAGCGAGCGGACGCGGGCGGTCTTCGTCAGTCACGTCGCCTCGACGACCGGGCTCGTGCTCCCCGTCGAGGAGGTCGTCGCGCGCGCCGGCGCGCGCGGGCTCGTCACGATCGTGGACGGCGCGCATGCGCCCGCGCAGGTTCCCGTCGATCTCGAGGCGCTCGGCGCCGACTACTTCGCAGGAAACGCGCACAAGTGGCTCGGAGCGCCGAAGGGTGCCGGCTTCCTCCACGTGCGACCCGAGCACCAGGACCGCGTGGACGCCGCGATCGTCGGCTGGGGCTACGAGGAGGGAACGGCCTTCACGCGGCGGATCGAGAGCCAGGGCACGCGCGACCCCGCGGCCTGGCTGACGGTTCCCGACGCGATCGGCTTCCAGGGCGAGCGAGACTGGGACGACGTTCGTGACCGTTGCCGCGGCCTCGCGCGAGCCGCCCGCCGCGAGCTCTGCGACCTCGTCGGCACGGAGCCGCTCTCGCCGGACTCGATGGTCGCCCAGATGGCGGCGGTCCGGCTGCCCCGGCCGACACCCGGCCTCTCGGAGCGGCTCTTCACGCGGCACCGGATCGAGATCCCCGTCACCCGCGACGCCCAGGGCGATCTCCTGCGGTTGTCCGTCGCCGCGTACACGACGCGCGACGAGGTCGACCGGCTGCTAGCCGCCCTCGCGCGGGAGCTTGACGCCGAGCACCGTCAGGAGCACGAGTAGCCCGAGGCCGAGGAGCCAGTACGCGAGCACACGGCGCGGGTGGCGGGACTCCCGCAGCGAGGCGATCGCCACCTTCCCCCAGAGGAGGACGAGACCGACCGCGGCGGCTCCGCCGACCACGATCACGGGCGCGAGATAGACCGCCTTCTCGAACGGCCACGAGAGCGCCCACGCGGTCAGCGCGACGAGCCCGAGGACGGCAGCGAGGGCCGCCGGATAGCGGAGTAGCCGCACCGGGTCAGGGTACGCTGCCGCCGTGGAAACGGCCGGCAACTACCACTCCGGCGACGACTACATCGTCGAGTTCCTCGGCTATCGCTTCTCGTTCAGCAGCCTCGACTTCGAGGAACGGGTCACTGCGGCGGCCGTCCGGCTCGGGCTCGTCTCCGGGCCCGAACTGGACGAGGACGAGACGGCGGACCTCGTCGAGCTCGTCGAGCGCGACGCGATCGACACTCCGCGCAGCGCGCTCGGCGAATACCTCGTCCGACACTGGGACGCGCTTGCGCTCGTCCGCGGCGAGTCGCTCGTCTACTGGCTCAAGAAGCTCGTCTTCCGCGGCGCCTGGCTCGACCACCGCGTGAAGGAAGGATTGCTCGAGGTCGACTGGGACGACGAGCGGCAGGACTTCACGTTCGCCGACACGAACGGCGGACGGGCGCTGCTCGAGCTCCTCCCCACGCCGAGCTGGCACGAGCTCCAGTACCGGCGATGACCGCTCCCCGCTGGTACGCGGCCGCCCTCCCGGCGTACCTCGCCGGCCTGCTCGCGCTCGACACGCGGGTCTCGTTCCACGGGCAGCTCGCACTCGGCGCGCTCACGTTCGTCGTGCTCGCGGCTGCGCTGCGGCCGCTGTCGCCGCTCGTCCGGGCGCAGGCTGTCGGCGTCGTCCTCTTCGCAACCCTCGGCGAGGTAACGGGATCGCTCGTCTGGGGCGTCTACCACTACCGGCTGCACAACCTGCCGCTCTTCATCCCGCCGGCGCACGGGCTCGTCTACCTGAGCGGGATCGCCCTGAGCCGGACTCTCCGGGCTCGCGCCGTCGTCTGGGCCGCCGCCGCCGGCGCCACGGCCTGGGGCATCGCCGGTCTGACGCTGCTGCCGCGGCTCGACGTCGCGGGGGCGTTCGGCGTGCCGCTCCTGCTCGTCTTCCTCTGGCGCTCGCGCTCGCGGGCGACGTATGCCGGCGTCTTCCTCGTCGTCGGCGCGCTCGAGCTCTACGGGACCTCGATCGGGACGTGGCGCTGGGCCGCAACGCTTCCCGGCCTCGGGATTCCAGACGGCAACCCGCCGAGCGGCGTCGCGAGCGGTTACGTCTGGTTCGACGTGATGGCGCTGCTCGTCGCGCCGTGGCTCGTCTCCGTGGCGGGCGGGATGCTGAACCCGAAGCGCTGGACCCGCTCCTCGGGCGCCTTGCTCAGCTCGATCCTGCGGAGGGAGCCGATCGGGACGATGAGCGCGTCCGGGGCATCGTCACGGACGTCGGTCACGTAGAGCGTCACCATCCCGAACCCGGGCTCGGGGTCGATCCGGTCGAGGACGAAGCGCGACGTGTCGGCGAGCTCGACCTCGACGACCGGCTTGTCGACGCCGTTGGCCTCGGCGAAGGCCGCAATCGCCTTGTGCAAGCGCTCGACGAAGGCCTCGTGCGGCAGCTCCGCGACCGGTGTCCACAAGTCGGGCACGGCTCTGACACTAGCGAGCTGTGTTGATCTCGACGAGCCGCTCGACGACGACGTCGAGCGGCTGCGTTACGTCGATCTCGTGCGTGCACGAAGCCCTCAGCAAGGGCTCGACTTCGCGGAGGTGACCGAGGATCAGCTCGCGCTCGTCCGGGGTCTTGCCGTAGTCGTTGGTCGTGCGGCCGGCTACCCGGGTCAGCAGGACGTTCTCCGGCGCAGTGAGCAGCACGACCGCGTCGAAGCGGTCATAGAAGCGGCCCTGGTTCGAGACCGTCCCCGAGACGTAGAGGGTCGAGCCCTCTTCCGCGAGCAGCTGCGCGATTCGCTCCTCGTCCCACCAGCGTCCGCCCTCGGCGTCCTCGACGGTCCAGCCGGGCTCGTCGGTGTCGACGGTGCGGAACCCACGCCGCGCGAGCTCAGCGAGCGCACTCGACTTCCCGGTGCCGGTCATGCCGGTGACGAGGATCCGCCGCACGCGGCCTAGGCTAGAAGAGACGCGCGCTCGTGTCGGTCTCGGGCTGCTCGGCGCCGAGATGTGCGCGGCCGAGCGCGGTGATCGTGCGGCCGCGCGGAGTCCGCTGGATGAAGCCGAGCTGCAACAGGTACGGCTCGTAGACGTACTCGATCGTGTCCGGCTCCTCTCCGAGCGCCGCGGCAAGCGTGTTGAGCCCGACGGGGCCGCCGCCGTACTTCTCGGCGATTGCGCGGAGCAGCTCGCGGTCGAGCCGTTCGAGCCCCGCCTCGTCGACCTCGAGCAGCTCGAGCGCCTCGCGCGCGATCTCGGTCGTGATGGCGCCCTCGTGCCGCACCTCGGCGACGTCCCGGACGCGACGGAGGATCCGATTGCCCACCCGCGGCGTCCCGCGCGCGCGGCCGGCGATCTCGTCGGCAGCGTCGTCGGCGATCCGGACGCCGAGGATCCAGGCCGAGCGGCGGACGATCGTGGCGAGCTCGTCGTCCTCGTAGTAGTCCAGCCGGAAGGTGATTCCGAAGCGGTCGCGCAGCGGCGAGGTGAGGAGCCCCGTGCGCGTGGTCGCGCCGACGAGCGTGAACGGCGGCAGGTCGAGCGTCAGCGTCCGTGCGGCGGCTCCCTGGCCCATGACGATGTCGAGCCGGAAGTCCTCGAGCGCCGGGTAGAGGATCTCCTCGGCAGCGCGACTCAGGCGGTGGATCTCGTCGACGAAGACGACGTCGCGCGCCTCGACGGCGGTGAGGATCGCGGCGACGTCCTTCCGCTCGAGCGCGGGGCCGGCGACCGAGCGGATGCCGACCCCGAGCTCCTCGCGGACGATGTGTGCGAGGCTCGTCTTGCCGAGCCCCGGCGGCCCGACGAGGAGGACGTGGTCGAGCGCCTCTCCCCTGCCCCTCGCCGCCTCGAGCGCGATCGCGAGCTGCTCCTTCACGCGGGCCTGACCGACGAACTCGTCGAGCCGGCGCGGCCGGAGGCTCCGCTCGACCTCCTCGTCGTCGTCGCGGAGCGCCGGCGTGAGGAACTGCGTCACCCCGTTCATGCGGCCCTCTTCAACGCGAGCCGGACACGTTCCTCCGGCGGCAGGTCGCCGTCGACCTCGGCGAGAGCGCGCTCGGCGTCGAGCAGCGTCCACCCGAGCTCGACGAGCGCGTCGCGCGCGACGACGTGCTCGCCGCCCGAGCCGTCGGACGCAGGCGCCAGTGCCGGATCGCCGAGCTTCTCCTTCAGCTCGAGCACGATCCGCTCGGCGGTCTTCTTGCCGATGCCCGGGATCGCCTGGAAGCGCGCCGAGTCCTCCCGCACGATCGCGCGGCGCAGCTCGGCGACGGGCGAGCCGGACACGATCGCGAGCGCGACCTTGGGTCCGATCCCGTTCACGGACAGGAGCTGGACGAAGAGCTCGCGCTCGCCGCGGTCGGCGAACCCGTAGAGCTGGAGCGTGTCCTCGCGCACGTGCATGTACGTCTCGACCGTGATCTCGTCCGCGGTTTCGCTCTTCCGGACAGCCGTCGGCGTCGCGTAGACGAGGTAGCCGACGCCGCAGACGTCGAGCACGAGCCCTTCCGGCGTGTTGGCGACGGGTTTGCCCCGCAGGCGCGCGATCATGGCCGCAATCTACGCACCGGAACGGACGTTCTCATCCGGCGGCGGCCCGCAGGAGCGGCGGCGAGAGCGCGTGGCAGATAGCGACCGCGAGCGCGTCCGCGGCGTGGTGCGGCGTCGGCTCCTCGGACAGCCCGAGGATCATCTTCACCATCCGCTGCATCTGCGCCTTCTCGGCCCGGCCGTACCCGCAGATCGCCTGCTTGACCCGCGCGGGGGCGTACTCGCGGCACGGCAGTTCCGCGCTGGCGGCCGCGACGAGGACGGCGCCGCGTGCCTGCCCGACGGAGAGCGCGATGCGGGCGTCGGCGCCGACGTACGACTCCTCGAGCGCCACCGCATCCGGCGCGTGCTCCGCAATGAGCTCCGCGACGGCGTCGTGGATCGTCTTCAAACGGAGGACGGTGTCCTGTCCGGCGGGCGTCGACCAGCAGCCGTGCGCCACCGCCCTGAGGCGGCCTCCGCTTTCTTGGACGATTCCGAACCCGCAAGCAGCTGTCCCCGGATCGATGCCTACGACTTTCACAGGAGAAAGCTACGGACCCGACCGGACGAATCCTGTTCACGCCTCGCTCGGATGCGGGCCGCGTCGCAGGAAGCAGTCGCAGAGAGAGGACGGTCGGGCAGCCCGTCGGCCGCGCCTCGCGCCTCGATCTGACCACTCGCACCTCCCCGGATCAGTGCGTGACGCCGCAGCGCAGGTCGGCGTCGAGCGGGCCGATCCGGTACTGCGCGAGCGTCGGCGCGGCGCCGGTGAAGCCGCCGGTGCCGCAGCTTCGCCGCGCCTGCTCGAGTGTGGACTTGGTTCCGGCGACCCAGTCGGACAGGTGATCGTTGAGGGCGGTCACCGTCGTCTGCGCCGTCAAGCCGGTGATGTCCTTCCACTGGGCGCCGGTGGAGTAGATCCCGATCGCGCCCGCCGCGCCGGCGGTCCGCAACCCGGCGATGAAGCCCTGCAGCGCGGCGATGTTGAGCTGGTAGGTCCCGGCCCAGCTCGCCCCCAGCTCGACGTCGAGCCACCATGGCGCGGTCCGGGCCACGACAGGATCGAACGTGGCGACCCGGCGGTAGGAGTGGGCAGCGCGCTGCTCGCCGTAGAGGTACGAGCAGGCGTTGGTCAGTAGGCCGTTACAGGAACCGTAGGCGGGCGCGGCCCCGCCGCTCGGCCAGTCCGGAACGTGATGCCCACCCGGATTGCCGGTATCGATGTACAGCGACACAGGCGGTTGCCGGGGGTGCTTCTGCCCCGGAGCGTCGCGAGCCCAGCGCAGCTCGCCGCCGAGACACCGGTTCGCGTTGTTCGCCAGCCCGCCGTTGACGCCGACGATGCCGAACAGCGGATTCGACGGGTACGAGCCCGAGCACTGGGGATAGGAGACGTCGTAACCGGTGGAGGGCGACGAACCGCCGCTGATCCAGACGATCAGCAGTACGACAACGGCGACGCAGACGAGCACGACCGCCGCTACCCACCGCGCTCGGTGCCGGGAACGGCCGGTACGCCGCTCGGGCGTCAACAGAACGGGGAACCGCGGGCGGCGCTAGCCGGCCACGCTCTCGAGGACCCTCTCGGGGATGTCGAAGTTCGCGTAGACCTCCTGCACGTCGTCGTTCTCCTCGAGCTGGTCGATCAGGCGCAGGATCTTCTTGGCCTCGTTCTCGTCCTCGACGGCGACGGTCGTCTTCGGCAGCATCGTCAGCTCGGCGGACTCGATCTCGAAGCCGGCGCCTTCGATCGACGCACGCACCGAGGAAAGCTCAGTGGCCGCAGACAACACTTGAAAGCTCGAGCCGTCGAGGGAGACGTCGTCGGCGCCGCCTTCCGCCGCCGCAAGCATCAGCTCGTCTTCGTCCGTGTCCTCGGCCGCCACGAGCACGACGCCACGGCGCTCGAACAGCCAGGCGACCGCTCCCGACGTACCGAGGTTGCCATCGTTTTTGTCGAAGGTATGCCGCACCTCGCCCGCCGTCCGGTTCCGGTTGTCGGTCAGAGCCTCGACGATCACGGCGACGCCCGCCGGGCCGTAGCCCTCGTAGACCACCGTCTCGTACGCGGCGGAGTCGGAGTCGGTGCCGGAGCCCTTCGCGATCGCGCGGTCGATGTTGTCCTTCGGCATCGAGGCGGCCTTCGCCTTCTCGACCGCGTTCTGCAGCGCAAGGTTGCCGGCCGGGTCCGGCCCGCCCTCCTTCGCGGCGACGATGATCGCGCGCGTCAGCTTCGAGAAGAGCTTGCCGCGCTTCGCGTCGGCGGCGCCCTTCTTGTGCTTGATCGACGACCACTTGCTATGCCCGGACACCTTGTTTCTCCCTGACGATGGTGAGGAACCGCTCGTGGACGCGCGTATCGTCGGTCAGCTCGGGGTGGAAGGCAGCGACGAGGAGCCGTCCCTCACGCGCCAGCACCGGATGGCCGTCGACCTCGGCGAGCACCTGAACGTCCGGCCCTTCGTCCTCGAGCCACGGCGCGCGGATGAACACCGCGCGCAGCGGCTCGTCGCCGTCGCCGACGTCGAGATCCGCCTCGAAGCTGTGCACCTGACTGCCGAAGGCGTTCCGCTGCGTCCGGTAGTCGCCGACGCCGAGGTGGTCCCGATCGAGGACGATCATCCCGGCGCACGTGCCGAAGATCGGGCCGCCGAACCCGCGCACCGCCTCGTCGAGGCCGTAGAGTCGCATCAGCCGGCCGATCGTCGTCGATTCGCCGCCGGGGATGATGAGGCCGTCCAGCCCCTCGAGCTGCGCGGGGAGCCGGACCTCGACCGGCTCGGCGCCGAGCCGGCAGAGCACCGCGGCGTGCTCGCGGAAGTTCCCCTGCACGGCGAGGACGCCGATCCTGAGCGGGCTTTCCATCGCCTTCGATGGTAACGAGGGCTACTCGGGTGCCGGCGCGAGCGTCGCGGCTGTTCGGCGGCGGCCGAGCAGGCCGAGCGCGACGAGGAAGAAGCCGAGCAGGCCGAAGGCGAGCGCCGGCGACCAGGGGCTGATCGGGGCTCCCGACGACATGCAGACGGGCGGGCTCCCCTGCGTCGCAGTGCAGGTCGAGCTGCTCCCGAGCCCGAAGAATCCCTCGGCGAGAGCCGTCGGCGAGCCGACGATGTAGTGGATCGTCGCGATGTAGAAGCCGATCGTCCCGAACACGGCCCAGCTCGACCGCCTCGTCGCGTACGCGAGGATGACGAAGACGAAGGCGACGATCGAGACGATCGCGTAGTCGCCGTCGCTCGTGTGTGCCCAGTCGAGGATCGCGCCGCCGATCAGCGCGCCGCCGACGAAGTGGAGCCAGAACGCCGACGGCTCGTTCCGGATCGTCCCTGCGCCGAGGTACGCCAGCCCGACGACAAGAGCCCAGGCGGCGGACCAGTTGCCGCCGGCGGGCAGCAGGTCGAGGACCAAGATCCAGCCGAGGACGGCCGAGATCACCCGGATGAAGGGGAAGTCGAACCGTCGCCGGGCGTCCCAGGCGGCGCCGAGGATCAGCAGGATCGCGATCGTTCGCGCCCAAGACCAGTGGCTGAGCCCGGCATGGACGCCGTTCCAGCCGAACCACTCGAACGCGAAGAGCACGAAGGCTCCCCACGCGACTACCGAGACGAAGGCGAAGATCCCGGCCGCGATCGGCCGCTCCCGGATGCGGAGCCCGTGGGCGACCGCGTAGAGGATCACGAGGATGAGGAGCGCCCATCCCGTCTCGGCGCCCGGGCCGTAGTTGGCGGCGAGGTAGCCGAGCGCGGCGAGCCCGCCGAGCAGGACTGTCAGCCCGCCGGCATAGACCAGGAACGTCGCCGAGGTCCAGATCGGCTTGAGCTCCCGCTCGTGCACGGGGAGATCGTCCTCCCCGCGTCGGACGGAGAGCAGGCGTTACCAGCCGCGAGTCTCGAGCAGCTCGCTCGGATCGAGCGACTGCGTCGAGATGCCGACCATCGGCTCGCCCAGGCCGGCGGAGACGCGCGCGAGGATCCCGGCGTCCCGGTAGTGCGTCGTCGCCTCGACGATCGCCTTCGCGCGCCGTTCCGGATCGCCCGACTTGAAGATGCCGGAGCCGACGAAGACGCCGTCGGCGCCGAGCTGCATGCAGAGCGACGCGTCGGCGGGAGTCGCGATCCCGCCGGCGGTGAACGTCACGACCGGCAGCTTCCCGTGCTCGGCGACCCACTTCACGAGCTCGTAGGGCGCGCGCAGCTCCTTCGCCTCCGCGTACAGCTCCTCCTCACGCAGCGCGCCGAGCCGGCGGATGTGGCCGAAGACCGCGCGCATGTGCGTGACGGCGTTGACGATGTCGCCGGTGCCCGCCTCGCCCTTCGTGCGGATCATCGCCGCGCCCTCCGCGATCCGCCGCAGCGCCTCGCCGAGGTTCGTGCAGCCGCAGACGAACGGAACGGTGAACTGCCACTTGTCGACGTGGTGCTCGAGGTCGGCGGGCGTCAGCACCTCCGACTCGTCGATGTAGTCGATCTCGAGCGCCTGCAGGATCTGCGCCTCGGCGAAATGGCCGATGCGGCACTTCGCCATGACGGGAATCGTCACGGCCTCCTGGATCTCCCGGATCTTCTCCGGATCGGACATGCGCGCGACGCCGCCGTCGCGGCGGATGTCGGCGGGGACGCGCTCGAGCGCCATCACGGCGCAGGCGCCGGCGTCCTCGGCGATCTTCGCCTGCTCGGCGTCGACGACGTCCATGATCACGCCGCCCTTGAGCATCTCGGCGAGCCCGCTCTTGACCCGCATCGTCCCGTATTCGGCCATGCGCTGAGTGTAGCCGGGCGCTCGACGGCCGCGACTTGATAGACAGGTCGAATGGAGCCGTGGTCACGGGAGCTGGTCGGCCGCTTCGAGGAGCTGGAGATCGAGAGCGAGGTCCTGCGCGACAACCCGCTCGGCGACCCGCACGTCCGGCCTCTCTGGGTCTACCTCCCGCCCACCTACGACGCCGAGCCCGACCGCCGCTTCCCGTCGATCTACCTGATCCAGGGGATGACGGGCCAGCTCGACATGTGGCGGAACCGCAGCGCCTTCCGGCCCAACGTCCCGGAACGGATCGACGCGCTCTTCGCCGAGGAGGAGTGCCCGCCGGCGCTCGTCGTCGCCGTCGACTGCTGGACGTCCTTCGGCGGCTCGCAGTTCATCGACTCGCCCGGGACCGGCCGCTACTGCGAGTACCTCTGCGACGAGGTCGTCTCCTTCGTCGACTCGCGCTATCGGACGCTCGCCGAGCCCGGCCACCGCGGCCTCACCGGCAAGTCGAGCGGCGGCTACGGCGCGATGGTCGTGCCGATGCTGCGGCCCGACGTCTTCGGAGGCCTCGCGACGCACGCCGGCGACGCGCTGTTCGAGCTCTGCTACCTGCCCGAGTTCGGCGAGGTGGCGCGGACGCTGCGGGACGAGTACGACGGCTCGTACGACCGCTTCTGGGAGGACTTCCGCTCCCGCCCGCCGCTCTCGAAGTCCTCCGATTTCCCGCTCGTCAACGAGTGGGCGATGGCCGCCTGCTACTCGGCGAACGAGGACGGCTCGATCGACCTCCCGTTCGACGTCGAGACCGGGATGCTGCGCGACGAGGTGTGGCAGCGCTGGCTCGGGTGGGACCCGGTGCGGATGGCTCCCCGTCACGCCGATGCGCTGCGCGGAATGCGCGCGATCTACATCGACGCCGGCAAGAGGGACGAGTACTTCCTCGACCTCGGCGCGATCGCCTTTCGACGCGAGCTCGAGCAGCTCGGCATCACCGACGTCTTCTTCGAGCTGTTCGACGCGAAGCACGGCGGGATCGAGTACCGCTACCCGCTCGCGCTGCGCTACCTCGCCGAGCGCCTGCAGTAGTACGAGCGTTGTGACACTCCCGGCCGCGGCGACGTATCAAGCCGAGGATGAAACGTTGGTCCCTCCCGGCGAGCGCTCTCGTCCTCGTCCTCATCGCCTGCGGCGCCGGCGCGAAGTCGGCGCCGCAGGTGAAGGCGGCCGGGGCGCGGCTGCCGAGCGTCCGCGCGCTCGCGGCGCAGC
>DATEHY010000056.1:0-5266 GCA_035279325.1 Gaiellaceae bacterium
TGGTGATCGGCGAGGAGCGCGCGGTGGGCGACCTGTGGGCTGCCGCGCAGCGCGAGATGCCGCGCCCGCGCGACGACCGTCCCGGCCAGCCGGTCTACGCGCTCCGCGAGCCGCCCGAGCCGGGAGAGACGGGGCTCCGCCCGGCGCGCCTGCTCGACCTGGACCTGCTCGTGCCGGCCTGCTCCGAGGCGCATCGCGAGGAGATCGGCGTCGATCCGCTCAAGCGCGATCCCGAGGGCTTCCGCTGGCGGACGCGCCAGCAGATCGAGGAGGGACGCTCGTGGCTCTGGATCGACGACGGCGTGATCCGCTTCAAGGCCGAGGCGTCCGCGTGGACGCCCGCGGCCGTGCAGCTGCAGCAGGTCTGGGTCGACCCGCAAGCGCGCCGGCACGGCTACGCGCGACGCGCGCTCTCCGACCTCTGCCGGCTGCTGCTCGAGCACGTGCCCACGGTCTGTCTCTTCGTGCGGCCCGAGAACGAGCCGGCGCTGCGCCTGTACGACTCGATCGGGATGACCCGCGAGCTCACGTATCGCTCTCTCGTCTTCTGAGCGGCACAATCGGCAGATGGAGGAGCTGCGCTCCCGAGTCGAGCGCTTCGTCCGCGAGCACGAGCTGATCGCGCCCGGCGGCGAGGTCACGTGCCTCGTCTCGGGCGGCGCCGACTCGACATGCCTCTGGCATCTGCTCCGCTCGCTCGGCTACCGCGTGTCGGCATTGCACGTCAACCACAAGCTGCGTGGTGCCGAGTCGGACGAGGACGCGAGGTTCTGCGCCGAGGAGCTCGGCGCGGAGGTGGTGGAGCGCGACGGCCGCGGCCTCTCCGAGGCGGCACTGCGCGAGCAACGGCGGCAAGTAACAACTTGTTACAAGCTTCGGGCTACGGGCCATACCGCCTCGGACCAGGTGGAGACCATTCTCTACCGGCTCGTCTCGCGCGGGACCGCGACCGGCATCGCCCCACGCAGCGACGACGGCATCGTCCACCCGCTCCTGCCGCTCTGGCGCGAGGACACGGAGGAGTATTGCCGCGCCGCCGGGCTCGAGTTCCGCGTGGACTCCTCGAACGCCGGCACGAAGCGGGGGCTGATCCGCGAGGAGATCCTGCCGCTGCTGCGTCGGCTCCACCCGGCCGCGGACGAGAACCTCCTGCGGGCGCTCGACACGCGCGAGACTCTGCCGCCGGCGCTCGCCGAGCTGCTCGCGGCACCCGTCGGCTCGAAGCGGGTCGATCTCGGCGGCGGCCTGCAGGCGGTGCGCGAGCACGAGCGGCTGTGGCTCGAGCGCGGGCCGGTCGAGCTCGCCGGCGAGATCCGCTGGAACGACTGGACCATCCGCTCCGAGCTCGAAGGGCTTAGAGTGCGTGGATGGAGGCCCGGCGACCGGCTGGCCGGTAGGAGGCGCAAGATCCAGGACGTGTTCGTCGACGCGAAGATCCCCCGCTCGGAGCGGGAGGCCTGGCCGCTCGTCGTGCGTGGCGACGAGGTCGTGGCCGTGCCGGGCATCGTCGAGCATCCGGAGGTGCAGGCTGTCCGCGACTGAGCTCGAGCAGGCGGTCAGCGAGGTGCTGATCGAGGAGGACGATCTCCAGCGGCGCATCACCGAGCTCGGGGCCGAGATCTCGTCCGACTACGAGGGCCGCGACCTGCTGCTGATCGGCGTCCTCAAGGGCGCGGTCTTCATCCTCGCCGACCTGATGCGCCATCTGACGGTGCCGTGCGAGGTCGACTTCATGGCGATCTCGAGCTACGGCGCCTCGACCGACTCCTCGGGCGTGGTGCGCATCCTCAAGGACCTCGACATCAACATCGAGGGACGCCACGTGCTCGTGGTCGAGGACATCATCGACTCCGGCCTGACGCTCTCGTATCTGATGCGCAATCTCGAGGCGCGGGGCCCGGCCAGCCTCGAGGTCTGCACCCTCCTCACGAAGCCCGACCGGCGCGAGATCGACGTACCCGTCCGTTACACCGGCTTCGAGATTCCGAACCGCTTCGTCGTCGGCTACGGGCTGGATTTCGCCGAGCGCTACCGGAATCTCCCCTATGTCGGCGTGCTCGACGAGTCGCTCGTGCTCGAAAGCGCGTAGCCTGAGGCCTCGCGCCGCCGTTACACCGTCGTGACGCTGGTACCCTCAGGCGGGAGCTCTCGTGAATCGCTTCTTCCGTAGCGCGCTCTTCCCGCTCGTCATCATCGCGGCCCTCGTCTGGCTCGCGTTGCAGACGCTCGGCGGGCACGGTGGCAATCAGGCGTCGATGACGACGTCCGGGTTCATCCAGGCGGTCAAGTCGAACCAGGTCACGAGCAGCGACGCCAAGCCCGTCACCATCGACCCGAACAAGCAGTCGATCTCGGCGACCGTGAACGGCGCGTCGGTGACGATTCACTACGCGAACAACGAGTCGGAGTTCGCGATGGAGCGGGCGATGAGGGCCCATCAGGTGGTCTTCAACTCCAAGGGCGTCGGCTCGTCGCCGTGGTGGACGATCCTCAGCAGCCTCCTTCCGTTCGTGCTCCTGTTCGGCTTCTGGATCTTCCTCATGAACCAGGTGCAGGGCGGCGGCTCGAAGGTGATGAGCTTCGGCAAGTCGCGTGCGAAACGGATGACGCCCGACGCGCCGAAGATCGGCTTCAAGGACGTTGCCGGCGTGGACGAGGCGGTCGAGGAGCTGCAGGAGATCAAGGAGTTCCTCGAGAACCCGAAGAAGTTCCAGGCGCTCGGCGCGCGCATCCCCAAGGGTGTGCTGCTGTACGGGCCGCCCGGCACCGGTAAGACGCTGCTCGCGCGCGCGGTTGCGGGCGAGGCCGGCGTCCCGTTCTTCTCCATCTCGGGCTCGGACTTCGTCGAGATGTTCGTCGGCGTCGGCGCCTCGCGTGTGCGCGACCTGTTCGAGCAGGCGAAACAGGCGTCGCCGTGCATCGTCTTCATGGACGAGATCGACGCCGTCGGCCGCCACCGCGGCGCCGGCCTCGGCGGCGGTCACGACGAGCGCGAGCAGACGCTGAACCAGCTGCTCGTCGAGATGGACGGCTTCGAGATGAAGGACAACATCATCCTCATCGCAGCCACGAACCGGCCCGACATCCTCGACCCGGCGCTCCTGCGCCCGGGCCGCTTCGACCGCCAGATCGTCGTCGACCGGCCGGACCGCGTCGGCCGCCGCAAGATCCTCGAGGTGCACACGAAGGGCAAGCCGCTCGCGCCCGAGATCGATCTCGACACGCTCGCCTCGGGCACGCCGGGGTTCACCGGCGCCGACCTCTCGAACCTCGTCAACGAGGCTGCGCTGCTCGCGGCGCGCCGCGGCAAGAAGATCATCGAGCAGGACGAGCTGGAGGAGGGGATCATGCGCGTCGTCGCGGGCCCGGAGAAGAAGGCGAGGCTCCTCTCGGAGCACGAGCGCAAGATCACGGCCTACCACGAGATGGGCCACGCGCTCGTCGGCCACTATCTCGAGCACACCGACCCCGTGCACAAGATCACGATCGTCTCGCGCGGCCAGGCGCTCGGCCTCACGATCTCGCTGCCCACTGAGGACAAGTACCTCACGACGCGCAGCGCGCTGATGCACCAGATGGCGATGACCCTCGGCGGCCGGGCCGCGGAGGAGATCGTCTTCCACGAGGTCACGACGGGCGCCGCGAACGACCTCGAGAAGATCACGTCGATGGCGAAGCAGATGATCATGCGCTTCGGCATGAGCGAGAAGCTCGGCCCGCGCGTGCTCGGCCGCAACTTCGACCAGCCGTTCCTCGGTCGCGACTACGGCGCCGAGGCCGACTACTCCGAGGAGATCGCGCGCGAGATCGACGACGAGATCCGCCGCGTGATCGAGGAGTCGCACGAGCTCGCACTCTCGGTGCTGCGCGAGCACATGGACGAGCTGCACAAGATCTCGGCGATCCTCATCGAGCGCGAGACGATCGACAAGGACCAGTTCGAGCGCCTGCTCGCCGGCGAGGACGAGGGGACGGTTTTCCCCGACGAGTCGCCGGCGCAGCCGGAGCAGCCCGAGCCGCAGCCGGAGCCGAAGCGCGAGCGCCCCCGCCCGCGCCCGTTCCCGCTGCCGGGCTCGGCGATGCAAGGCCCGGATCCCGCGAAGAGCTAGCTCGAGCCCGAGTTACGCGGCGGTCGAGCGAGAGGACGCTCGCGCACCCGACGCCTCTGCCAGCCGAGCTGCTCCTTGACAGCGCGAGCAACGAAGTAGACGCTTCGTGACACGATGTCTAGCCAAACGCCAGACGCTCCACGCGCCAGCGACATCGACGACGGCGACGTTGCCCAGCTGCGCCGAGCACGCGAGCATCGCGCGCTGTGGATCGCTGGGATCCTCACCGCAAGCGGCTTGGTTTTCCACTTCAGATTCGGCCTGAGCTGGTCTGGAACGGGTGTCATGCTCGGTGTCGTCGCCGCGGTAAGCCTGTTTCTCCATCAGTACATCCGACGGCAAAATCGCGCTCGCCTGTTGGAGGCCGTGAACAGGGTGACCGCGCAGGGGCTGTGCAGTGGCTGCGGTTGGCACGGCGAGATGTCCGCTCTGCGGCCCGTGGACGATCACGGCGGGATCGCCTTCCTCTGCCCCGTCTGCGGCCATCAGGTCGGCCACACGCACGAGAGATGAGCGCGCGAGTAGTCCTTGCCGTTCTATGCCTGATCTTGCTCGCCTGGGTTGTTGGCACATCGATCGTGTACTCGCACCGAAGGGATTGGCCACGACTCCGGCGGTTTCTCTTCGCGTGGGGCAGAGGCGGAGGCAGCATCTACGGCGGGCCGTTGGCTATTTGGGCAGCGATTGCGGTCGTCGCGCTTGTACGGCTGTTTGTCTGATGCCAGCCGTGCATCGTCAGGGGTCATTCCGGAACACTGGCCCAGGCGACCGTTGATTCGCCGAGCGCCGACTCCGTTACGGTCGCTTCGGTGAAGGAGTTCGAACAGGTCGAGCGGGAGCTCCTCGAAGCGCTCCGGCGAAGCGATCGGAGTGCCTTGGAGACGTTGCTCGCCGACGATTTCCTGATCACCACTGCGGGCTGGATTCGCGAGCCTGCCGGGAAGAGGGCTTGGATAGAGGCCGCCTCCTCCGAACACGTGCTTGAGAGTTTCGATCTGCAGATCTCCCACGTTCGGAGGTATGACGATGTGGCCGTCGTCCTGAGCGAGTCCACGCAGTCTGGAACCCATCGCGGCGAACCGTGGCAAATGAGCTTCCACTACACGGACGTATGGAGACGTGAGGGCGCGCGCTGGCGGCTTGCAGTCCGGCATGCG
>DATEHY010000057.1:0-15918 GCA_035279325.1 Gaiellaceae bacterium
CTCCGCGTCGTCGTCGACGAGCTTCGCCGCCCGCTCGCGCAGCGACTCGGCCTGCGCAGCCACTCCCGCAGCGTCAGGCCAGCTGTCCGGCGAGAGCCGCGCGGCCATCTGCACGACCGCCGCGGCGAGGGCGAGCGCCGCCGCGAGGGCCGAGCCCGCGCCCGGGACCTCCCGTGGAGACGCCAGCTCCTCGAGAAGCGCGGGGAGGGAGAGGCCGGTGAGCACCGCGGCAGTGTCTCAACCGGCGCACGTACCGCGCTGACTAGACCGCCTCGAGGAGCCGGCGCAGCCGGGAGACGATGAACGGGGAGGGCTCGAAGCCGGCGGCGGCGACGGCGCGTTCGAGATCGGCCTGGAGCTGCTGCCGGAACGCGGCATCCCGCTCGGCCCGTGCGACGAGCTCGTCGAGCGCCGCCCGCGCGGCCGGGAGCTCCTGAGCAGCGCGCACCCAGCCGTCGGGTGCAGGCGGAAGGAGGCGTAGAAGCCGGCCGATCGTCTCCTCGTCGAATCCGTTCATCTCGATACTCATGACGGGCGAGAGCCCCGACTCCTTCCATCGAGTTCTGAACGAACCTTCTCCAGGCAGCGCGAGATCCGGCTCGCGATCGTTCCTGCGGGGATGTCGAGCGTGTCACCGATCGTGTGGTAGCTCTCGTCGCGGCAGAAGAAGCGGTCCAGGATCTCGCGGCACGGGTCTCCGACCTTGTCGAGCGCCGCTCGCACTGTCATCGCGTCGTCGAGCGTCGAGAGCACGTCGTCGATCTCACGCTCGTCGAGGTCGGTGTCGGACGGCGCGTCGCGGGCGATGAGCCGCAGCCGGTCGATGCAGAGCCGCCGCGTGAGCTGTGCGAGCCACGGACGCACGGCATCGTCGCTGCGCAGCTCGCCTAGCCGCTCGTACGCGCGGGCGAACACTTCCTGGAAGACGTCCTCCGCGTCCTGCTGCGGAAGCCGGAAGCCGCGGCCGCAGATCGCATGGACGTAGCGCGAGAACCGCTCCACGAACTCGTTCCAGGCCTCGGTCTCGCCTGCGCGGCACCGGGAGACGAGCTGCGCGTCGGTCTGCTCGACGGCCATGGCCTGGGACGATACGACTTCGCGCGGGAAAGATCAGCCCAGGATCCGGTCGAGCGCCCCGACGAGCAGCTCGGCGTGCTCGTCCGTGAAGACGAGAGGCGGCCGGATCTTCAGCACGTCGCCGACCTTCCCGGTGCGTCCGACGAGGATCCCATGCTCGCGCAGCGCGTCGCTCGCGCGTGCGGCCAGCCCGGCGCTCGAGAGCTGGACACCGGCGAGGAGGCCGGTGCCGCGCACCTCGACGATCTCGGGCTTGCCGAGGCGCTCGACGGCCGTGCGCAGCCGCTCGCCGACGCCCGCCGCGCGCTCCGGCAGCCGCTCGTCGGCGAGCACATCGAGCACGGCGAGCGCGGCGCTCGCCGCAACCGGGTTGCCGCCGAAGGTGGAGAACGTCCTGCCCGCGTACGGAAACCGTTCCGCGAGCTCTCGCCGCGTGACGACGGCCGCCACCGGATAGCCGTTGCCCATCGGCTTGCCGAGCGTCACGACGTCCGGCGCGATGCCGTGCCGCGCGAACGACCAGAGCCCGGCCCCGAGCCGTCCGTGGCCGGCCTGCACCTCGTCGGCGACGTACAGCCCTCCCGCCGCGTGCGTTCGCTCGAAGAGCAGGCGCAGCTCGGCCGTCTTGGGGACGTGGATGCCGTCGCTCATGAGCGATCCGTCGAGCACCGTCGCGGCGAGACGTCCGTCGAGCTCCTCGAGGGCGGCGTCGAGCGCCGCGCCGAGGTCGCAGCCGCTGCCGGGCGGCGGGATCCGGGCGATGTGGCCCGGACGGATCCCCGCCGGCCAGTCCTCGGGTGAGAGCGCGGTCGTCGCGGCCGTGACGCCGTGGTACGCGTGCTCCGTCACGAGCGCGCCGTCCCGGCCGGTGGCGCCGACGGCGAGCCGCCAGGCGAGGTCGTTCGCCTCGCTGCCCGAGTTGACGAGCAGCACGGTGTCGAGCGCCGCCTCCGGCGGGAAGGTCGCGAGCAGCCGCTCCGCCAGTTCGACTAGGGGCTCCGCGAGGTAGCGCGCGTTCGTGGCGCCGAGCCGCGTCTGACGCGCGATCGCCTCGCTGACCCGCGGGTGGCAGTGCCCGACGACCGGGACGTTGTTGTAGGCGTCGAGCAGCCTGCCCCCGCCCGGCTCGTGGATCCAGACCCCCTCGGCGCGAGCCGCGTGGACGGGGCGTCCGTAGGTGAGCGGTGTCAGGAGACCGCCGAGGGCGGCGTCCCGGCGCTGGGCGAGCTCCGGCGTCCCTGCCGGCCGCCGCCGCGCGCCCAGCTCGCGCGCGACCTCGTCGGGAGCGAGTCCGTCGAGGAACTCGAGCAGTCGCCACGAGTCGTCGTCCCACGCTTCGATGTACGCGCTGTTCTCGGGGTAGCGGCGTGAGCGCCAGGCGCTGATCGAGACGATGGCCGCGAGCCGGGCCGCGACCAGGTCGCCCAGCAGCTCGAGCTCGAGCTCCTCGAGCGGCAGCCGCGAGGCGAAGCCGTCCAGCGCGACTCGGGCGACCCGGAACGCGTCCTCGACCGGCCGCCCGCGGAGGATGGACGCCAGCGCGATCGCGACGTCGGCCGCGAGCGCCGTGTGACAGCAGTCCCCGAAATCGAGGATCCCGGTCACGGCGCCGCGTTCGTCGACCAGAAGGTTGTCGAGGTTGAAGTCGCCGTGTGCGACCTGCGCGCGCAGATGCTCCCAGCGCGGCTGCGCGCGCTCCTCGTAGCGGTCGAGCGTGCGGGCGACGAGTGCGCGCCGGTCCGGGTCGGCGAGCTCGGTCAGGAGCGGGCGGAGCCGCGGCGTCGCGCGGAGATTCCAGAGCAGCTCGCGCCCGGCCGCGGGATGGAAGAACGACCGGAGCGCAAGACAGAGACGGGCGTGCACCTCGGCAAGCGCCCGCACGGCGGAGTCCTCGAGCTCCGGGCCGGCCTTGAGACCGCGGCGCCGTTCGAAGAGCCGCACCTGGTGGCCGTCGAACGCCGCTCTCGGCGCGATGAGCCGCGCGACGGGCAGCTCGGGGTCGACCGCGGCGACGTGCGCGATCGCCGCTTCCTCGAAGTCGAGCACGGCGGCGTCCTCGCCCGGGTTCGAGATCTTGAGGACACCGCCCGCCTCGCCGTCGTCCAGCAGGAACGCCTGATCGCGCTCGCTGCCGAGCGCGGTTGCGGTCGCACGTAGCCCGAAGAGGTCGGCCGCGATCCGCGCGGCGTCGTCCGGGGTGAACCTCGGCGGCGTCGACTCGAGGACGGAGGTCATTGGGCTCGATGCTATTCGCCGTCGTTCAAGATCCCTCGACCGAGCGAATCCTCTCCCCCTTTAGCGGGAGGTTTGCCTCACCGCATCGGCCTACGTTCCGCTCACTGATCTTGGCGGCTACTGCGGCCCGTTCTGCGGCAATCAGGGCGGTCGCGACAAGGAGGCAGAAGTGGGGGTTGACCTCGCGACGCGCGACGGTTCTCGTTTCAGGACCTGGCAGATCGGGTTGCTGGCTCTCGTGCTTGCGCTCGTGTTCGGCGGGATGCACTCGGGTGCCTCCTGGGGCGCGTCCGGCTACGACCCGGCGACCGATCCGTACTCGATGCAGAACATCGCCCTCGGCGACGGGGTGCAGGCGTGGTGGAACGCTGGCTACACCGGTGCGGGCGTCGGCGTCGCCCTGATCGACACGGGCGTCTCGCCGGTTCCGGGCCTGAACGCGCCCGGGAAGGTGACCTACGGGCCCGACCTCTCCCTCGACTCCCAGAATCCGAGCGTCCGGAACCTCGACGAGAACGGCCACGGGACGTTCATGGCCGGCCTGATCGCAGGCAACGACGGCCAGCCCGGCGGCTACCGGGGCGTCGCTCCGGACGCCGACCTCGTCTCGCTCAAGGTCGGCGTCGCCGACGGCGGAGCGGACGTGAGCCAGGTGATCGCGGCGATCGACTGGGTCGTGCAGCACCGCGACGACAACGGATTGAACATCCGCGTGATCAACCTGTCGTACGGCACGAACTCGACGCAGCCGTACGGGATCGACCCGCTCGCCTTCGCGGTTGAGCAGGCCTGGAAGGCGGGCATCGTGGTCGTCGCCGCAGCCGGGAACTCCGGCTACCAGAACGGTGTCGGCGCGCAGGGGCTCGCCGATCCGGCGTACGACCCGCAGATCCTCGCCGTCGGTGCGGCCGATACGGGCGGCACGTTGACGGCCTGGGGCGACCGGGTCGCCCCCTTCTCGGCGACCGCGGCGAGCTGCAGCACCGCCTGCCGCGCGCCCGATCTGATCGCCCCCGGAACGCACATGCAGGGCCTCCGCGTTCCGGGCTCCTACGTCGACCAGAACAACCCCGCCAGCGCGCTGAGCGACCGCTACTCCCGCGGGAGCGGCACGTCGGAGGCGACGGCGTACGTCTCCGGTGCCGTGGCCGACCTGCTCCAGCGGTACCCGCAGCTGACCCCGGACCAGGTGAAGGCGATGCTGACGTCGAGCTGCGACCGGCTCACGGCGTCGAACTGGAAGCGGCAGGGATGCGGCGAGCTCGACATGAACAAGCTGCTGAGCCTGCCGGTGCCCTCGGTCTTCGCCTCGCAGCAGGCCGACATCCCCTCGACGGGAACCGGCTCGCTCGAGGCCTCGCGAGGCACCGACCACCTCTCGCAAGACGGTGTCCTGCTCCAGGGCGAACAGGACATCTTCGGGCATCCGTTCGACTCGGCATCGATGGCGGCGCTCGAGGCGGCCGGCCACAGCTGGTCGGGCGACATCTGGAACGGCTCCTCCTGGTCGGGCAGCTCGTGGAGCGGCTCGAGCTGGAGCGGATCCAGCTGGAGCGGTTCGAGCTGGAGCGGGTCGTCGTGGTCGGGCAACGCCTGGGGCGGGTCGTCCTGGTCGGGAAGCTCGTGGAGCGGCTCGAGCTGGAGCGGCTCGAGCTGGAGCGGCAGCAGCTGGTCGGGCGACTCGTGGCTCGGTGCCAGCTGGGGCTGACGATTAGCGGGAGGGTCGGGTGACCGCCCGGCCTCTCGTCCCGTCGCGTCGCGCGCCGAGCGAGCCCTTGCGGACGCTCGGCGCATCTGTGCGTGACGCTTTGCGGGCGCCGCGCCGCGTCTGGATCTTCAACGGCGTCCTCGCACTCGCGTGCGCCGGCGTGTGGGCGGTCGAGGTCGACGGCTTCGACGCCCCGGCGTTCGACCGCGGTCCCGTCCTCGCCTGGTACTGGCTCGCGCTCGCCTTCTACCTCGCCGAGGTCCTCGTCGTCCATCTCCAGTTCCGCAAGCAGGCACACACGCTTTCGCTGACCGAGATCGGGCTGACGCTGGGGCTCCTGCTCGGCGCGCCTTCGTCGCTCCTGATCGGACAGCTCGCCGGGACGCTCGTCGCGCTCGTCGTCAACAGGCGCAGGAGCCAGCTCCGCCAGCTCGCCAAGTTCGCCTTCAACCTCGCCGAGCTTCCGCTCTGCAGCGGCATCGCGCTGCTCGTCTTCCGCTCGCTCGCCGATGCCGGCGACTCGGCGCCGCACCTCTGGGTGCTCGTCCTCGTCGCCTGCGCCGTCGCCCATGTCGTCGGGATGCTGCTCGTCTCGACGGTGATCGCGATCGCGGAGGACCGCTTCCAGGCGCCTCAGCTCGGCCGGACGATCGTGACGTCGACGTTCGGCGCGCTCGCGACCGCGTCGCTCGGTCTCGCCGTCGTGACGCTTCTCGACGTCCGGCCGCTCGCGGTCCTCCTGCTCGTCGTCCCGGTCCTCGCCTGTGTCGCCGCCTTCCGCGGCTACATGGAGCAGCGCGAGCAACGCGAGCACGTCGAGTTCCTCTACGAGTCGATGCGCGCGACACAGGGCGCACCGGAGTTCGGGCTCGCGGTCGGACAGCTCCTCGTCGCCGCGCGCCGGCTGCTCCGCGCCGAGTACGCCGAGATCCTCTTGCTGCCGGTCTCCGACGACGAGGGGCCGCTACGCAGCATCAGCGGTGCCGAGGGCGAGCTCCTCATGCACCCGGAGGAGCGGTTCGCGTCCGAGGATGCGGCGGCGTTCGCGGAGGTCGCCTCCGCCGGCTCGGCGCTGCTGCTCACGCAGCGCCGAGCGAGCTTCACGTTCGACTCGTTCCTCCGCTCGCGGGGACTCGAGGACGCGATCGTCGCGCCGCTGCGTGGAGAGGATCGGACGTTCGGGCTGCTCGTGGTCGGCGAGCGTCTCGGCGACGTCAGCACCTTCGCCGACGCCGACGTCGAGCTGCTCGGAACCTTCGCCGGCCACGCGAGCATCCTGCTCGAGAACGGCCGGCTCGAGCACTCGCTCGCCCAGGTCACCGAGCTGAAGGAGCAGCTGCGCCACCAGGCGTATCACGACGCCCTCACCGGCTTGCCGAACCGGCCGCACCTGCTCGAGGCGGTGGAACAGGAGCTCGGGCGATCCTCCGGCTCGACGGCCGTCCTCTACCTCGACCTCGACCGCTTCAAGGCCGTCAACGACACGTGGGGGCACAGCGCCGGCGACGAGCTGCTCGCCGAGTTCTCGCATCGTCTCGACGGCGCGATCCGCGCGCAGGACCTCGCGGCGCGCATCGGCGGCGACGAGTTCGCCGTGCTCGTCCGCGACGCCGACGCGGAGGTCGCCGTCGCCGTCGCCCGGCGGATGCTCGACGCGATCGACGGCACGTACGTCCTCGGCTGCGGAGAGGTCGCCTGTCACGTGAGCATGGGCATCGCGGTCGGGGCGGGAGGCATCACGAGCGGCGAGGACCTCATCCGCAACGCCGACATCGCGATGTACAGCGTCAAGCGCGCGGAGCGCGCCTACACGCTGTACGAGGCGGACCTGCACGAGAAGCTTCGCGCCCAGCGCCAGCTGGGCCTCGACCTCGAGGCGGCGATCGAGCGCCGGGAGATCCTCGTCCACTTCCAGCCGGTCGTGCGGCTGTCGGACGGCCGGCTCGAGGGATTCGAGGTGCTCGCGCGCTGGCCGCATCCAGCCCGCGGCCTCCTCAGCGCGGCGGACTTCCTGCCGGCCGCGGAAGAGGCCGGGCTGGCGATCGACCTCGGGCGCCTCGTCCTCCAGCGAGCACTCGAAGCCGCTCGTCGCTGGCCCGAGAGGCTCAGCATCTGGCTCAACGTCGCGGCGGCCGAGCTCGCGAACGAACGGCTCGTCGACACGCTCGCCCAGGCCCTCAAGGGGTACGCGGTCGACCCGGGCAGGCTCGTGATCGAGGTGACCGAGTCGGGAGTCATCCAGAGCAGCGACGGCGCGCTCGTCGCGATGCGGCGGCTGCGCGAGCTCGGGGTCAGCCTGACGATCGACGACTTCGGTACCGGCTACTCGTCGCTGAGCCGCCTGGCCGAGTTCCCGATCGAGTCGGTGAAGATCCCGAAGCCGTTCGTCGACCGGCTCGTCGGCGAGGACGTCGACGAGGCGTTCGTCGACGCGATCCTCCGTCTCGGCGACTCGCTCGGCCTCGCGGCCGTGGCCGAGGGCATCGAGCAGCCGGCGCAGGCCGAGCGGCTACGCCAGATGGGCTGTCGATACGGCCAGGGCTACCTCTTCGGCCGGCCGGCGCCCGCGGAAGAGGTCGAGCGGCTCATCTACAAGGAATCGCCGCTCGCGCTGCAGGCGGTCTAGGCGCAAAAGGAAAGCGGCGGGCAAGGCCCGCCGCTTTCAAAACTCCGCCGCAGAGTTGTTGCCGTCAGCCCCGAGCGGGAGTCAAGACGATCATCCCGCGCCCTGGACCTGCCCGGCCTCCCCCTTTTGGGGGATCTGCGCAGCAACGTCGATCGCGATGCGAAGTCTTGTCTAGAGTGACGGGGATGCGCACGATGGTGACCCCGCTCCGGATCGGCCTCGTCGCCGCTCTTGCAGCCGCCTCGCTCGTCGTGGTCGGCGGCTCCTCGGCGGCCCGCTCGAGCGTCGCCGGCGAGCGTCACGTCACCAAGACGGCGACCGTGCAGACGCGCAAGCTCAAGAAGCTCGGCACGGTGCTCGTGAACAGCAAGGGCTTCACGCTCTACATCTTCGTCCCCGACCATCACAAGAAGGTGACCTGCAAGGGCGGCTGCGCCGCCGTCTGGCCGCCGCTGACGGTGAAGAAGGGACAGAAGCCGACCGCCGGTGGAGCCGCGAAGAAGAAGTTGCTCGGCCTCGACGGGCGCGTCGTCACCTACAACCACTGGCCGCTCTACACGTACGTGCTCGACAAGCGGCCGGGTCAGGACAAGGGCCAGGCGCTCCGCGACACCTTCGGGCTCTGGTACGTGATCTCGCCCTCGGGCAAGGTCATCAAGACGAAGCCGTAAGAAGGGCGCTAGCCGCGGACGACGGCGGTCGCCTTCGAGAGGGCGTTGCCGGAGCCCGACGCCGTGCGCGCGGTGACGAGGATCCGGAACCGCTTGCCGAGCCGGTTCGGGCCGAGCTTCAGGGTCTTCCGCGCCGCGCCGCGAACGGGCGTGCAGGCGTTGCCGTGCCTGTTGCACTGCAACCACCGGAACGTGAACCTCGCCGGCTCGTCGCCGTACCAGGTGCCATTCGTCGCGCGCAGCCGGTGTCCGAGCTGCGCGACTCCTTCGATCCGCGGCCTCGTCTTCGAGGTCGGGAGAATCGCGAGCTCGGCCTTGCTCTCGACCTGCTTGAGAGCCGACGCGACGACGATCGGGCCCGTCCGTGCGTGTGGAGGAACGGTCACGACGAGCTTGTGGTCCCCGACGATCTTGAACCGCGCCTTGGCGTCCCCGAAGCTGACCGACGTCGCGGCGGCGAGGCCCTTGCCCCGCAGCGTGATCCGCGAGCCGACCCGCGCCTTCCTCGGCGCCACCTTGCCGAGGATCAGCGGCTCGACGAAGTGGTAGACGTGGACGTCCCACTGGTTGAACTCGTCCTGCAGCGTCCCGTTGTAGGCGGTGACCGCGCGGTTCTCGGTGTAGACGCCTCCGCGGTGCACCCACCGCGGCAGGCCCTTGAACGTCACCGTCGCCGAACCGGCGCCCGTTCGGGCGGCGATCAGCCAGAGGTCGTCGACGGAGGTTCCCTGCCGCAGCGCCACCTCGGTGCCCGTCCCGCCCGTCGTGACCTGCGGCGTGCTCGCGGCGTTCACGAGCGCCGGGGCGAGCGGGCTGGAGGCCGACAGCTGCTGGACGAGCGGCTTGAGGACGCTCTGCCAGAACGACCAGTTCCAGCCGAACTGGGAGTCGCTGCCGCTGAAGCAGTTCGGGTTGTTGCCACCGAAGAAGGTGAGCGCCTTGGCGCCGTTGAGAATCGCGTCGTACGCCATGAACCGCTCCTGCTGGTACGTCGGGACGACGAACTGGCCCGTCGTCTTGTCGTAGCTGCCGCTCGCGCAGATCTGGAGCGTCGTCCACACCGGCCCGAACGGCGTGATCGAGGAGAGCGATGCCGTCCAGGTTCCGACCCGGTGCAGGTCCGGGGACGGCTGAGAGAGCGTCACCGGGTAGATGTCGACGCCGTGGACGTCGGTGACGCTGGAATAGGGCGCGAGCTCGGCGGCGGTGCCCTTGGGAGCCTCGATCGTGACCCAGAGCTGGCTCGGGTCGAGCGGAACCTCGCCGTCGCACCACGAGGGATCGCCGCGGGAGGTGACGCGGCAGTACGCGAACTGGAGCTGCGAGGGCAGGAAGTCGCTCCACAGCGGCTCGTCGCGGCCCTTCCAGAACGCGATCGCGCTGCCGCTCGGGTCGTCCGTCAGCGTCGTGACGACGTTCGCCAGGCCCGTGTCCTCCGGCGAGCCGGCTGTCGCGAGCGCGTAGCCGCCGAGGTTCGGCCAGGTGTAGGCGTGGAGGGCGGCCGCCGCCCGGTCCCAGGCGAGCGCGGTCTTGATGTCGTCGGCCGACCAGGTTCCGCCGGCTCCGGTCCGGTACACGTTCACGCCCGCGGACGTGGTCTCCGCGAGCCCGTCGGTGCCCCACGGAGTCTTCGAGCCCAGTGCCGGTCCCGGCGACAGCACGATCGGAAAGGTCGATTCGCCGTCGAATTGAATCGTCCGGCTGCGATCGAATGTCGTCGTCGCCGACCGTGCAGCACCTACAAGGCACCCGGCAACGGCGCACGCCGCGACCATGGCCGCCAATATCCGCCCGAGTCGTCCCGACGGCGTTGACGGCCTCTTTTCCCCCCGTGCGAATTTCCGCTCCAACTGCGGTTTCAGGGTAACCGGGAATCTGCGATTCCGCCGGGTCCCTTTACCGGCGGCTTACCGGTGAATGCGCATCGTCGCGTCCTCGTCAGTGTCCGGACAGACGCCGCAGGAGCGGAACGGCGGCCAGTAGCGTTCGCTGCTCCTCCGGGCTCAGCTCGGCCGCGATCGCCGCGGCCAACCAGTCCTCGCGACGTCCGCGCCCCTCGAGGACCCGCTCCCGGCCCTGGTCGGTGAGCTCGATCTGGACGCGGCGCCGATCGTCCGGGTCCGGGCGTCTCGCGATCAGGCCGGCCGCCTCGAGCTCGCTCAGCGTTTGCGCCATCGACTGTGGGCGAACGCGCTCGGCCGCTGCGAGATCGCTCGCCGTCTGGGCGCCGTCGCGATCGAGCCGGCTGAGCACGCTGGCCTGCGCGACCGGGAACGCGTACTCCGCGCGCAGCCTCCTGACCAGCTGGCCGAGCACGAGCCGCAACTCGCTCGCCCCCTTCACGACCTGCTGCGACGGATGGGCCATAGCGAGATTGTAGACAGGTAACCTGATCAGGTTGCCTGGGAAACGACGAACGCCGAGCTACAAGTGGGTCGCGCTCTCGAACACGACCTTGGGTGTCCTGCTCGCGACGCTCGACGGCTCGATCGTGCTGATCGCGATGCCCGACATCTTCCGGGGAATCCACCTCGACCCTCTGCAGCCCGGCAACAGCTTCTACCTGCTCTGGATGATCCTCGGCTTCCTCGTCGTCTCGAGCGTGCTCGTCGTCAGCCTGGGCCGCCTCGGCGACCAGTTCGGGCGGGTGCGGATGTACAACCTCGGCTTCGTCGTCTACACGCTGGCCTCGCTGCTGCTCACGGTCGACTGGCTCCACGGCGGTGCGGGCGCGGACTGGCTGATCGCGTTCCGCATCGTGCAAGGGATCGGCGCCGCGTTCCTCGTCGCGAACTCGGTCGCGATCCTCACCGATGCCTTCCCGGCGAACCAGCGAGGCCTCGCGCTCGGGATCAACAACGTCGTCGGCATCAGCGGCATGTTCATCGGGCTCGTGCTCGGCGGCATCCTCGCTCCGATCTCCTGGCGGCTCGTGTTCCTCGTCTCCGTGCCGACCGGCATCGCCGGGACGATCTGGTCGTACCGGAGCCTCCGCGAGATCGGCGTGCGCACCCGCGAGCCGATCGACTGGCCGGGGAACCTCACGTTCGCTGCCGGGCTCGTGCTCGTGATGATCGGGATCACCTACGGGATCCGTCCCTACCGGAGTCACCCGATGGGGTGGACGTCGCCGTTCGTCGCTTCCTGCCTCGCCGCCGGTGCGGCGCTGCTCGCGGTTTTCGCGTTCGTGGAGGTGCGCTCGCGAGCGCCGATGTTCCGGCTCGGCCTCTTCCGGATCCGCGCGTTCACCTTCGGCGTCCTGTCGAGCTTCCTCTCGGCGGTCTCGCGTGGCGGCCTGATGTTCATGCTGATCATCTGGCTGCAGGGGATCTGGCTGCCGGAGCACGGCGTGGGCTTCGCGTCGACCCCGCTGTGGGCGGGGATCCGCATGCTGCCGCTCACCGTCGGCTTCCTCCTCGCCGGCCCGGTCTCGGGAGTGCTCTCCGACCGCTACGGCTCGCGGCCGTTCGCGACCGGCGGGATGCTCGCCTCCGCGCTCAGCTTCGTGCTGCTCGAGCTGCTGCCGGTGAACTTCTCCTACGCCGAGTTCGCGGCGATCCTGCTCCTGATGGGCCTCTCGATGGGGGCGTTCGCCTCGCCGAACCGGGCCGGGGTGATGAACAGCCTGCCCGCGCAGCATCGCGGAGCAGGCGGCGGCATGAACCAGACGTTCCAGAACTCCGCGCAGGTCCTCTCGATCGGGATCTTCTTCACGCTGATGATCGTCGGCCTGTCGGCGACGCTGCCGCATTCGCTCGCGACCGGCCTGCGGGCGCACGGCGTCTCCGCCGGCGTCGCGACCCGCGTCAGCCATCTGCCGCCGGTCTCGGTGCTCTTCGCCGCGTTCCTCGGCTACAACCCGGCGCAGAAGCTGCTCGGTCCGAAGGTGCTCGCAACGCTGCCCGCGCACAACGCGGCGGCGATCCGGGGGCGCGGCTTCTTCCCCAACCTGATCGCCGGGCCGTTCGACAGCGGTCTTCGCGAGGCATTTGCGTTCGCGATCGCCGCGTGCCTCGTCGCGGCGCTCGCCTCCTGGTCGCGCGGGGGCCGCGCCGTCGCTCCCGAGGAGCACGCTCTCGAGCAGGTCGTGGACTAGGCGCTCGCCGCCAGCTGCACCGCGACGAAGACGGCGTAGAGGGCGATCAGGAACACGCCCGCGGCCCGGCCGGCGCCGCTGCGCCGCCCGAGCAGCACGAACGCTGCCGACGTCATGGCGAAGAGCCACGCGAGGTCGAAGACGTCCAGGTGGGAGAAGCCGGCGAAGCTCCCGAGGGCCGCGGGAATCGCGAGGCCCGCGACGAGGTTGATCGAGTTCGAGTTCAGGCTCTCGCTGGCGAGCGCCGACCCTCGTCCCTGCACGCCGAAGCGGACGCCGGTCCACGCGTTCGGCAGGCTCGTGAGGATCGCGAGCACGACCACGCCGACGAGCGCCTGCGGTACCGACCAGGCTTGGGCGAGGTCGGTCGCAGCGCGCACCGCACCGACGCTGCCGGCCACGATCAGGGCGAGCGCGAGGAGGAGCACCGCGAGCAGTTGCGCAGCCTCGGGACGCGAGTAGCCGGCGCGCTCCTGCCGGCGCGGTGTGCGCGCGAGCAGCACGACGTACGGCACGGCGACCGCGCCGACGAGCGCACCGGCGGCGGTCCCGCCGATCCCGCCGGCGACCAGTGCGAGCAGCACCGCGAGCAGCAGGAGCCCGGCTACGGTCTCGAGCTCGAAGGTCGCGTGCTCCGCACGGATGCGAGCGGTCAGGACGGCGCTGAGGCCGAGCATCGCCGCGAGGTTGAACGCGTTCGAGCCGACCACGACGCCGACCGCGACCGTGTGCTCGTGCTGGACGAGCGCCGAGATCGCCGAGGAGATCTCGGGCGAGTCCGCCGCGAACGCCGTGAGCAGGCCGAGCAGCGCCTCCGGCAGGCCGAGCCGTAGCCCGACATGGTCGAGCCGCCGGGCGAACTGCGCCGACGCCAGAAGCATCAGCGCGATCGAGGCGACGAAGAGTGGGGCGGCCAGGGCGGGCGTCATCGGCTCTCGCCGACCAGCCTTCCCGGCACACCGGGCCGAACGCTAGCGGAGAGGCTGTCTAGCGAGCCGGGTCTTCGGGCGGGTCGGTCGCGTGGATCGCGGCGTCGGCCGCCTCGGCGCTTTCGAGTCCCTGGAATCCCTGTCCCGTAGGACCGCCCGCGATGAAGTCGGACGCGGGCTCCTGGGCGGACGGCTCGGCGCCGTACTCCTCCTGCTCGATCGCCTGGTCTTCGGCCCCTGCGGTGCCGGGAGACGAGCCCACCATGCGCCGGAACAAGTCACCGAGACCCATGACCGCGAAGCATACGCGATGATTCCGGCGGGTGATCGTCTCGCTTCATGTGGCGATCGGCGGCGCGGCCGGCGCGCTCGTCCGCTCGCGCTCCCTGGCGCTCGCCCTCGGCCCTGCGCTGCACGTGGCCGGCGATCACGTCCCGCACGAGGAGATCCCGGACCGGACCTTCGAGATCGGGAGCGGCCTCGTCGCGCTCGGACTGCTTGCGGTCCGGCGCGGCCCCTTCGACCCGGCGGTGCTCGGCGGCGCGGCGTCCGCAATGCCCGACCTCGAGCATCTGGTGCCCTGGCTGCGCGTGCGCGGCGAGAAGGTCTTCCACCGCGGCGGCGGCCGTCACGGCGCAGGGATGCCGGTGGAGGCGCAGCTCTTGGCGGCCGGTGCGCTCGTCGGGCTGCTGCTCGCGCGTCGGCGGTAGCCTCGCCGGATGAAGGTCGGCATCGTCGTCCCGTACTCCTGGTCCTTCGGCGGCGGTGTCGTCGACCATGCCGAGGCGCAGGCCCGCGCGCTCGAGACGGTCGGGATCGAGACGCGGCTCCTGATCGGCAACGACCCGCCCGGCTCGTTCAGCCGGATCCTGCACCCGCGCCAGGGCCGTCCCGGCCCGCCGCCCGCACGGGTGATCCCGCTCGGCCGCTCGGTGATCGTGCCGGGAAACGGGGCGCTCTCGAACCTCGTCCTCAGCCCGCATGCGCTGCCTCAGCTCCGCCGCGCGCTCGCGCGCGAGCGCTTCGATGTCGTCCACGTGCACGAGCCGCTCGCCCCGATGCTCAGCCCCGCCGCGCTCGCCTTGTGGGACGGGCCGACGGTGGCGACGTTCCACGCGGCCGGCGACTCGACCTGGCGCCGGCTCGCGGAGCCGCTGTGGGGCTTCCTGCTCGGCCGCATCGACCTGCGTGTCGCCGTCTCGGAGGAGGCCCGGCTCGCGGCCGCGCCGTTTGCGCCCGGCCACTACGAGGTGATCCCGAACGGGGTCGAGATCCCGCCGGACGTCGATCCGGGGAACCGCGCCGACCGCATCGTCTTCGCCGGCCGCCACGACCCGCGCAAGGGCCTCCCGGTGCTGCTCCGCGCGTGGCCCCGGCTGCGCGAGACCGGAGTCCGCCTGCGAGTCCTCGGCGCCGACCCGCTCGCTGTCCGGCTCCTCCTCGCCCGGCTCCGTATCTCCGAGGAGGGGATCGACATCCTCGGCTTCGTCGAGGACGCGGCGCTCACCGAGGAGCTCGCGGGGGCCAAGCTGCTCGTCGCGCCGTCGCTCGGCAACGAGAGTTTCGGCATGACCATCACGCGGGCCTTCGCGTGCGCGACGCCGGTCGTCGCCTCCGACATCTCGGGATACCGCGAGGTCGTCACCGAGGGGACCGGAGCGCTGCTTCCGCCCGGCGACCCGGACGCGCTCGCCGAGGCGATCGTCACGCTGCTCGGGGACGAAGCCGCGCGAGCCGAACGTGGCCGCGCCGCGCGTGCCCGCGCAGAGAGCGAGTACGCGTGGCCGCTGCTCGCCCGTCGGCTCGCGGACTGCTACGAGCGCGTCCTAGCCGGCCAGGCGTGAGGCGCCGGCGAGCCGCAGCATCCTCGGCCCGACGAGCTTCAGCAGCCGGCCCGGCGTCTCGACGATCGGCTCGCCGTCGTCGCCGCTCAGCTCCGCGATCGTGGCGTCGACCCGCCGCTTGACCTCGAGCACGCCCTCGCGGAGCCCGAGCTCGTCGAGCCGCACCGCGAGGCGCTTCATGTTCATCACGTAGTAGTAGAGCGAGTCCACGTCGGGCCCGTAGGACTCGGCGAGGTGAGCGTCGATCAGGCCGCGCGACGCCTTCGCGCGCCGCACCATCCGGTCGGCGAGATCCATGTACTCGCTGCAGATGCCGAGCAGGCGCTCGGCGGCGCCCTCGTACTCCTCGAGGAAGCGGTGCGTCGCGAGGACGGCGATGCGGACGTGGCGGCCCTCGTCGCGGCGGACGTTCGTCTGGCCCTCCTTCATCCCCGGCAGGTGGTAGAGGTCGTAGAGCGCGTTGCCCTTGGCCCGGCGGATCACGACGTCGCTGTTCGCCACGACGTCCTCGCTGATCACGCCGTAGATGAAGATCGCGGTGTACACGTCCTCGAGGGGGCGGTTCGCGCGGAGCAGCTGCTGCATCTCGACCTCGAACCGGTCGAAGAGGATCTCGGCGACGAAGTTGTTGTACTTCTTGGCGACGCGGTCGGCGTCCGCCACGTCGATGCCGAGCACCTCGCTCGCGACCCGGAGCAGGCTGCCGCGGTGCATGCGCTCGTCGTGCTCCTG
>DATEHY010000058.1:0-2785 GCA_035279325.1 Gaiellaceae bacterium
GCGCACGTCCGACATCGCAGCCGTCTGCTGGGCGCTCTTCTGGAAGCCCAGGTACGACGGGATGGCGATCGCGAGCAGGACGCCGATGATGATCAGGACGACGAGGAGCTCGATCAGCGTGAACGCGCTCTCGTCCCGAACCTTGAGCCTCTGTCTGAGGGAATGCATGCAGTTCTCCTTTTAGACGGGTAACCCAGACCCGGCCTCTATCGGCACCGGCGGCGGCGCTTCATTCCCCCCAACAGAGGGATTCGTCTCTCCCCCCACTCACCCACCGTGGGGGATGCGCCGGCCGAGCCGGCCGGCGTTCACCCGATCGAGTGATCCTCGCCGCACTCCCTAAAGCGAGCCACATCGCCCGCCGATAGCTCGCTCGCATGACGCCGCAGCCTTTCTCCATCGACACGCTCCTCGAGCGCGTCGCCGCCGAGGATGCCTCCGACCTGCACATCACGGCAGGCTCCCCGCCGGTGCTGCGCGTGCGCGGCCACCTCGCCCCGGCCGACGACTTCGAGCCCTTCACGCCCGAGGAGACGCGCGACCTTCTCTATCGCGTCCTCTCGACCGAGCAGCAGAAGCGGCTCGAGATCGACCGGCAGCTCGACTTCTCGTACTCGGTGCCGGGCGTCGCCCGCTTCCGCGTCAACGTCTACTTCCAGCGCGACACCCTCGCGGCGGCCTTCCGCCTCGTGCCGCGGATGATCAAGTCGGCCTCCGAGCTCGGCCTTCCCGAGGTCCTCCGCGAGCTTGCGATGGAGCCCCGCGGGCTCGTCCTCATCACCGGGCCGACCGGCTCCGGTAAGTCGACGACCCTCGCGACGATGATCGACGAGATCAACTCGACCCGCTCGCATCACATCGTGACGATCGAGGACCCGATCGAGTTCCTGCACCAGCACAAGGAATCGGTCATCAACCAGCGCGAGATCGGCTCCGACGCGAAGGGCTTCGCCGAGGCGCTGCGCGGTGCGCTGCGCCAGGACCCCGACGTGATCCTCGTCGGCGAGATGCGCGACCTCGAGACGATCTCGACCGCGCTGACCGCGGCCGAGACCGGCCACCTCGTGCTCGCGACGCTCCACACCCAGAGCGCGCCGAGCACGATCGACCGCATCATCGACGTCTTCCCGTCGGCCCAGCAGAGCCAGGTGCGGATGCAGGTCGCCGCCGGCCTCCAGGGCGTCGTCACACAGACCCTGCTGCCGACGGCGGACGGCCGCAAGCGGGTGCCGGCGCTCGAGATCCTGCTCCCGGACGACGCCGTCCGGAACCTGATCCGCCAGGGCAAGACCGAGCAGATCTACTCGATCATGCAGACGAACACCGGCCGCGGGATGCAGACGATGGAGCAGTGTCTCGCCGACCTCGTCCTGCGCCGCGTGATCAGCCAGGAGACCGCGTTCGGCGTCACCAGCCGCCGTGAGGAGTTCGAATCGCTCCTCGCACGCAGCGGCGTCAAGCCGCGGACCGACGACCACCTTCCCGAGGCCCTCCGCGGCCTCCGAATCGCAGGAGCATCTCAGTGAGCGGGATCACCGACTTTCTCAAGAAGGACATCTCCTTCGGGCGCAAGCCGTCGGCGGCCAAGGCCGAGACGAAGCCCGAGGCCAAGACCAAGGCTGCCAAGGCCAAGGCGCCGAAGCAGAAGGCAACGACCACGAGCAAGGCCCCGAAGCCGGCCAAGCCTGCGCGGAAGCGCAAGGCGGCGTCGACGAGCGGGAACGGCGGCGGCAGCGGCAGGCACAAGCAGGTCGTCGGACTGAGCATCGGCGCCTCCCAGCTCGCGGCCGCAGTCGTCGTGAACAACGGCCATCCGAAGCTCGTCAAGGCCGCCCGGCACACGCTTCCGCCCGAGGTCGTGGTGGGCGGCGAGGTGCGCGACGCCGCGGCGCTGGCCGACGAGATCTCCACCTTCTTCCACGACGCCGACCTCCCGCGCAAGAACGTGAGGCTCGGCATCGGCTCGAGCCGCACGGGCGTCCGCGTCTTCGAGCGGCCGACCGTCGACGACCCGGGCCAGCTCGCCAACGCGATCCGGTTCCGCGCGTACGAAACGCTGCCGATCCCGATCGAGGAGGCGATGCTCGACTATCACGTGATCGAGGAGACGACCACGCCCGACCGCGTGCTCCTCGCCGTCGCCTATCGCGATCTCGTCGATCGCTTCGCCGCCACGTGCACCGCCGCGAAGATCGACCTCGTCGGCATCGACATCGAGGCGTTCGCCCTGCTCCGCGCCGTCGGCGGCGAGCCGCTGGCCGCCGGCGAGCGCGCCGAGGCCGCGCGGGTCGCCGTCTCGATCGGCCACGACCGCACCACGGTCGCGGTCTCGGACGGACGCGTCTGCGAGTTCACGCGAGTCCTCGACTGGGGCGGCAGCCGCGTCACCGCAGCGATCGGCCGCGCGCTCGACCTCGAGACGAACGAGGCCGAGCGGGTCAAGCAGTCGCTCGACATCTCGACCAAGGCGACCGAGGACTCGACGGACGAGCGCACGACGAAGGCGACCGAGGCTGCGCGCCGCGAGGTCAACGGCCTCGCCCGCGAGCTCGCCTCCTCCCTCCACTTCTACCAGGATCAACCGGACTCGCTGGGCTTCGCCGAGATCACGATCACCGGCGGCGGCGCCCACCTTCAGGGGCTCGCCGAGCAGCTCGAGGAGCTGATCGGCATCAGCGTCCGTGTCGCCGACCCGTTCGCGCGCGTCGGCTCCGGGCACGGCATCAGCTCCAACGGCCAGGACGGCGCCCTCGCCGTCGCAATCGGACTGGGAATCGAGGACTGA
>DATEHY010000059.1:0-11799 GCA_035279325.1 Gaiellaceae bacterium
GGGGCGGCCACGAACAACGTCGAGCTCGCAGCTCATCAGTCAGAACGGCCTGCCCATCCGCGCCTCCCATCAACAAGCCCCTGTCCCGGGAGCACGATCCTCCCGACCGGAGCGGACGCAGTTTCATGCCGGGACAACGGCTTCAGCTACGTGAAGAACCGCTCGCTACGCGAGCTCCTGGCAAGCCGCGGGATCCGTCACCTCACCACCGAGCCCTACCGGCCACGCACCAACGGCAAGGTCGAGCGCTTCCACCAGACGATGGCCCGCGAATGGGCATACGGACTCGCCTACCGCACCCATCGACACCGCAACACCGCCCTGCCACACTGGCTCAACAACTACAACCGGCGACGGCCACACAGCTCAATCGGAGACCGGCCACCAATCAGCCGCGTTCACAACATCCGTGGGTAGGACAACTAGCTACCGCGGGAAGCGCGGGTCGTCGCGGATCGAGGCGAAGTCCTCGTCCGTCTGCGCATACCCGCGGAACCGCTCGTCGCCGGCTATGGCTTGGTCCAGTAGCTCGAGCGCCCTGTCGCGCTCGCCCGCGAGCGCCTCGACGCAGGCGCAGGTGTAGACGAGAGCCGGGCTGCCGGGCTTCACCTCGAGGCCTTCGCGCAAAATGCTTCTCGCCTCGTCGAAGCGGCCGCTCCGCGCCGGAGCCGACGACAGGAAGATGTACTCCCACGCCGACACCTCGTGTGGCTCGCCGGGCTTCCCCCCGACGGCGAGAACCGCGGCGTCGTCGGTGATCGCGACGGCCCCGCGCCGAAGCGAAGGATCGCGGACGAAGACGAGCTGCCCGGTCCCGAACTCGTGCTCCTCCTCTCCGACGGTGAACCGGACGCGGCCGCGCAGGACGAGGTAGAGCTCCTCGTGCCCGTACGTCTCCTCGGTGTGCTCTTCGACCACCTGCCCCGTCGCTCCCGGCGTGTACGCGTTGGTGCCGAACGCCCGGATTCCGAAGCGACGGCGCACCGGCCGCCACACGAAGCCGTCCCGCATCTCGACGCGGTCGAGCTCGTCGATGTGGACGAGGTTCACGAGGCGAACGCCTTGCCGACGGTGCCGCCGACGGCGAAGACGGTCGTGCCGTCCTCCGCTGCTGTTGCGCTCCGGAAGACCGCGCCGGGCGCGAAGACGAGCGTTCCGGCCGGGGCGTCTGCCTGCTCGTCGCCGACGGTGAACGTCGCGCGGCCGCGCACGACCACGTAGAGCTCCTCGCTCTCGGCGTCCGCTGTGTGCGGCGGAACCAGCTCGCCGCCTGCATCGGCACTCCACGCCTGCAAGCCGGCCGGCCGGAAGCCGAGCGCCTCGACGTCGTCGACCGAGGCGATCTCGTACCCGTCGCTCACGAGCTCGCCTCGCGCAGGGCATCGAGCACGACTGGATCGATCTCGTCGTCGCCGCTCACGCGCTCCTCGAGGTTCTCGACGCCGGCCCAGTCGACCAGCGAGCCGTAGCCGAGCCGCCCCAGCCGTTCGTCGACCTCGGTACGCAGCGCTCCCTCGAGCGGAAGCCAGTCCTCGCGTGGGCTCGCTCCGAACAGAAGGTCGTGCAACGCGTAGAGGCGGCGCAGCTCCTCGATCGGACGCTCGTGATCGTCGACGCGGAGGTCGACGAGCGTGTCGGACAGCCGCGCGTAGCCGCCGTCCCGCTCGACCACCAGCAAAGAGGCGGACTGCTGCCCGCGGCGGTCGCCGCCCGCCGCCTGCGCGGCCGCGAGGCACTCGAGCAGCCGCTGCGCGAACGGCAGGTGTCCGGTCTCCTCGAACGTCCTCGCGAGCGCCGCCACCGTCTCCTCGCCGACGAGGATGTTGCCCTGCGCCGCGTAGCCCGGGCCCGTGCGCCCGCCTGCCCACTCGTTGCACTCGGGGCCCGTCCACGTCGCGCTGCCGCCGTGTGCGTCGACGACCCCCAGCTGGCGTTCGGCCCGGCCTTCGTCGGCGGCGGTGAGCCGCTCGACGACGTCGTTCGCCGTGATGCCGTCGCGGAGGAGCGCGAGACCATCGGGCCCGTAGCGCGGATTCGCGTACGCCTGGGTCGCAATCGCTCCCACCTCGGGCTCGGCCCAGGGAACCACCGACCCGACGGCGAGGAACTTCGACTGCACCGCGACGCCCCACTGTCTCGCCTCGAGGTCGCACGCGACGATGGAGTACGTCGCGACGACCGGCTCAGCCATAGGTGAGCTCGGTCAGATCGAGGTCGAGCAGCTCGCGCCGCTCCTCCGGCACGACGACGGCCGCGACCTCGGGCCGTGCGAGCGCCGCGCGGACCTCCTCCGGCGACGCCGCGCGGACGACGACGGGTCGACCCGCCTCGAACGCCTCGACGATCGACCGGACGTCCCCGACGCCGTCGAGGACGAGCGCCTCCTCTGCGGGCACGGCCGGATCCCCCTCGACCGCCAGCGCCGGCACCCGCCGGCCGGTTCCGCCCCACCAGCGCTCTCTCATAGCGTCACGGAGCTGCCGGGCTCCAGATCCTCGACCTGCACGTCGGGCGCGAGCTCGCGCAGCTGAGCGGGCGTGCCGACGAGCGGCCCGAAGGTGCCGTAATGGCACGGTACGCAGCGTTTCGCGCCGAGCAGCTCGAGCGCGACCGCCGCCTCGCGCGGATCCATCGTGTAGTGGCCGCCGATCGGGAGGATGGCGACGTCCGGCGAGTAGAGGCGGGCGATGAGCGCCATGTCGCCGAAGACGCAGGTGTCGCCGGCGAAGTAAAGCTTCGTCCCGTTCTCGACCTCGACGACGATGCCGCACGGCTCGCCCATGTACTCGAGGTCGTTGTTCGAGCTCGAGTGGTGCGCGTTCGTGAGCGTGAACTTGACCCCCTCGACCTCGACCGTGCCGCCCTTGTTCGGGTCGAGCACCTTCTCGAGCCCCTGCTTGCCCTGGAGCCACCAGGCGAGCTCGACCGCCGCGACGACCGTGCAGCCGTGTTTCTTCGCGAGTTCGACCGTGTCGCCGACGTGGTCGCCGTGCCCGTGGGTGAGCGCGATCACGTCGATGCGCTCGGGCTCGACCTCCGCCTCCGGGCACTTCGGATTCCCGTTCAGGAACGGATCGACGTAGACGCGCTTCCCGCCCGGGGTGTCGAAGCGGAAGGCCGAGTGGCCGAGCCAGGTCAGGGTCGTTTCGGGCATGCGTGAGCTCCTTTGCGGCTCCTCTTGCTGGACGCTCCGAGCCTACTGAGGAAGGACCGTCCGATGCGGACACGAACCTACGTCTCGTGGGTTCGCGGCTCCTGCCCCCGGCGCTCGCGACGGCTGCGCTCGCGGCCGCGTCCGGAGGCCTCGGCGGTTTCGCGCTCTGGCTCGGTCTGGCGACGGTTCCGGCCGCCGCGGCCGTGGTCTTCGTCGCCGTGAGCGACACGCTCGACGGCCGGCCGGCTCGGCTCCGGGCCGTGACGAGCGGAGCCGCGCTCGCGCTCTTCGTGCTCGCGTCGGCCGTGCGGGAGAACGCGCCGACGGGCGCGGCCGTTTCTCCCCTGGCGACCTGGGCGCTCGTCCTCGCCCTGCTCGTCTACGCGGTTCCCCTCGTCGCCTGGGTGCTCGAGCCCGTGCGTGTGTCACGCCGGACGCGCCGGCCACGGCGTCTCCGGCCGGCAGAGGTCGACGAGCTCCTCTCCCGCGCCGCGTAGATCGGCGGCACCCCGCGCGCGCAGGGCGCCGCCGACCTGCGGTCGCTAGGGCAGGTTCACGCGGAACGCGACCGTGCGGCGGGTCGAAACACCGCCGAGCACCGGGTCACCGGGCTTCGTCGCGCGAGCGAGCACCGCGAGCAGATGCTGATGCCGGCGCCGGGCCGGGAAGCCGGCGCGCCGCTTCTCGGTGATCGTGACGGTCCCGTCCGCTCCGGTAGAGCTCTCCGGTCCCGCGAACTGGTTGTACGGGATCGGGCTTGCGAAGACCGTGGCGCCCTGCACGGGCCGACCGCCGCAGGCGGTGACCTTGAAGTGCAGCTGGATCGTGTGCGTTCCGAGCGTCACGAGCCTCGGCGTGATCGACGCCTGGTCGATGCTCAGGCGAGCCGGCAGCCGAAGGTCGGCGACCTGGATCGTCCCGGTGCCGGCCGGGCAGCCGTTCGCACCGGGGACTGCGGCCGTCGGAGCCGTCGTGAAGTACGTCGTGCCGTCGGCGTTCGTCGCTGCGACCGAGACGCGCAGCGCCGCCCCGGCATCCGCCTGGGTCAGCCTGTACGTGGCGCTCGTGGCATCATCGATCGTCGCACAGCTGTCGCCGTTCGCGTCACAGCGACTCCAGGTGAAGGTGATGCTCGTCGGACTCCCGTTCCAGCTCCCCTGGCTCGCAGTCAGCGTCGAGCCGACCTCGAGCGTGCCCGAGACGGCGGGCGCTGTGGTGTTCGTCGGCGCCGTGGCGCTCGAGACGACGGCCGACGCGGCCGAGGTCGCCTGACCGGATCCGTCGGCGTTCGTCGCCGTGACGGTGACGCGAAGGGTGTGTCCCACGTCCGAGCTCGCGGCCGAGTAGGTCGCGGACGTCGCTCCCGAGATCGCTGTGCACGATCCGCCGCCGGCGTCGCACCGGCTCCAGGCGTACGCGTACGACGTCGGTGCTCCGGACCAGCTTCCGTTGCTCGTCGAGATCGTCTGTCCCTCCTGCGCCGCGCCCGAGAGCGTCGGCACGGCCGCGTTCACCGGCGTGTTGCCGGCGGCTCGACCGCTGCCCGGCCGCCCGAAGATCGCGCCGATGAGCAACGCCGCCGCCCCGATCGCGACCATCGTTGCGAGCTTGCCTCGTCCCATCTTGCCCTCCTTCGTAGTCCGATACGTAGTGGTGCTGTTACTGGTAGCCGGACACCTGTGAGGGGCGGGTAAAGGTGGGGGCCGCTTTGCAGAGGCTTTGCAGACGGGGAACGGTGGCACCCCGCCGGGGCGGGATGCCACCGTTCCGACGTTTAGTGGTGGCCGAAGCGGAAGGCGACCACCCGGCTGGACGAGACGCCGGCCGTGACGGGTTCACCCTGCCTCCAGGCGCGCACGAACACCGTCAGAAGCCGCTGATGAGCGCTGGCCGGGAAGCCGCTCCGCCGCGTCTGCGTCAGGGTGGCCGTTCCGGTCGCGCCGGTCGTTCCCTGTGTCACCGTGAACTGGTTGAACGGGATCGCGGCGGCGTAGACACTCGCCCCCTGGACGGGCCGGCCGTCGCACGCGGTGACTCCGAGCTGGAGGTGGATCATTCGCGTTCCACGTCCGATGGACGGTGAGATCGACGCTGTCGAGATTGCCAGCCGCGCGGGCGGCTCGAGCTGGGCGATCGGGATCGCGCCGGTGCCGGCCGGACACCCGCTCGGAGGCACGACCGCCGTCGGCGCTGACGACGCATCGGCGCCGCCGGAGGCATTTTTCGCGGTCACCGTCACGCGGAGCGTATGACCCACGTCGCCGGCTCGGACCCTATATCGCTTTCCGGTTGCGCCCGCCACCGCGAGGCATGCGCCTCCCGTGGCGTCGCACTGACTCCACTGGTACGCAAACCTGGTCGGGGATCCGCTCCAGGTTCCGTGGGTCGCGGAGAGTACCTGCCCTACCAGCGCCGCTCCGCTGATGACCGGCGCGGTCTTGTTCTTGGGTACGGCTGCCGTTGCTGCCGTGCCGGAGCCCGGTTGTCCGAAGACGGCGCCGAGCAGCACGCCGGCTACGACCGCCAGCACGATTCCAAGCCTTGTTCCGGTCAGGTGGCCTCGTACCATTTTGCCGCCTCCTCCGTGGTCGGTTGTGCGCATCTCGTACCGGGTTCCGAGGTGTTCATAAACCTGAACAGCCGGGAACTTGCGCCTTCTTTTGCGGAGGCTTTTCAGAAAGGCAACGAGCTCGCCGCGTGCCGCGCGAGATCGATCAGCGGCTGGACGGCGAACAGGGAGCCGAACGAGACGACGAGCGCGGCTCCGGCGACGAGCTGAAGCAGGCTGTCGCGCGCGGGTGCGCCGCCGCTGACCGCGACGCCGGCGCCGGGTTGCACCTGCAGCTCCGCGGACGGCCGCATGTACATCGCCCGCACGATCCCGAGGTAGTAGTAGAGGCTGACGAGCGTGGCGAGCACGCCGACGATCACGAGCCAGATCCAGCCGTGCCGGTACGCCGCGGCGAAGACGTAGAACTTGCCGACGAAGCCGCCGCCGAGCGGCAGGCCGGCGAAGCCGAACATGAAGAACCACATCGCCACGCCGAGGAACGGGCGCTCCCAGCCGAACCCGGCGAGGTTGTCCAGCGTGACCGGCACCCCCAGCTCACGCTCCCTGGCGGCGACGACCGCGAACGAGCCGAAGGCCATCGCCGAGTACGGGATGAGGTAGTACATGAGCGCGCGGCCGCCGAGCGCGCTGCCGGCGCTCAGGCCGATCAGCATGAAGCCCGCGTGCGAGATCGAGGAGTACGCGAGGATCCGCTTCACGTTCCGCTGGACGAGCGCCGCGAAGTTGCCGATCGCGAGCGAGACGGTCGCGACGATCGCGAAGGCCCAGCCCCAGAGGTGCTGGTTGGCCGGGAACGCCGTCGTCATCAGCCGGAACGCGAGCAGGAGCGCCGCGACCTTCGTCGCCGACGACATCCAGGCGGTCACCGTCGTCGGCGCGCCCTCGTAGACGTCCGGCGTCCACATGTGGAACGGCGCGGCGGACATCTTGAAGCCGAGCCCGGCGACGATCAGCGCGATCCCCACGACGACGAACGTGTCTCCCGTCAGCCCCTGCGACGCGACCGCGGCGGCGATGCCGTGGAACGAGATCTTCCCCGTCGCGCCGTAGACGAGCGCGGAGCCGAAGAGGAGCGCGCCGGCGCCGAACGAGCCGACGACGAGGTACTTCAGCCCCGCCTCGAGCGAGCCTTCGAGGTCGTAGTCGATCGCGCACATCACGTAGAGCGCGATCGAGAACCACTCGAGCGAGAGGAAGACGACCATGAGGTTCGCCGCCCCGACGAAGAACAGCATCCCCGCGCCCGAGGCGAGCAAGAGCGCGAAGAACTCCGCGACGTGGTCGTCGCGCCGGGCGAGGTCGGCGTTCCGGCCCCAGCCCGGCACGTGCTCGACGGCGAGCAGCGTCGTCGCCAGGCCGACCGCGCACAGGATGACCTGCCCGAGGGCGGTCCAGCGGTCGCGGTAGAAGGCGCCGGAGACGATGGTGTGCCCGTGTGCGCTGTCGACGTAGAGCCAGATCGAGAGGACGATCCCCGCGGTGAAGCCGGCGGCCGCGACGGTCGCGGCGACGATGCGCCGGACGGCCCGCGGCACGAGCACCGCGCAGAGGAGCGCGACGAACGACGTGCCGACGAGGGCCAAGACCGGTCCGATCCCGAACCAGTCGACGTGCGGCGTGTGCAGGCTCACTTGAACTGCCCCTTCACGGTCGCCGCGGGGCTGGGGCCGGAGAACGAGTGGTGGCTGATTCCGGCCGGCCAGGCCGAGAGGAAGAGGAGCCCGGCGACGAGCGGCACGATGAGCGCGAGCTCCCCGGGCCTGAGGTCGAGCGCCTCGTCCGCGACCGTGGAGCCCCGCGCCTCGTGCAGGACCGCCGAGATCAGCCGCAGCATGTACATCGCGGCGAGCACGATCGCGCCGGCGCCGATCGCCGACCACCACCAGGCCCGCTGGAACACGCCGGCGAGGATCAGGAACTCGCCCGCGAAGGAGGCCGAGCCGGGCACGGCGAGCGAGATGATGCCGACGACCATCAGCAGGGTCGCCAGCGCCGGTCGCCCGCGCGCCATCCCGCCGAGCAGGCGGAACTCGCCCGTCGTCGTCCTGCGCTCGACCGCGCCGGCGACGAGGAAGAGCGAGGTCGAGATGAGCCCGTGCGCCACCATCTGCAGCACCGCTCCGTCGAAGCCGAGATCGGTTCCGGCGAACAGGCCGAGCGCGATCAGCCCCGACTGCGCGAGGGACGAGTACGCGACCACGCCCCGGAAGTCCGCGGAGCGGAAGGCCAGCAGCGAGCCGTAGACGAGCGCCGCGGCGGCGAGCGCGAGCACCGCCGTGCGGTAGAACGACGTCGGGTCGGGGAACTTCGCGATCGCGATCCGCAGCATCCCGTACAGGCCCGCTTTCGCGATCACGCCCGAGAGCACCGCACTGACCTCCGGCGGGGCTTCGCGGTACGCGTCGGGCAGCCAGCCGTGGAAGGGGAAGAGCGGCGCCTTGATGACGAACGCGAGCATGAAGCCGAGGAAGAGCCAGCGGCTCGCGCTCGTCGGCCCGTCGACGAGGTCGAACGTCCCGGCCTTGAGCCCGTAGGCCACGATCGCGGCGAGCATCAGCAGCGACCCGGCCATCGTGTAGATGACGAGCTTGATCGTCGCCTCCATCCGGCGCGCGCCGCCCCAGACGCCGATCAGGATGTAGAGCGGGATCAGCATCGCCTCGAAGAAGGCGTAGAAGAGGATCAGATCCTGTGCCTCGAACACGCCGACCGTCGCCCCGGTGAGGAGCAGCATCAGTCCGAAGTAGGCGCGCGAGCGGTCGCGGCCCACCCAGAAGCCGTAACCAGTGCACGCGGCCATCGCCACGACCGTGAGGCCGACGAGCCAGAGCGAGAACCCGTAGACGCCGATGTGGTACGAGACGCCGAGATCGCCGAACCACTTCGCGCGCTCCTCCATCTGCAGGCCCGAACGCGTGAAGTCGAAGCGTGCCGCCTGCTCGATCCAGAAGCCGACCTCGGCGAGCGAGAAGAGCAGCGCGAGGCTCCCGGTCGCGTAGCGCGAGAGCGGCAGCAGCCAGATCAGCAGCGCGCCCGCGATCGGCAGCCAGATCAGGATCGATGTCAGCGAGGTTGCGTTCATTTGGCGATGAGGAAGGCGAGGACGACGCCCGCCGCTCCGGCGGCGAGGAAGAGGACGTAGGTGCGCAACAGGCCGGTCTGGATCCGGCGGACGAGGCCACCGGTGGCGAGCGTCGTCTCGCCGATGTCGGAGCCGGTCTGGAGGATCACGGGCTCCTCGAGCTCACGCCGCAGGAAGCTCGCGACCCAGGCGCCGGGCCCGTAGAAGATCCGGTCGTAGAGCGCGTCGAAGTAGAACTTCTCCTCGAGCGCGCGCCGCCAGAACGGCGCGGCGGGAACGGCGATCTTCCGCTCGGAGTAGACGGCCCACGCGACGGCGATGCCGGCGAGGCCCGCGAGCACGGTGGCCGCGGAGGTGAAGTACTCCTGCGTGCTCGTCGGCTCGGCCGCTGCGAGCGTCCGCGCGGCGGGCGCGAGCCAGCTCGTGAAGGGATGCCACCGCGGCGACCACTGCAGCCAGCCGCCGACGGTCGCAAGCACGGCGAGCACGCCGACGGGGACGAGCATCGTCCAGGCTCCCTCGCGGCCGTGGTGGTCGTGGTAGTGCTCGCGCACGAACGGGCTCGGCTCGCCGGGGAAGACGAGGAACCAGAGCCGGAACGTGTAGAGACCCGTGAGGAACGCGCCGGCGACGCCGCAGATCCAGAAGATCCAGCCGTACCAGGTGCCGAGCGCCACGGCCGACGCGACGATCGAGTCCTTCGAGAAGAAGCCGCTGAACGGCGGGATCCCGACGAGCGCGAGCGCGCCGGCGAGGAAGCACCACTTCGTGAACGGCATCAGCTTCCCGAGCCCGCGCATCTTGCGGATGTCCTGCTCCCCCGCGAGCGCGTGGATCGCGAGGCCGGCCGCCATGAAGAGCAGCGCCTTGAAGAACGCGTGGGTCATGAGGTGGAACATCCCGTTCGCGTACGCGCCCACGCCGGCGCCGAGGAACATGTAGCCGATCTGCGACATCGTCGAGTAGGCGATGACGCGCTTGATGTCCGTCTGGACGAGCGCGATCAGCCCGGCCACGAGCAGTGTGAGCGCGCCGGTGCCCGCCGCGATCAGCTCGATCGTCCGCGCCTGCTCGAAGATCGGGTGCGTGCGCGCGATCAGGTAGACGCCGGCCGTGACCATCGTCGCCGCGTGGATGAGCGCGCTGACGGGCGTCGGACCCTCCATCGCGTCCGGTAGCCAGGTCTGGAGCGGGATCTGAGCCGACTTCGCCGCCGCGCCGCCGAGCAGACCGAGCGCGACCAGGTCGGCCTGCGTGGTCGTGAGGCTGAAGTTGAGGGCGCCGAAGGACAGGGTGCCCGCGTGCGCGATCAGGATGAAGAAGGCGAGCGCCATCGCCGCGTCGCCGAAGGCGTTCATCACGAACGCCTTCTTCGCCGCCTGGACCGCGCTCGGCCGCTCGTGCCAGAAGCCGATCAGGAGGTACGACGAGAGGCCGACGAGCCCCCAGCCGACGAGGAGCAGCAGCAGGTTGCCGCCCTCGACGAGCAGCAGCATCGAGAAGACGAAGAACGACATGTACGCGAAATAGCGCCGCTCCTCCGCGTCGCCGTCCATGTAGCCGATCGAGTAGAGGACGATCAGCCCGCCGACGCCGCTGACGATCAGCATCATCACCGTGCTCAGCGGGTCGACGAGAAGCTGCAGGCCGACGCTGAAATGGCCGCTCGCGAGCCACGTCCAGGCCGTCGTCAGCTCGCCGCGCGGGCCGGGCGTACACGGGAGGGCTCCGACGCTCACGCACGTGGGCTTCGGCGTGGAATGCACGCCGAGAAACGCCCAGATCGCTCCCGCGAAGGCGACGAAGGTGCTCGTGGTCGAGATCCAGGCGGCGGCGACGCGCGGGATCTTCGTCCCGGCGAGCAGGATCACGATCGTCCCGGCCAGCGGCGCGAGCAGGCAGAGCCAGGACCCGCCGGTCATCCGCGCAGCTCCGACAGCGTGTCGACGTCGAGCGAAAGCCGGCGCCGGTTGAGGGCGACCACGAGGCCGAGCCCGACGCAGACCTCCGACGCGGCGACGGCCATCACCGCGAGCGCGAAGACCTGGCCGGCGCCGTTGTGGAAGTGCCGCGAGAGCGCGATCAGCGCGAGGTTCCCGGCGTTCAGCATCAGCTCGAGCGAGAGGAGGACCACGAGCGTGTTCCGGCGGATCAGGACGCCGAGCGCGCCGATCCCGAACAGGACGGCCGCGACGGCGACGTACCAGGCGACGTCGGGGCCGGCCATCAGGCGGTCGCCCTTCGCGTGTGGGAGCCGAGGATCACGCCGCCGACCGCGGCGACCAGCAGGACCACGGAAGTGATCTCGAACGCGAGCAGGTGGTCGACGAGGAAGACGCGGCCGATCCAGGCGGGCGTGCCGAAGGCCGCGCCGACCTTACCGTCGCTGTGCAGGCTTCCGTGCGCCTGCATCCCGACCGCGACCACGATCTCGACGAGCAGCGCGCCGGCTGCTGCGACTGCTCCGACCGTCTGCCAGCTCGGCCCGCCCGACCAGGGCGTCTCGCGCCGCGGCCCGACGTACGCGATCACGAACAGGAACATCACGACGACCGCTCCGGCGTAGACGAGCACCTGCGCCGCCGCGACGAACTCCGCGTTCAGGAGCAGGTACATCACCGCGAGCGAGGCGAGGTTCCCGATCAGCGCGAGCGCCGAGAAGAACGGATTCGCAAAAGAGATGACGGCGACCCCCGAGCCGAGGCACGAGAAAGCGGCGACGACCCAGACGATCCAGACGAGGACGTTTCCTGCGGAGGCCAGGATCACGAGTTCGACTTGTAGAAGGGGATGGGCGTGTCGTAGAGATCCGGATCCGCGACCGGGACCTGCTTCACCGGCGGGGCGAGCAGCATGTCCTTCGTGTAGATCTGGTCGTCGCGGTTGTGCTCCGAGATCTCGAACTCGTTGCCGAGCGTGATCGCGTCGAACGGGCACGCGAGCTCGCAGTAGCCGCAGAAGATGCAGCGGCTGAGGTTGATCTCGTAGATC
>DATEHY010000060.1:0-13802 GCA_035279325.1 Gaiellaceae bacterium
GGCACGGCGATCGCAACGCGGGCGCGATCGCGATGGTCACCATCGGCTACCACCGCTCGTCGGTGTTCGCCGGCTACGTCTACGACAAGCGCATCGCGAAGCTCGTGATCGACTTCAGGGGCCAGCGTCCGGTCGACGTCCCACTCCTCTGGGTCAGCCGGCCGATCGACGCAGGTTTCTTCTTTTACAACCTGACCGAGTTCCAGCGGACGCATCACGACGTCGCCGCCGTCGTCGCGGTCGACGCGCACGGCAAGGAGATCGCGCGCATCGCGTCGGTCTTCGCACCGAGGCCCGCCTCGGCGAACTGGCGCAACGTGGCGGATCTCTCGAAGAGGCACGTGATCCTGCGCGGCGGAGGGGCGACGATCGCGATCGCTCCGTCGCGCACCGGCGGCAACTGCTTCTGGCTCCGCTCGGCCGGCGGGATCGACGAGTCGGGCTGCCCTCCGCCACGCGCCCTGACGCGGCCGATGCTCGGAGGGCTCGGCGGAACGATCTTCTCGGCGCAGGTGCAGCCCGCGGTCGCCCGGGTGGAGCTCCGGTTCCAGGACGGCGCGCGCACCACGCTCCACCCGGTCGAGGGGTTCGTGCTCTACTCGATCCCGAAGGACCACTGGCGGCGCGGACACCGGCTCGTCACGGCAGTCGCGTACGCAGCGAACGGCAGGCGGCTCGCACGCGAGAGCATCGACCCGCGCCTGCCGGGCGTCTATCCCTGCGCGAAGCCGCACCCGATCGGAGCGGGCCAGACGACCTGTCCCTAGCAGGGGCCCGGCTGCGGCGTGCCTCCGGGCCCGATCGTGCTAGCTCCCCGCCCGGAGACAGTGTGAGCTCGTGTCGGCGCTGACGAGGGTGACGCCGCTCCCCGGGCGAAAGCGTGGCGCAGTGCCGGAGAACAACCACCCCTCCCGGTGGCCCATCCCGGCCGGTCGCCTATTGCTCAGCTTGTTCGCAAGCGAGACAATGGAGATCAATGTCGGAGGCGCTGGCTGATCCCCAGATCCAATCTCAACTCATTTCCGAGGCCTTGCTCGGGGCGCGCGTCGGCCTGCTGGTCTGGGACGAGGAACGCCGCTACATCGCGGCTAACCCGACTGCCTGCGAAATCCTTGGCACGACCCTCGACGAGCTGCTCGGCCAACTCGTCGGCGAACACACCATCGAAGGCGGCGAAGCGACCGAAGTGGCTCTTACGAAAGGATTTGCCCACGGAGAAGCCGTCGTCCAGCGCTTCGATGGCAGTGCCACGATCCGCGTCTTCTATGCCACCTTCGAGACGAAGACCGCAGGTATGCCCTTCATGGCGACGCTGCTCGCTGAGTTGACCGAGGATCGGACCTAGCTCATCTGCCGCAAGTGCGTCGGGTTCGCCTGGCGGAGGAGCTTCTTGAGGATCGCGTGGGCCTGCGGGTCGGTGGGTAGCCGGGCCAGGGCGACGGGCGTGAGCACCTGAGCCTCGACCTCCAGTCGTCCGTGCCAGCGGATGGCGGCTCGCTCCAGCCGATCAGGACGCAAGCGGGCGAACAGGGCCACGAGGTCGAGGGCCTCCTATCCCCTCCTCCTTTCTTCTTCTCTTCTTCTCAGGCGATCACGCGGTACACCTGGAAGACCTCGGCGTACTCGCGGTTCACGTTCACGCCGTGCATGCGCGCGAGGTTCCGCACGTACTCGGCGTTCGCATAGCGGCGGTGGTGCTGCGACGCGTAGCGCTCGAGCGCCGCGACCTTGCGGTCGACGTGCCGCTGCTCGAGTGCGGCGTACCACTGGTACTCGAAATCGAAGTTGTTCCACGGGATCTCGTAGCCGAGAATCGTCGTCCGCTTGAAGGCGCGCAGGCCCTCCTCCGCGACGGTGCGGTGATCCTGGTGGACGTCGTGGAGGCTCGGCTGGAAGACGACGTCGGGCTCCCACTCCTCCCAGAGGGCGACGAGCAGCTCGAGGATGTCCTGCCGACGCTCCGGGAACGTGCGAACGTCGAAGTCGTGCACCGTCAGCGACTCGGCGGGGATCCCGAGCTCGGCCGTCGCCTCTCTCACCTCGCGCGCGAGCGTGTCGGGCGGAAAGCCGGGCGGCAGAGAGCGCGTCGCGATCGAGAACGCGACGTAGCGGACGTCGCAGCCCGCCTCGACGAGCCGCGCCATCGTCCCCCCGCAGCCGAACTCGCCGTCGTCGGTGTGGGGGGCGAGGACGAGCGCCTTCTTCCACTGCTCGATCATCGAGCGATCATCGCAGGCGTGGGCTCCTCGACGTTCTCGACCGGTCGCGGCGACCGCGCCGGGATCCGTCGCGGCGAGACGAGCGCGATCAGGCCGATCAGCCCCCACGTGGTCGGATCCTCGAAGAAGTCGCTGTACGCGAGCGAGTGGATGAAGATCGCGAGCAGCGCGAGGCCCGCCGCGAGCGCCAGCCGCCCGTACGTTCCGTGCCTGATCCGCCGGTAGGCCGCGAGCAGCAGCGCGCCGAGCAGCCAGAGGTAGAGGATCACGCCCGGGCCGCCCTCCTCGGCCGCGACCGTCACCGGCGTGCTGTGCGAGGCGCTCTGCCTCGGCGTCTTGCCCGTCCGCTTCGAGTACGCACGCTCGAAGCCGCCGAGACCGACGCCCTTCTCGGGGTGAGCCTCCGCGATCCGGATGCCCGTCACGATCAGGCTCGCCCGCCCGCCCGTGGCCCGGTTGAGGGCCGACTTCGCGTGGTGGTGCGACTGCTTGTGGGTTCGCGACCCCGCGCGGTGGTGGTGGTGCGACGCCTTGTGGCCGCGCAACACGTGCATCACGCTCGGCTGCGTCAACGCGACTCCGGCGACCACGACGAGGACGACGGCCCCGGTGACGAGCGCCTTCCAGCGCCAGACGAGCACGGCGACGCAGAAGACCGCGACGAACAACGCCGCGAAGCTCGACTGGGAGAACGAGACGAGGAGCCCGAGCCAGACGACGACGGTGAAGGCCATCGCGGCGACGGCTTCTCGCGTCGGCAGCCCGCGGACGAGCAGCACCACCGTCGGGATCAGCGCGATCACGAGGAAGCGCCCGTAGATCGACGGGTCGAAGAAGACGGAGTTGACCCGGAACAGCGCCTCGTACGTGTTGCTGACGTTCAGCTTCCCGTTCTGGAAGATCGTGCCCGTCTCGTACTGGTAGAAGCCGATGCAGGCGAAGACGACGGCCATCACGGCGAGCTCGCCGTAGAGGATCCGGACGCGCGAGGGCCGCCACGGCAGGCGTGCGATCGAGAGGGCGAGGACCGTGAAGGGGATGTAGAAGGCGAGCAGGTCGATGACCGCCGTGTGGAGCGCTCCGCTCCAGGTGACGGAGCACGCGATCCAGACGAGGTAGAGCGCGAGCGGCCACGAGGCGATCCCGAGCTCGCGGGTCCGGTCGTCACCCTCGACGAGCTGCCAGAGGAGCAGACCGGCGGCGCCGAGCGCGATCGCGTAGAGCGGCACGAGGAGCGAGTGGCCGAGAAAGCCCACGCGGAACGGGATGAACGCGAGCGTGCCGAACGCGATCAGCCACGGCTCCCGCTTGAAGAGCCAGGCGAGCAGCGGGCAGAGCACGACGATTCCTCCGGCCGCCGCGGCGAGCTCTCCCGCATTCGCCGGCGCGAGCGAGGCCGCGAGCAGGACCGTGCCGACGCCCGCGTAGCCGAGGCCGGCGATGCGGTTGACTCGCGTGCGCGCGAGAAGGAGAACCGCCAGGCCGATGCACGCGATCGGCCCTCCGAGCTCGGAGAGGCCGATCACCTCCCGTGCACCGCCACGGTCGCCGTGGTGCTCTGTCCGTTCACCGTCACGACGAGGCGGTACGTGCCCGGCGTCGTCGGCGCGCGCAGATGAAGGACCTTCCCGTGTCGTACCCCGTGGCGGTGGCCGAGGCGCCAGGCGTAGTGCCGCGCCGCGGTCGTGACGTGCACCCTGAATCCGTGGCCGCCGCGGACCGCGATCCGCTGCGGCGCCAGCTCGACGTACCGCACGACCACCGTCACCGTCTTGCGGTCGGCGGGCGGAGTGGAGTTGCCGACGATGTCCTGCGCGCCGATCGAGAGGACGTACCTCCCTGCGGGCAGCGGTCGGTGATCCGCGGTCCCTCCCCATTTGATCTTGGAGTCCTGCCGCGTCTTGCGGCCGCGGATGATCTGGTCCGAGCCGAGATAGACGAGCGCGTGCGCCTTCTCGCTGAACGAATAGCCGATCGAGGCCGTGCGGCCGCGCGCGGCGAGCAGCACATGCTTGGGGGCGCTCACGGAGAGCACCTGCGGCGGCTTCGTGTCGAGGAGGATCCTGTTCGGCAGGCGGAACGTGTGACGCCCGAGGGTGACCCACGGGTAGTAGCTGCCGTCCGGCGCCCGGGTTCCATCCGCGGCGCGGCCGTCCCACGGCCAGTGATGCTTGCTGCGGGCGGACACGAGCTGGTCGGAGACGAGCGTGTCGACCGTCTGGCCAGTCGAGTTCACGATCGTCACCGTCACCCGCTCCGCGTGGCGGAGCCTGATGCGAACCGTCGCCACCCGGTTGGGGCACTTGCAGACGGGCGACACGTACTTCGAGACGAACGTCCCGTAGAGCGGGCTCTTCTTCAGCTTCAGGTGCTCGGTGATCACGAAGGCGGCAGCAGTGGCCACCAGCAGGCCCAGGAGCGTGACCGTCGTGAGAACCCGCTGCAAAGCCCGCTGATTCTACGGGCCTCCGATTAAGGAAGTGATTAGGCCCGTTCGGGCGTGGCGCGCGTGCCGTTCAGCATCGCGTTCGCCGTGTAGATCACGAGGACGACTGCGAGGAGGACGAGCCCGCCTCCGAAGAGCCAGTTCGCATATCTCCAGTTCGTGAGCAGGAGCTTGAGACCGCTGAGGACGAGGATCCCGCCGAGGCCGCCGCGGATCGTCAGATCCGGAACGGTGAGCGTCCAGCGGCTCGAGATCAGGATCCCCGGCACCGAGCCCAGGAGCAGCCAGGCGGTCGCGTGGAGGTCGACGTCGCCGATGATCAGGTGGCCGACGCCGGCGACCCACAGCAGCGCCGCGGCGTGGAAGATGTCCGTCCCGACGATCCGCGGCATCGTGAGCGGATAGACGAGCACCATCATGAGCCCGAAGTACGTCCCGCTCCCGACCGAGGTCAGGCCGACGATGAACCCGAACACGGCGCCGGTACCCAGCGCTACCAGCTTGTCGCGGCGGCTCATGATGAACGGCGCGTCGCTCGGCTGCACACCTCGTTTCACGAACGACTTCGCCAGGAAGCCGCTACCCCCGCCGATCAGCGCCACGCCGATCGCGTAGCCGAGATCCGTCTCCGCGTTCGAGATCGAGTTCCGGAGCACGTAGGAGACGGCTACGCCGGCGATCGCGAGCGGGCCCGAGCCGGCGAACAGCCAGAACGCGAGGTGGCCGTGCACCGTCCTGAGCCGGCGGTGGCGGATCGCGCCGAACGTCTTGAAGATCGCGCCGTGGAAGATGTCGGTGCCGACGGCATATGTCGGCTTGAAGCCGAAGACGATGATCAGGATCGGCGTCATGAGCGAGCCGCCGCCGACGCCGGTGAGGCCGACGATGAGACCGAGTCCGAGCCCCGTCAGCGTGAACTGCCAGGTCATGGCGTTGCCGAGAGCACCATCCCCGCGCCGACGGTCTCGTTCGTTGCCTCGTCGATCAGCACGAACGCACCCGTCAGCCGGTTCTCCTCGTAGGGATCGACGAGCAGCGGCTCGGAGAGGCGGAGCCGGACGACGCCGATGTCGTTCAGCTCGAGCCGCTCGGGAGAGGCGTCGTCGTCGAGGGTGTGGACGTCGACGCGCGAGACGAGCTCGTCGGCGAGCGCGCGCACCGAGCGGGACGTCTGCTTCACCGCGAACCGCGCGCGCGGCTCGAGCGGACGCTCGCTCATCCAGCAGACGCGCGCCTCGAGCTCCCGCGCGACCGTCGGCGGGTCGGCGGGGTCGGCGAGCATGTCGCCGCGCGAGACGTCGACGTCGTCGGTGAGCCGGATCGTCACGGCCATCGGCGGGATCGCCGTCTCGAGCGGCCCGTCGAGCGTCTCGACGGCCTCGACGCGCGTCTTCGCGCCGGCCGGGAGGACGACCACCTCGTCGCCCGCGCTCCACACGCCGCCGGCGATCTCCCCGGCGTAACCGCGGTAGTCGTGGTGCTCGCCCGACTGCGGCCTGATCACCCACTGGACGGGGAAGCGCCGGCTCTCGAGGTCGCGGTCGGAGGCGATCTCGACCGTCTCGAGGTGTTCGAGCAGGACCGGGCCGTCGTACCAGGGCATGTGCTCGGAGCGGTCGACGACGTTGTCCCCCTCGAGCGCCGAGATCGGGATCACGCAGAGATCCGGCAAGCCGAGCCGGCCGAGCTCCGCGGCGATCTCGTCGAAGCGCTCCTGCGACCAGTCGACGAGATCCATCTTGTTCACGGCGACGACCGCGTGCGGCACGCGAAGGATCGAGAGGATGTAGGCGTGGCGGCGGGTCTGCTCCACGACACCCTGGCGGGCGTCGACGAGCACGATCCCGAGCTCGGCCGTCGACGCGCCCGTGACCATGTTGCGCGTGTACTGGACGTGGCCGGGCGCGTCGGCTAGCTGGAAGCGCCGGTTCGGCGTGACGAAGGAGCGGTAGGCGACGTCGATCGTGATCCCCTGCTCGCGCTCGGCGCGCAGGCCGTCGGTGAGGAGCGCGAGGTCGACGTACTCGTTGCCGCGCCGCCGCGAGACGTCCTCGATGTGCTCGAGCTGGTCGACGAAGATCTGCTTCGTGTCGTAGAGCAGCCGGCCGATCAGGGTCGACTTGCCGTCGTCGACGGAGCCGCACGTGACGAGCCGGAGGAGCTCGGTGCTCTGGGCCGCTTCAGAAGTAGCCAACGCGCTTCCGATCCTCCATCGCGGCCTCGCTGAAGCGGTCGTCGGCGCGTGTCTCGCCCCGCTCGGTGACGCGGGTCGCCGCGATCTCCTCCACGACCTCGTCGATCGTCGCCGCGCGCGACTCGACGCCGCCCGTGCACGTCATGTCGCCGACCGTGCGGAAGCGCACCGACGTCGTGAACGGATCCTCGCCCTCCATGCGCTGGACGTACGGCGAGACGGCGTAGAGCATCCCGTCGCGCCGGAAGACTTCGCGCTCGTGGGCGAAGTAGATCGGCGGCAGCTCGAGCCGCTCGCGCGCGACGTACTGCCAGACGTCGAGCTCGGTCCAGTTCGAGATCGGGAAGACCCGGACGTGCTCGCCCTTGCGAACGCGCGTGTTGTAGATGTCCCACAGCTCGGGCCGCTGTGCCCGCGGGTTCCACTGGCCGAAGTCGTCGCGGAAGGAGAAGATCCGCTCCTTCGCCCGGCTTCGCTCCTCGTCGCGGCGCGCGCCGCCGATCGCGGCATCGAACTGGTGCTCCTCGATCGCGTCGAGCAGGGTCGTTGTCTGGAGCCGGTTGCGCGACGCGCGCGGCCCGGTCTCCTCGACGACGCGACCCTTGTCGATCGACTCCTGCACCGAGGCCACGACGAGCCGCTCGCCGAGCTCGGCGATGCGCCGGTCGCGGTACTCGATCGCCTCCGGGAAGTTGTGCCCGGTGTCGACGTGCATGATCGGGAACGGGAACTTGCCGGGCCGGAACGCCTTCTCGGCGAGGCGGAGCAGGACGATCGAGTCCTTGCCGCCGGAGAAGAGCAGCACCGGTCGCTCGAGTTCGGCCGCGACCTCGCGGAAGATGTGGATCGCCTCCGACTCGAGCTCGTCCAGATGCGTCAGCGTCGGGACCGCGCGCGAGGTGCTCACAACTCGGACTCCGCCCGTGCCGGGACGAGGTTGAGCTCCTCGAGCCGGTCGAGCACTGCCCCGGCCGACTCGGACGGCGTGCGCCCGCTCGTCTCCAGCCGCAGCTCGGGCTCCAGCGGTTCCTCGTACGGCGCCGAGACACCCGTGAACTCCTCGATCTCGCCCGCGAAGGCGGCGGCGTAGAGCCCCTTCGGGTCACGCCGCGCGCACTCCTCGAGCGGTGTCGCGACGTAGATCTCGACGAACGGCGCGTGCTGCTCGACGAGGGAGCGCGCGTGGCGGCGCATCTCCTCGTACGGCGAGATCGCCGAGACGACCACGACCGCGCCGGCGCGCGCGAGCCGCGAGGCGACCCAGCCGATGCGCGCGATGTTCGTGTCGCGGTCCTCCTTCGAGAAGCCGAGCCCCTTCGAGAGATGCGTGCGGACGATGTCGCCGTCGAGATGGTCGACGATGAGCCCCCGGCGCTCGAGCTCCGGCTCGACGTTGTTCGCGATCGTCGTCTTGCCCGCGCCCGAGAGGCCCGTGAACCAGAGCACGAACCCCGCTCTTGGGCCACTCATGTGTGCAACCCGCATTCGGTGCGCTCCGTGCCCGCCCAGCGCCCTTCGCGACCTTTGCCCGGGAGCGTGGAGTGCGTATCGCCGATCGAGTCGTAGCCCCGGTCGTGGAGCGCGTTGTACGGCAGCCCGCGCTCGCGGATGTACGTCCAGCAGTCGTCGTCCGACCAGTCCGCGAGCGGATTGGCCTTCCAGAGCTCGTGCTGCTCGTCCCAGCCGAGCTTCGGTGCGTCGGCCCGCGTCGGCGACTGATCGCGCCGGATCCCCGTGATCCAGCAGTCGAGATCGAGCAGCGCGCGATTGAGCGGCTCGATCTTCGCGATCGAGAGGTAGAGGTCGGGATTCTTCTCCCAGAGCCCGTCCTCGACCGGATGGTCGGGCGCGAACGCGAGGATCTTCGTGTCGTAACGGCGCTCGACCTCGCGCCAGAGCTCGTAGGTCTCCGGGAACAGATGGTGCGTGTCGATCGCGAACGCCTCCGCCTTGGGCTCGGCCTCGAAGAGCATGTCGAGCAGGACTGTCTCCTCCTTCTGGAAGGAGCAGGCGAGCGCGACGCGGCCCGGGAACTCGCCGAGCACGTACTCGACGACTCGCCGCGCGGGCCAGGACTCGACGTCAGCCGGCAGCTGCAGGCTCGCCACCGAGAAGCACCTCCTTCAGCGTGTCGCCGCGCAGGCCGAGGCGCAGCGTCTCGAGCGCGATCACCTCGTCGGGCGGGATGTTGCCGAGGTTGACGTTCGTCCCGAAGTGCTTGACGAACCAGGCCTGGCTCTCCTTGGTCGGCGCCTCCCAGATCAGCGACTCGAACGGGACGGAGTGCTCGATCTCGTCGACGAGACCGGTGCGCAGCTCGCCGCTCGGGCGATAGATGCCGGCGGTGCCGCCCTCACGACCCTCGGCGATGACCCGCCACGCCCCGGCGTCGAGCTCCTCCTGCATCCACTGCACCCAGAGGTACGGCGCGATGTTCACCTCGGCGTCCTTGGAGCCCACCTCGGAGAGAACGGTGAAGTCGCGCGCGAAGTCGGCGATGAGCTCGAGCTTCCCGTCGCGCGGGATCTCGATCGTGCCGTCGGAGATCTCGACGTGCGAGAAGCGGTACTCGCTCAGCCAGGTCTTGAACTCGTCGACCTTGTCCCGCGCGTACACCGCCTCGAAGAAGGTGCCGCCGCAGACGACCGGCGTCTCGAAATGCCGGTACAGCGCGATCTTCTTCTCGAGGTTGTTCGTGACGTAGCCGGTGCCCCAGCCGAGCTTGACGATGTCGACGAATGCGCCGGCGGTGTCGAAGAGCCCTTCGATCTCACGCAGGTTGAGACCCTTGTCGATCACGTGCGTGAGCCCGGAGCTGCGCGGCTTGCCGGGCCGCTCGGGCACTCCGAGGAATCCGTCTTGGAAGCCGGGCACCCCGCAATCGTACCTAATCGATGGAATAGCGATCGCTTATCGGCCGCGACCTAGTAGACCTCGCGCAGCAGCCGCTCGATCTCTGCCGGGCTCGCGGGCTTGGGGTTGGCGAGGTTCCCGCCTCGCTCGGCCGTCGCGGCCGCGAGGGCGGGGAGATCGGCTTCCGGCACCCCGAGCTCTCGCAGCCGAGTCGGGCCGGCGAGCGCGGCGAGCGCCTCGACGCGGCCCGCAGGGTCGCCGTCAGCGCCGACCGCCTCCCCGAAACGCGCCAGGGCGTCCGGAGCATAGGGAGCGTTGAAGCGCAGGACCGGCGGCAGGCAGATCCCGTTCAGCGTCCCATGGGGAAGCCCGTAGCGCCCGCCGATCGCCTGGGCCATCGCATGTGCGAGAGCGAGCATCGACCCCGCGAGCGCCGCGCCGCCGTGACACGCACCCCGCAGCAGCTCCGTCCGCGCCTCGAGGTCGCGCGGAGCACCGATCACGCGCGGCAGCCACTCCGAGATGAGACGGGTGCCGGCCAGGGCCTCCTCGTCGGCGGCGGGATTGTGTCCCCGCACGTAGAGCGCCTCGGCGCAGTGCGCGAGCGCGTTCAGCGAGGTGCCGACCGTGGTCTCCGCCGGCAGCTCGAGCGTCAGCTCCGCTTCGTAGACCGTCGCAGCGGGATGCGCGCCGCCGCCGCCGCCGCGCATCCGCCGCTCGGGATCGCGCACGCCGAAGTAGGTCGTCCACTCGGCGCCCGAGTACGTCGTCGGCACCGAGACGAGCGGTAGGCCGGCAGACGAGATCGCCTTGCCGAGGTCGATCGCGCTGCCGCCGCCGACGGCGAGCACGCCGTCCGCGTCACGCGCCGCGGCGACGGCTTCGCCGACCCGATCCGAGGGAACCTCCCGCCACCGCGCGACCGGCTCCACCTGCAGCTGCAAGGAGTCCCAGCGCGGGCTCGCGACGAGGAGCGGAGACGAGACGCCGACGGCTTCGCAGGCTTCCGCGAGAGAGCGCAGACCCCAGCGGACGATCACTGCAGCCGCCCGCGCGCGAAGCTGACGAACTCCTGCGCGACGCGCGTCTCGGCTCGGCCGGTCGCGCGAGCGAGCTGGACGTCCCTGGCCGGCTCGAGCCCCTCGACGCGCGCGACCGCCAGCGCCCCGGCGGCCAGGTCTCCCTCGATCGCGATCCGGGAGATGAACGTCGCGCCGAAGCCGCCGAGCACCGCTGCGCGCGCCGACTCCTGGAGCCCGAGCTCCAGCCCCACGTTCAGGTCGCGCAGGCGCACGCCGAGCTCGCGCAGCTCGTCGTCGATCATCTGCCGGATGCCCGCGCCGTCCTGCATCAGGACGAGCGGCTCGGCCTTCAGCTCGTCGAGCGTCATGCTCTTTCCCGCCCGCTTGTGCCCCGCAGGGACCGCCAGCACGACCTCGTCCCGGTAGAAGGGCTCGAAGGTGACGCCACGCTGGCGGCCGGATGCGCCCACGACTCCGAGCTCGAGCTCGCGGCGCCCGACCTGCTCCACGACCGTGTGCGTGTCGGAGACGGTCAGCGCGACGTGCACCTCCGGATGGAGCCGCTGGAACTCGCCCAGCAAGCCGGGCAGGACACTTCCGCCGGGCCCGGTGGACGCGCCGATCTCGAGCCGGCCTTCGAGCTCGCCCTCGGCCTCCTGGCCGAGCTCCGCGAGCAGCTGCTGTTCGAGCCCGAGCAGGCGCTGTGCTCCCCGGTAGAGACGGAGGCCGGCCTCGGTCGGCTCCACCCGGCGTCCGGACCGATCGAGGAGCCGCTGGCCGACGCGCTGCTCGAGCGAGCGGATCTGCAGGCTCACCGCCGGCTGAGTCACGCCGAGCTGGTCGGCGGCCTGCGAGAAGCTGCGCCGCTCGACCACCGCGCAGAATGCGGCGAGCTGCTTCGTGTCCATAAGGCCACCTTATAGCTGAGCTCCCCGGCCCGAGACCGCGCGCCGTTTACGATCGGCGCGTGCCTGAACCGACGCGGATCGAGGACACGCTCGTCCGCGGCTACCGCCAGCTCGCGCTCGAGACGCCCGCGCGCCCGCGCGACGTCGTCCTGCGCGCTCTCGACGTCCTCCTCTCGTCCCTGTTCCTGCTGCTCTCGCTGCCGGTCTCGCTCCTGATCGCGGCGCTCGTGCTCGTCACGAGCGGGACGCCGGTCCTCTATCGCGGCGAGCGCGTCGGTCGGGGCGCGCGCGTCTTCACGATGTACAAGTTTCGCACGCTGCGGCGCGGCGCCGAGCGGCGGCTCGGCGCGTACCTCGGAGAGGAGCTCGTGGAGCGCACGCAGGCCGAGTTCACGCCGGTAGGCCGCTGGTTGAAAGCGACCCAGCTCGACGAGATCCCGCAGTTCGTCAACGTGCTTCGCGGCGACATGAGCCTCGTCGGCCCCCGGCCGATCCGTCCCGTCTTCTTCGAGGAGCTCGCTCACGAGCTGCCCTCGTACTGGCAGCGGCTCGTCGTGCGGCCTGGCCTGACCGGCTTCGCCCAGGTGCGACGCGGCTACGAGACCTCGATGGGCGAGAAGCTCGCCCACGATCTCGAGTGGATCGCCGACCGGTCCGTACGCCTCTACCTGCGGACGGTGATCGCCACCGCCTGGCGCGTGTTCCGACAGTCGGTCGGAGGATTGCTGGGCCGCCGCGCCTAAGGTAGAGCCGTGTGCGGGATCTGCGGGATCGCGACGACGCACGGAGGTGCGGACGTCGAGTCGCTGCGTGCGATGAGCGATCTGCTCGTGCACCGCGGCCCCGACAGCGCCGGCGAGCACGTCGACCACGGCATCGCGCTCGCGGCGCGGCGCCTCTCGATCATCGACCTCGCGCACGGCAACCAGCCGATCGGCAACGAGGACGGAAGCTGCGTCGTCGTCCAGAACGGCGAGATCTACAACTATCCCGAGCTCCGGCGCGAGCTCCTGCGCTCGGGGCACGAGCTCCGGACGCGCTGCGACACCGAGGCGCTCGTGCACCTGTACGAGGACCACGGCCCCGGCTTCGCGGAGCGCCTGCGCGGGATGTTCGCGGTCGCGATCTGGGACGCGCGGCGGCGCCGGCTCGTGCTCGCACGCGACCCGTACGGGATCAAGCCGCTCTACTACCGCCACGTCGGCGGCGAGCTGCGCTTCGCGTCGGAGCTGCGGGCGCTGCCGCGCGGCGAGATCGATCTCGATGCGCTCGAGGCGTTCCTCGCCTTCAACTCGATCCCCGCGCCGTATTCGATCTTCCGCGACGTCCGCAAGCTCCCCGCGGGACACGTGCTCGTCTGGGAGGACGGCGCCGTCTCGCTCGATCGCTATGCGCGCCCTGGCCCGGCGGCCGCGGCCGAGCTGCGGACGGGCGACGAGGCGGAGCTCGTGGAGGAGGTGCGCGCGCGGCTGCGCGACTCGGTGCGGGCACATCTCCTCTCCGACGTGCCGGTCGGCGTTCTGCTCTCGGGCGGCGTCGACTCGGCCGCGCTCGCGGCGCTCGCCGCGCAGGAGACGCCGGAACCGGTGCACACGTTCACGATCGGGTTCGCCGAGCGGAGCTTCGACGAGCGCGACGACGCACGCCGGGTCGCGGAGTGGTACGGGACGGAGCACCACGAGCTGCTCGTCCGGCCCGACCCGGAGCTGCTCCTGCGGGCGCTCGCGGACGCGTTCGACGAGCCGTTCGCCGACTCGTCCGCGCTTCCGACCTACCTCGTCTCGCAGCTCGCGGCCGAGCACGTCAAGGTCGCGCTCTCGGGGGAAGGCGGCGACGAGCTGTTCGGCGGCTACTACACGTACGCGGCCGATCTCTTCGCGGACCGGGTGGCGCCGCTGGCGCGGATCGCTCGTCCACTCGTCGAGGCGCTGCCGGCCTCGACGCGCAAGGCGAGCCTCGACTACAAGGCGAAGCGGTTCGTGCGAGCCGCCCACCTGCCGCCGCTCGAGCGGCACCACGGCTGGAAGGAGATCTTCTCCGCCGACGCGCGCGCCGAGCTGACGGGCCGCAGCCACGGCTGGGATCCGGTCTCGCTCGAGCGGGCGCGCTTCGCGGAGACGGAGGGCTACCCGCTCCTGACGCGGCTGCAGGACGTCGACC
>DATEHY010000061.1:0-16485 GCA_035279325.1 Gaiellaceae bacterium
ACCGCGTGCAGCTGGTCGGGAAGACGGACAAACCACGTGCTCTCGCGTCTCGTGCCGCGGGTCTTCTCGCGGCGGCGGCACCGGCAATGCGCCGGGCCGGCCTCGCCGCGGTCGTCGACGTCGACCCGCAGAGCCTCTAGTGTCGACGGCGATGGAAGACAGAGTTCGCAGCGGCGGCTGCCTGTGCGGCGCCGTTCGCTACGCGGTTCGCGGCGAGCCCTTCCACGTCGGACGCTGCCATTGCGCCGACTGCCGGAAGCGGTCGGGCAGTGCCTACACGATCTACGGGCAATGGCGGCGCGACGAGTTCGAGTCGACTGGCGCGTACGCCACCTACGACGAGGACAGCTTCTGCCCGCATTGCGGCTCGCGCCTCTTCCTCCTCGCCGAAGAGGGCGTGGAGATCCAGCTCGGCTCGCTCGACGAGGCGCCGTTCGGCTTGCGGCCCGAGGCCGAGCTCTGGATCGAGCGCCGAGAGCCATGGATCCCCGAGGTCGAAGGCGCCTCACAGCACGCCGAGAACCGGCGCTAGTCGTCGGCCAGCCGCTGGAAGAGAATGAAGTCGCGCCACGCGCCGTTGATGCGGAGGTAGCTCCGGGCCAGCCCGATCCGCTCGAAGCCGTTCTTCCGGAGCACCCGCTGCGACGGGACGTTGTCGACGAGCGTCGCGGCCTCGACGCGGTGTAGCCCGAGCTTGCCGAAGGCATACGCGAGGATCTCGCCGACCGCGCCCGTCGCCAGGCCGCGTCCGTTTCGCTCCTGGTCGATCCAGTAGCCGATGACACCGCTCTGCGGGCCCTCGGGGACGATCCCGAAGAGGTTGATCGCACCGGCGATCGAGCCGTTGTCCAGGACCACGAACGGATGCGTGCCGCCGTCGAGTTGCCGCTGGAGCCGCGCGCGTTGGCCTTGTGCCGTGAAGAACACGGGCGGCCGGACCGGCTCGAACGGCGCGAGGAACTCACGGTTCGCGAGATAGAGCGCCGCCAGGTGCTCGGCGTCCTCCGGCCGGGCCGGCCGGATCACCGCAGTGCTGCGTCTCGGTCCGCCGGGAAACGGACGAGGATCCACTCCGCCCCGAGCGGCTCGCGCAGGTACGACCGCCCGTTGACGCGGACGAAATCGCGCGTGCGCGGATCCATCGCCAGCCGCGCCTCGGCGGGGAAGTTGCGGTTGTGCCCCTCGATCAGATCGTTCACCGAGGCGAAGCTCCAGGTGCCTGCGAGCTCTCGCCAGGCAGTCGCGAACTCCGCCGGATCCTCGGTCTCCGCGGCGAGCGTGCGCCACGCCTCGCCGAGCTGCCGCTCGTGCTGCTCGAGGGCGTCCTCGATCGCGCGCAGCCTGCGCATCCAGGCCGCCGGCCCGCCGAGCGCCCGTATGCCCGACTCGGGATCGGGGCGGAAGTTGCGGAGCCGCGGCGGCAGCGGCTTCCCACGCACCGGGCTCGACTCGAGATCGGCCTGGAGCGCCTCGCGGTCGCGCCGCTCCTGAGGCGTCTCGGGCCGAGTCGCACCCTGGCTCATGATCTCGTTCAGCGTCTTGGGATCCACCGCTCCGAGGGTACAGTCCGCCTCTATGGCGGAGATCGAGGGACAGGTCAAGGACGAGGAGCTCGATGCGGAGCAGCAGGCGCGACGACGCCTCGCCCTCGCGCAGATCCGCCAGTACCCGGACGCGGCGCTGAAGATGCCCGCCCGGCCGGTGGAGCAGTTCGACGACGACCTGCGGCGTCTCGTCGACCGGATGAAGCAGCTCATGGTCGACGCGAGTGGGGTGGGGCTCGCCGCGACCCAGGTCGGGGTCCTGCAGCGGTTCTTCGTCTTCCAGGCGTCCGCCAACGAGACCGTGGCGATCGCGAACCCGGAGATCGTGGAGCGCAGCGAGGAGACGGCGGTCGAGGACGAGGGCTGCCTCTCGATCCAGGGCGTGCTGCTCCCGGTCGAGCGGTCCACGACGATCGCGATCGTGGGGCAGGACGAGCACGGCGCGGACGTGCGGTACGAGCTCGAGGAGCCGTACTCCCGCGTCGCCCAGCACGAGGCCGACCATCTCGACGGCGTCCTGATCCTCGACCGGACGACGGCCGAGGCGCGGCGCGAGGCGCTCGCGAGCTTGCGTCCTCGCCTCGTCATCGGGTAGCCGTGGCCCGCCGGCTTGCGGTCGCCGCGACCGCGCCGTTCGGCGCCGACGTGCTCGAGCGGCTGGCGGCGGAGCACGAGGTCGTGCAGCTGTTCACCCGGCCGGACAAGCCGCGCGGCCGCGGCCGGAAGGTGGGTGCGCCGCCCGCGAAGGAGGTCGCCGAACGGCTCGGGATTCCGGTCGAGCAGCCGGCGAAGCTCGACGAGTCCGTCGGGATCGCCGCCCACGTGGTCGTCGTCTGCGCCTACGGCCTCCTCATCCCGAGCTCGCTCCTCGACCGGGCGCTCTGGCTCAACGTCCATCCGTCGCTGCTGCCGCGCTGGCGCGGCGCCGCTCCTATCGAGCGCGCGATCATGGCGGGCGACGAGGAGACCGGCGTCACCATCCACCGCACGGTCGAGGCGCTCGACGCCGGGCCGGTCGCGGCGGAGCGTTCGTTCCCGATCGGGGCCGGGGACGACGCTGGAGTCGTCTACGCGCGTGCAGCCGAGATCGCGGCCGAGCTCCTCCACATCGTTCTCGCGCAGGACGAGCCGCACTTCGAGCCGCAGCCCGAGGAAGGCGCAACGTACGCGGCGAAGATCGGACCGGACGATCGCGTGCTCGATCCGGACGCCCCGCCGCAGGAGCTCGTGAACCGCGTGCGGGCGCTCTCGCCGCACATCGGCGCGCGGCTCGGCGAGCTGATCGTCTGGCGCGCACGGGTCGGGGAGGATGGAGAGTTCGAGCCGCTCGAGGTGCAGCCCGCCGGCGGGCGCCGCATGGCGTACGACGCGTATCTCCGTGGCAGGCGTTAGTCCCGCGCGTCGCGCGGCGTACGAGGTGCTGCTGCGCGTCTTCGAGCAGGACGCGTACGCCGACCGCGCCTTCCGCAGCGCCGCCGAGGGGCTCGACGAGCGGGAGCGCGCGTTCGCGCAACGCCTCGCCTACGGCTCCGTGCAGCGGGTGAGGACGCTCGACCACGCGATCGAGACGCTCGGGCGGCGGCCGGTGCGGAAGCTCGATCCGCCGGTGAAGGCGGCGCTCCGGCTCGGTGCGTACCAGCTTGGGTACACGGACACCGCCCGGCATGCGGCGGTGAACGAGTCGGTCGAGCTCGTCCGCGGCGCCCGGCTCGAGCGGGCCGTCGCGTTCACGAACGCCGTGATGCGAAGGCTCTCCGACGGGATCGGGCCGCTCCTCGAGTCACTGCCCGACGGCCCGCTGAAGGAGTCGTACCCGGACTGGATCCACAAGGTCTTCGTGCGTGCGCTCGGGGAGGACGGCGCGCTCGCGCTGATGCGCGCGATGAACGAGCCGCTCGAGACCGTCGTCCGGCTCGTGCGCGGCGAGCCGCCGCTCGGCGCCGAGGAGACGGACGTCCCCGGCGCGTACCGTGTCGAGCGCGTGCCCGAAGGGCTGGTCGAGGCCGGGGGGATCTGGCCGCAGAGCCGCGGCTCCCAGCTCGCCGGTCTCTGCGTCGGCTCCGAGGACGGCGAGCGCGTGCTCGACCTCTGCGCCGCGCCGGGCGGGAAGACGGGGCAGCTGCGCGGCGAGGTGACCGCGGTGGAGATCGATCCGGCCCGCGCGCGGGAGTTGCGCGAGAACCTCGCCGCCATGGGCCGCGCAGACGTCAGCGTCGTCGAGGCGGACGGCACCGCGCTCCCTCCGGACCTCGCGGGCTTCGACCGCGCGCTCGTCGACGCGCCCTGCTCGGGTCTCGGGGTGCTCGCGCAACGCCCCGACCTCCGTTGGCGCGCGAAGCCGCTGCCGGAGCTCCAGCTGGCGCTGCTCCGCGCCGCGGCCGAGCGGGTCCGGCCCGGTGGCACGATCGTCTACTCCGTTTGCACGGTCGACCCGGACGAGTGCGAGGCGATCGTCGACGCGAGCGGCCTGCGCGCCGAGCCGCTCGCGGAGGAGTGGCCTGCCTTCGCGCATCCGACGCGACCCGAGTTCCTGCTCACCCTGCCGCACGTCCATCACACGAGCGGCTTCTTCGTCGCCCGCCTACGATCGCCGGGATGAGCCGGCAGGAGTGGGCCCGCGGGATCGAGGTCGAGCCGTCGCTCTACGCGGCCGACTTCACGTGCCTGGGGGAGCAGATCGAAGTCCTCCTCGGCGCCGGCTGCCGCATCTTCCATTTCGATGTCGGCGACGGGCACTTCGTCGAGCCGGTCACGATCGGTCCCGTCGTCCTCCGGTCGATCGCGCCGCTCGTGCACGAGGCCGGCGCCGAGCTCGACTGCCACCTGATGGTCGACAACCCGCTACGCCACTTCCCGCAGATCGCCGAGGCCGGAGGAGACAGCGCGACCTTCCACTACGAGGTCGTGGACGACGTGCCGGCGACGATCGCCGCCGCCCGCGAGCACGGCCTCCGGGCCGGCGTCGCGTTCAACCCCGAGAGCGAGCCGGAGGACGTCGCCGCCGTCGCCGGCGACGCGGACCTCGTGCTCTGCATGAGCATTCACCCCGGCTACAGCGGCCAGGAGTTCATGCCGGAGGCGGTCGACCGGATCCGGCGGCTGCGCGAGTCCCTGCCGGAGGGCGTTCGCGTCCAGGTCGACGGCGGCATCGACCGGGACACCATCGGCCCGGCGCATGCCGCCGGCGCAACGCTCCTGGTCGCCGGCTCCGCGATCTTCGACTGCGACGACCTGGCGGGCGCGTATCGCGGCCTCGTCCAGGAACTGGAGTGAGCCACTTCCGGCGGGCGCTCGAGCTCGCGGAGCAGGGACGCGGCAAGACGCGCGACCATCCCCTTGTCGGCGCCGTCGTCGTGCGCGGCGGCGAGGTCGTGGGGGAGGGGTGGTACGAGTTCGACGGCGTCCGTCACGCCGAGGCCGTCGCGCTCGAGCAGGCCGGCGACGCCGCGCGCGGCGCGACGCTCTACGTGACGCTCGAGCCGTGCTCGCATCACGGGCGCACGCCTCCGTGCGCCGACGCGGTCGTCGCAGCCGGAGTCGCTCGCGTCGTCGTCGGCGCCCGCGATCCGAACCCGGTAGTCGACGGACGGGGGCTCGAGCTCCTGCGGGCCGCAGGGGTCGACGTCGAGCTTCTCGACGACCTCGCGGCGCGCCGGCAGAACGAGGCGTGGCGCGTCTGGAAGTCGCTCGGCCGTCCGTTCGTCACGTACAAGGCCGCGGTGACGCTCGACGGTCGCGTCACCGTGCCGGGACGCCGCTGGGTGTCGGGCGAGGAGTCGCGGCGGCGGGTGCACGAGTTGCGCGCGGCCTCGGATGCGGTCGCGGTCGGGATGGGGACGGTGCGCGCCGATGCTCCGCGGCTCGACGCTCGCGGCGTCCAGGCCTCGAAGCAGCCGCGCCGGCTCGTCTTCGGGCGCGGGCCGCTGCCGGCAGGATCGGAGCTGGAGCTTCGGAGCGGGCCGCTCGAGGAGGAGCTTCGCGGGCTCGCCGCGGACGGCGTCCAGTCGCTCCTGCTCGAGGGAGGGCCGACTCTTGCGACCGCGTTCCTCGCTGCCGGTCTCGTGGACAAGCTGCTCCTCTTCGTCGCACCCGTCGTCGCCGGCGCCGGGCCGCACGCGTTCGGCGAGCTGCCGGCGCCGCTCGACCTGCTCCATGTGCGGGCGGAGCCGTCCGGCGAGGACGTGCTGCTCGAGGCGTACCTGCGCGAGCCGTAACCTTTGCCGCATGTTCACGGGGATCGTCCGCGAGGTCGGGACCGTCGTCGCCTTCGACGGCTCCCGGCTCGTGGTCGAGGGGCCGGCGACGGCGGGAGGCGCAGCCGTCGGCGACTCGGTGAGCGTGGCCGGCGCGTGCCTCACGGTCGTGGACGCCGCCGAGGGACGGCTGGCGTTCGACGTCGTCCCCGAGACGCTCTCCCGGACGGTTCTCGGCGCGCTCGAGCAGGGCGGTTCCGTCAACCTCGAGCCTTCGCTGCGCGTCGGCGACCAGCTCGGCGGTCACGTCGTGCAGGGCCATGTCGACGCGGTGGGGCGAGTCCGCTCCGTCGTGCGGGAAGGGGGCGGGCGCCGCGTCTGGGTGGACGCGCCCGCGTCGGTTCTCGGCTACTGCATCGAGAAGGGCTCGGTCGCGGTCGACGGCGTCTCGCTGACGCTCGCCGCGCTCGACGAGAACGGCTTCGAGGTGGCGTTGATCCCGCACACGCTCGAGGCCACGACACTCGGCGGGCTCGAGGCCGGTGACGAGGTGAACCTCGAGGCCGACGTGCTCGGCAAGGTCGTCGAGCGCCTGTTGGCGGCGAGGCTCCCGTGAGCTCGGCCGTGACTCCGTTCGCCTCCGTCGAGGAGGCCGTCGAGGACATCCGGAACGGGAAGATGGTCGTCGTCGTCGACGATCCCGAGCGCGAGAACGAGGGTGACCTCGTCGTCGCGGCGCAGTTCGCCACGCCCGAGGCGGTCAACTTCATGGCGACGCACGCGCGCGGGCTCGTCTGCCTCTGCCTGACCGGTGAGCGCTGCGAGCAGCTCGGCCTGCCGCAGATGACGCAGCGGAACGAGGCGCGCCTCGGCACGGCGTTCACGGTCTCGGTGGAAGCCCGCGAGGGAGTGACGACGGGCATCTCGGCCGCCGACCGCGCGCACACGATCCAGGTCGCGATCGACCCGGCCTCGACCCCGCACGATCTCGTCCAGCCCGGCCATGTCTTCCCACTCCGGGCGCGGGACGGCGGCGTCCTCGTCCGCGCCGGCCAGACCGAGGCGGCCGTCGACCTCGCCCGTCTCGCCGGTCTCGCCCCGGCGGGGGTCGTCTGCGAGATCATGAACGAGGACGGGACGATGGCCCGCGTGCCGGACCTCGTCCCGTACTGCGAGCGCCACGGGTTGCGGATGATCACCGTCTCCGATCTGATCGAGTACCGGCGGCGGACCGAGAAGCTCGTCGAGCGCGTCGTCTCGGTGCAGTTGCCGACCGAGTTCGGGCTTTTCACAGCGATCGCGTTCCGCGAGACCCTCAACGGCCGCGAGCACGTCGCGCTCGTGATGGGCGAGGTCGGCGAGAACGTGCTCGTCCGCGTCCACTCCGAGTGCCTCACGGGCGACGTCTTCCACTCGCTGCGTTGCGACTGCGGCGAGCAGCTCGAGGCGGCGCTCGCCGCGATCGCCGGCGAGGAGCGCGGCGTCCTCCTCTACATGGCCCAGGAAGGGCGTGGGATCGGCCTGCTCAACAAGCTCAGGGCGTACGAGCTGCAGGAGCGGGGCCTCGACACGGTCGACGCCAACCTGGCGCTCGGCTTCGCCGCCGACGAGCGCGAGTGGGGGATCGGCAACCAGATCCTCGCCGAGCTCGGGATCACCACGATGCGCCTGCTCACGAACAACCCGAAGAAGGTCTCCGGCGTCGAGGCGTACGGCTTGAGGGTGACCGAGCAGGTGCCGATCGAGATGCCGCCTCATCCCGAGAACGCTAGGTATCTGGCCGCCAAGCGGGATAAGCTCGGGCACAAGCTGCACCACCAGGATCTGAAGTTCGAGTCGGAGGGCGAATGAGTTCAGGAGGGTTCTGGCCGGGCGAGGCCCCGGCCGCGGGGAACGACGAGGCGAGCGAGCCCGAGGCGGCGGCGCTCACCGCGTCTCCGGCCGCCGAGCCGGTGGGCTGGCCGGCGCAGCCGCGCGCGGAAGAGGAGACGTCGGACGGCGCGGAGATCGAAGACGAGGTCGAGCCGGAGCCGGCCGCCGAGGCCGAGCCGGCCGCTGAGGCCGAGCCCGCCGCGGGGGACGACACGGCCGAGGATGAGGCGGAGGAGGAGGAGCGGGAGACGGCAACGGGCCACGTGCCCGGCGAGCTCGACATCCCGGACGGGGTCGCCGTCCTCGAGGGGTCTGCCTCCGGCGCGCAGCGAACGGTCGGGATCGTCGTGTCGCGCTTCAACGGCGAGATCTCGAACCAGCTCCTCGACTCGGCTCTCGGTGCGCTTGCGGAGGCCGGCGTGGGCGAGGCGCGGATCACGGTGATGCCTGTCCCCGGCGCGTTCGAGCTGCCCATCGGCGCCATGGCGCTCGCGAAGACGCGCCGCTACTCCTGCGTCATCGCGCTCGGCTGCGTCATCCGCGGCGAGACTGCCCACTTCGACTACGTCGCCGGCGAGGCGGCGTCGGGCTTGCAGCTCGCCGGCCTCGAGACGGGCGTGCCGGTGGCGTTCGGCGTCCTCACGGTCGACACGGCCGAGCAGGCACAGGTCCGCGTCGACAAGGGAGCCGAGGCCGTGCGCGCGGCGCTCGAGATGGCCGATCTCTTCGCACAGGTCCGCAAGCAAGCGCGGGGATAGCGTCGGCTATCCTGGGCGGCCGTATGTCGAAGGTCTGCGCAGTTTGCGGGAAGAAGCCCGGCTTCGGTAATCACCGGAGTCACTCGATGGTCGCGACGAAGCGGCGCTTCGACCCGAACCTCCAGCGCGTCCGCGTGCTGATCGCCGGGAAGGCGACGCGGGCGTACGTCTGCACGCGCTGCCTCAAGGCCGGCAAGGTCCAAAAAGCCCTCTAGCCCGCAACCGCCGCCGCCCTGACGGCGTCGAACCGGACGATGGAGGCGGGACACGCGCTTTCCTCGCGGCTCGGCCGGATCACGATCTCGAGTGAGGCGATCGCGCAGATCGTCGCCGAGACCGCGCTCGAGTGCTACGGCGTCGTCGGCATGAAGGGCTCGCTGCGCCGGCAGCTCGCTCGGGCGCGTGGCCGCCCGCGCGGCATCGAGATCGGCCGCGACGACGGCAAGGTGACGATCGATCTCCATGTCGTCGTCGAGTACGGCCTCAACCTCGCCGAGGTCGCCGCGAGCGTCAGCAACCGTGTCGCCTACGAGGTGGAGCGTCTGACGGGGCTCGGCGTGCGCGCGGTCGAGGTGCACGTCGACGCCGTGCGAACCGGGAAGTGAGCGCCGAGGCCGACCTCGAGCTCGTTCGCGGGTTGGCCCGCGCGGCGCTCGCATCGCTCGAGGAGAGCCGCGGCCGCGTCGACGATCTCAACGTCTATCCCGTCCCCGACGGCGACACCGGGACCAATCTCACCCTGACCGTGCGCGCGGTCGCACACGCTCTCGCCTCGGCCGAGCCGACGGACCGGCCGGGGCTCGCCCGCGCGGCCGCACGCGCGGCGCTGATGGGCGCGCGCGGCAACTCGGGCGTGATCCTCTCCCAGATGGTGCGAGGCGTCGCCGACGTGTTCGCCGAGTCGACCGGAGCGATCGACGCCGCGCTGACCGCCCGCGCCTTGCGCGGAGCCTCCGACGCCGCGTACCGGGCCGTGCGACGGCCGGTCGAGGGGACGATGCTCTCCGTCAGCCGCGAGCTCGCCGAAGAGGCCGAGCGGCGGTCCTCGGACGCGGAGCCGCTCTCCGACATGCTCCTCGGGCTCGTGCGGCACGGGGAGGAGGCCGTCGCGCGGACGCCCGAGCAGCTCGAGGTCCTGCGCGAGGCCGGAGTCGTCGACGCGGGAGCGGCCGGCCTCGTCGAGCTTCTCCGCGGGCTCGCTGCTGCCGTCACCGGCGAGGTGCTGCCCGCCGCGCCCGTGGCGATCGCGCCGTCGGGCGTCGACGCAGTGCATCTCGAGCCTTCGCGCTATCGCTACTGCACCGTCTACGCCGTCGAGGGAGACGGGCTCTCGCGCGACGAGCTCGAAGCGCAGCTCGAGCGGCTCGGCGACTCCCTCGTCGTGGTCGGCGACGAGACGGCGCTCAAGGTCCACGTTCACACCGACGATCCGGGCGCGGCGCTCTCCCTCGGCACGGCAGCGGGCTCGATCGACGGCGTCGAGATCGCGAACATGCACGAGCAGCAGGAGCGGAGAGAACGGAGGCTGTCTCTCGTTCCGTCCGCCGGGGCCAAATGCGGGGTCGTCGCCGTCGTCTCGGGGGAGGGCAACCGGCTCCTGTTCGAGACGCTCGCCGAGGCCGTCGGGACGATCCGGATGGTGCCCGGCGGCCAGACCGCCAACCCGTCGACGGCCGAGCTCGTGGCCGCGATCGACGCGCTCGAGGCGGAGGAGGCGATCGTGCTGCCGAACAACTCGAACGTGCGGCTGGCGGCGGAGCACGCGGCCGAGCAGGCGGTGCGGCCGGCCGAGGTCGTGCCGACCGAGTCGATTCCCGCCGGCCTCGCCGCGCTCGTTGCGTACGACGGCTCACGGAGCGCCGCCGAGAACGCGGCGGAGATGGGCGCCGCCGCGGCGGCCGTCGCCACGGGCGAGGTCACGCGTGCGTCGCGGGACGTCGAGCTGAACGGGTTGTCGATCCGCAGAGGTGACTGGCTCGGTCTGACGAACGGAGAGGCCGTCGCGGGCGGGGACGACTTCGCCGCCGTCGCGCTCGGCGTCGCCACGCGGCTGCTTGCGGAGCCGCGGGCGGTCCTCACCCTGCTCACGGGAGCCGAGCCGCCGCCACTCGAAGGGCTCGTCGCTTTGCTCGCGTCGTCTCATCCGGAGCTCGAGATCGAGGTGCACGAGGGCGGGCAGCCGCACTACCCCCTCTTGCTCGGAGCGGAATAGGCTGGCCCGATGCCGCCCGTCCGGATCCTGCTCGTCGAGGACAACGAGGTCTTCCGGGATGCCCTCGAGCTGCTGCTCGGGATGCGGAGCGACGTCGAGATCGTCGCCTCCGTGGGCGACGGCGGGGCCGCGGTGGCGGCTGCGAAGGAGCATCGGCCGGATGTCGTGCTGATGGACTACCGGCTGCCCGTCCTCGACGGGATCCAGGCGACGGCGCAGGTCGTCGAGGCGCTTCCTGACGTCGCGGTCGTGGCGCTCACGGCGTCCGCCGACGATGCCGAGCGCGAGGCGCTGATCGAGGCCGGTGCGGTCGCCTGCCTCGCGAAGGACCAGGAGCTCGACGAGATCGTCTCGGCCATCCTGCACGCCGCGTCGACGGCGTGAGGCTCTCGGTCGAGAACACCGCGATCGTCCTCGACTCGACCGCCGACCTCCCCGACGCCGCCGCCCGCTTCCCGAACTGGCGGATCGTGCCGCTCTACGTCCGCTTCGGCGACGAGAGCCTGCGCGACGGCGTCGACATCGACGCGGGGGAGTTCTACCGGCGGCTGCGGGAGACGAGCGCCTTCCCGACGACGTCGCAGCCGACGCCGGGCGACTTCCTCGCCTGCTACGGCGAGCTCGCGGCGTACGAGCGGATCTATTCGCTCCACGTCTCGGCGCGCGTCTCCGGCACCTTTGCGAGCGCGGAGGCCGCGGCGGCAGAGCTCGGAGACGGGAGGGTCCGGGCGGTCGACTCCGAGACCGCTTCCGCGTCGATCGCGATGCTTGCGCTCGCGATCGAGCGCAGGCTCGAGCGCGGCACCAGCGATGACGAGATCGACGCGCTCGTCGAGCGGTATCGCCGCGAGCGAGGGCTCCTGTTCACGGTCGACACGCTCGAGTTCCTCTCGCGCGGCGGCCGGATCGGGAAGGCGGCCGCGTTCGCGGGCACGCTGCTCCAGGTCAAGCCGATCCTCTCGATCCGGGACGGAGAGGTCGTGCCGGTGAAGCGGGTGCGCGGGGAGAGGAAGGCGTTCGCCGAGCTCGCCGGGGCGCTCGAGACCGAGACCCGGGACGAGCCGGGCTTCCGGCTGGCCGTCGCGCACGCCGCGGCGCCGGAGCGCGCGGCCGAGCTCGAGGCACTCGTCCGGGAGCGGCGGCCGCGGGCCGAGCTCGAGCTCGTCGCGACGCTCGGCGCGGTGATCGGAGCCCACGCCGGTCCGGGGACGCTCGCGCTCTTCTGGTTCCGAGACGAGGTATAAGGCCGGCGTGGGACGCGTCATCGCTCTGGCGCTCGTCGTTGCCGGCGTGTCAGCCGCGGTTGCGTCGGCCGCGGGCTCGTCGGACCTGCGTGTCGCGGAGCGCTACGTCGCACGTCACTGCAACCCCGAGAGCAGACGCTCGGCCTCGATGTGGATCAAGGATCGGACCTTCCACTTCAACGCGCTCTACGGCGACTGCGGCGGAGGCGACGGGCACGAGCAGCGGATCTGGTTCTTCCACGGCGGGCGCTACGTCGGCAACGACACGAAGCGATCCTCCGCGGAGATCATCGGAAGCTGGCGCGACCTCGACACGCTGGACTTTCTCTACGTGCTCTACCGCCCGGCAGACCCCATGTGCTGCCCGACCGGAGGAGCCGTGTCCGTCCGCTACCGCTGGAGGCGCGGCAAGGTCGTGCGGCTGGATCCTCTCCCGCCGCGCACGGCGAGCCCGACCCGCCCAGGTCGGTATCCGTAACGCGGCTACGTCCGGTCCGCGCGGGATACTCCGGTCCGTTCGGTGCCGCGCACGATGACAGCCGCCCGTCGACAGACGGTCTTTGCCAGCCTGGACCAGCCCGGGGACTGGCCGCCCACCCCGCGCGCTCTGCGGCCGCAACGGCTCGAGCTCGCTCTCGACGCGCTGCCGGGGGTCGCCGCCACGACGCAACGGAAGCTCGGGCGGCTCGGGCTCGCGAGCGTGCGCGACGTGCTCGAGCACCGGCCGCGGCGGTACGAGACCGCTGCCGAGGAGGTGGCGATCGCGGAGCTTCGCGACGGCGAGGAGGTGGTCGTCAGGGGCCGCGTCCTCAACGTCGAGAAGCGTCCGCTGCGCGGCCGGCGGCGCACGCGCATCGTCGCCCGGGTCGCCGACGACACCGCGGCGGTCAGCGTCACCTGGTTCAACCAGCCGTGGCTCGTCGACCGCCTCGAGCCGGGAACGGCGATCCGGCTGCGCGGGAAGCTCGGCCGCTACGGCTTCGAGCCGCGCTCCTACGACATCGGAGAGGAGGCGCGGGCGACGGCGGACTTCGCTCCCGTCTACCCGGCCGCGGAGGAGATCGCCCCCGCGACGGTGCGGCGGGTGGTCGACGCGGCGCTGCCGTTCACGGCGTACGTTCCGGATCCGCTGCCCGCCGAGCTGCGGGAGCGCGAGGGCCTCGCGCTGAAGCGCGACGCGCTCGCGGCGGTGCACCGACCCCGCGACCTGGACGAGGCGGAGGCGGCCCGGCAGCGGCTCGCCTTCGAGGAGTTGCTCGTCCTGCAGGTCGGCATCGCGCGGCGCGCCGCGGAGCGTGAGCGGACGCTCGCCCCGGGGCTGGGAGAACCGGGCGAGCTGATCCGCCGCTACCGCGAGGCGCTTCCTTTCGCGCTCACTCCGTACCAGGAGCAGGCGATCCGCGAGATCGACGGCGACCTCGCGCGCACCGTCCCGATGCAGCGCCTCCTGCAGGGCGACGTCGGCTCGGGCAAGACGGTGGTCGCGCTCTACGCGCTGCTGCGCGCCGTGGAGAACGGGCGTCAGGGCGCGCTCATGGCCCCTACCGAAACCCTTGCTGAGCAGCACTTTTCTACCATCGCCGACCTCTGCCTCGAGCTCGGGGTGAGCTGCGCGCTCCTCACGAGCTCGTCCCGCAAGCGGGAGCGGGAGGCGGCACTGGGGGTCGACGTCGTCGTCGGGACGCACGCGCTGATCCAGGAAGGCTTCGAGCTGCGCGACCTCGCGGTCGCGGTCGTCGACGAGCAGCACCGCTTCGGCGTCGAGCAGCGGTCGGCGCTCACGGTGGGTCGTGTCCCGCATGTCCTCCACATGACCGCGACTCCGATCCCGCGCACGCTCGCGCTCACCGTCTACGGCGACCTCGCGGTCTCGGAGATCGCGAAGCCGCCCGCGTCGCGCAAGCCCGTGATCACGAGCTGGATCATCGAGGATCGCGCCTCCGAGGCGTACACGCGGCTGACCCGGCTGCTGCGCGAGGGACGGCAGGCGTACGTCGTCTGCCCGCTGATCGAGACGTCGGAGACGTCGCTCGCGCGCGCGGCGGAAGAGGAGGCCGAGCGCCTGCGGCGCGCCGAGCTGCGCGAGTTCCGCGTCGGCTGCGTCCACGGCCGGCTCAAGGCTGCGGAGCGGCGCGAGCTGATGGCCCGCTTCAAGGCGCGCGAGCTCGACGTGCTCGTCGCCACGACCGTGATCGAGGTGGGCGTCGACGTGGCCAACGCGACGGTGATGATCGTGCAGGAGGCCGACCGGTTCGGTCTGGCGCAGCTCCACCAGCTGCGTGGCCGCGTCGGTCGCGGCGCCGAGCAGTCGTACTGCCTGCTCGTCTCGCGGGCGAAGGAGGAGCTGACCGAGTCGGCTCACGCACGGCTGCAGGCGCTGTGCGACACGAGCGACGGCTTCGAGCTCGCCGAGGTGGATCTCGAGCTGCGCGGCGGCGGTGCGCTCCTCGGCACGCGGCAGTCGGGCCTCTCGGACCTCCGCTTCGCCCATCTCCTGCGCGACCGCGACCTGCTGGAGCGGGCGCGCGACGCGGCCCCGGGGGTCCAGCCCGGGCCGCTGCAGGACGCCGCCGCGGCGCTCTTCGCCGAGATCGAGCCGGAGGCGCTCGCGTGAAGAGACTCCTTGCCCTCCTGCTGCCACCGCGGTCGAGGAAGACGAGGAATCGGATCGACTCCGAGCATCTCGATCGGGTCTATCGCGAGACGCACCGCCAGGTGGAGGATCTCCGCAAGGCGGCCTGATGCGACGATCCTCGTGTGAGGGTCATCGCCGGCAGCCGCAAGGGACACAAGCTCGTCGCTCCGCACGGCCTCGACACGCGGCCGACGTCCGACCGCGTCCGCGAGAACATCTTCAACCTGATCGGACCCGTCGACGGAGCGCGCGTGCTCGATCTCTTCGCAGGCTCGGGGGCGCTCGGGATCGAGGCGCTCTCGCGCGGGGCCGCGAGCGCTGTCTTCGTCGAGCACGATCGGGACGCTCTCCGGACGATCGAGCGCAACCTCGATCACCTGCGGCTGACGGGCGCGCGGGTCGTCCGCGCCGACGTGCTCCGGGCGATCGCGCAGGAGGCGACGGCGGGTGCGAAGTACGATCTCGTGCTGGTCGACCCTCCCTACGACATGCTCACCGAGATCCAGCCACGCCTCGCACGCCACCTGCCTCCGCTGCTCGCGGCGGACGGCCTCGTCGTCCTCGAGACCGACGCCCGCGTCGAGCCCGAGCTGCCGCTGCCGCTCCGCACGAGCCGCAGGTACGGCCAGACGCGCGTCACCCTCTTCGAGCGCGGGACGACGTGATCACGGCAATTGCGCCCGGCACGTACGACCCGGTCACGAACGGCCATGTCGACGTGCTCACGCGCGCGGCCGGGATCTTCGACCGCGTCGTGGTCGGGGTGGTCGGGACGCCGCAGCACAAGGAGCCGATGTTCGCGGTCGAGGAGCGGGTCGAGTTCCTTCGCCACGCGCTCTCCGGCCTCGGCAACGTCGAGATCGACGTCTTCCGCGAGCTCGTCGTCGACTTCGCCCGCAGGTGGGACGCCAAGGCGATCGTGAAGGGTCTGCGCGTGATCTCGGACTTCGAGTGGGAGTTCCAGATGAACCAGCTCAACCGGACACTCGCGCCGGAGGTCGAGACGGTCTACGTGATGGCGAGCCCGCAGGTGAGTTTCGTCTCCTCGAGCGGCGTGAAGGAGATCGCGGCCTTCGGCGGCGACGTCTCGGCGCTCGTTCCGGGCCCGGTTGCTCGCCGCCTCGCGGAGCTCTTCCCGGACGGGCAGCCGGGCACGCCCGAGCGTCCGGGCGAGTGACGACGACGGTATCGGCCGCTACGAGGGTTACACTGCGCAGCCAATGGACGTATTAGTTCTGATCGACAAGCTCGACGACCTCGTGCACAACGCCAAGGCCGTCCCGCTCACCGACCAGGTGCGGATCGACCGCGAGGAGATCTACGACATCCTCGACCAGATGCGCGCCACGATCCCCGAGGAGATCAAGCAGGCCCGGTGGATCGTGAAGGAGCGCCAAGAGATGCTCGCCGAGGCCAAGCGGGAGCAGGACAGGCTCCTCCAGGAGGCCCGCGAGCAGGCCGTGCGCGAGGCGTCGCAGACCGAGATCGTCAAGCTCGCCGAGCGCCAGGCGCAGGAGATCATCGACGAGGCGCGCCGGCAGGCCCGGGAGATGCGCCTCGAGATGGAGGACTGGGCGGACGGCATGCTCGCGACGCTCGAGACGAACCTCGACCGGTTCCTCGTCGCGGTGCGCCGCGGCCGCGAGCGGCTGCACGAGCGCTCGCAGGAGTCGGTGGTCGCCGGGATCGGCCCGGTCGACCTGTCCGACAACGGTTCCGAGTACTAGAGCTCGGGCTTCGCCTCCGCGGGCGCCCAGTGCGGGACGTGGGCGTATGCCTCGCGTGGCGACGTCGTCTCCGCCTCGGCGCTCGCGCCGTGACGCGCCGCGACCTCGGAGACCGGGTAGACGATCCCGCCTTCGACGCGGGCGCCCGTCATCAGGATCACGCACGGCCCGTCGCCGGCCCCGATCATGATGTGCCTCGTCCACGGCGGGCAGTGCAGGAAGTCCCACTGACGCAGGCGCCGCTCCTCGCCTTCGACGACGGCGAGGCATTCGCCCGAGAGAACGAGGAAGTCCTCTTGC
>DATEHY010000062.1:0-10958 GCA_035279325.1 Gaiellaceae bacterium
CGCGCTCTGCGCCTCCGTGACGTCGATCGGCCGGAGCGTCTTCGCGCGAGACTCGGCGACCAGGAGCGCAGCCAGCGTGAGGGCGCCCGGCCTCGGGGCGAGCCGCCAGAGGTTCTCGTAGACGCGCGGCACGTCGCCGGCCGCAATGGTCAGCAGCTCTCCATCGTGGAGAGCGAGCCGCACGTCCTCTTCCGACATCGCTCGGAATATCGCAAACCGCTACTTGAATCGCAGTTCAAGCGCTGACCCCGGGTAGGCTCAGGCCCCGTGCCCGACCTGCGGCCGCGTTTCGACGAGCTCCGGCGACGCCTCGGCGAGATCTCCGACGTGGAGCACGCCGGATACCTGCTCACCTGGGACCAGGAGACGGGGATGCCTCCACTCGGGGCTCCGGCGCGTGCCGAGCAGCTCGGCACGCTGGCCCGGATCTCGCACGAACTGGCCACCGCGCCGGAGCTCGGCTCGCTGCTCGAGGAGCTCCGGGAGCTCGAGGAGAGCTCCGCGCCGGAGTCGTTCGAGGCGAGCGTGATCCGTGTCACCCGGCACGACTACGAGAAGAAGCTGCGCGTCCCGAGTGAGCTGCGCGCCGAGATGACGCGTGCGGCCTCGGTCGGGTACGCCGCGTGGCTCCAGGCGCGCGACGCGGTCGACTACGAGATCCTCCGCCCGCACCTCGAGCGGCGGCTCGCGCTGACCCGTGAGTACATCGCGTGCTTCGAGCCGTACGACGACCCGTACGACGTCCTCCTCGACGAGCACGAGCCCGGCATGCCGACGGCGGACGTGGAGGCGATCTTCGAGCGTCTCAAGTCCGAGCTCGTCCCGCTCGTCGCCGGGCTGGGCGAGCCGGTCGACGACTCGTGCCTCCACGGCTACTTCTCGCCCGCGCGCCAGCGGGAGTTCTCGCTCGACGTGCTCGCGCGCTGGGGGATGGACGATCAGGCGTGGCGGCTGGACGACACCGTGCACCCGTTCGCCTCGAACGTGTCGATCGCGGACATCCGGCTTACCACGCGCTTCCACGACGACCAGCTCGTCGGGATCCTCTCGACCATGCACGAGTTCGGGCACGGCGTGTACGAGCGCCAGGTCGATCCGCGCTACGAGCGCACGCCGCTCGCAGAGGGCGTCTCGTCGTCGTTCCACGAGTCCCAGAGCCGGCTGTGGGAGAACATCGTCGGGCGCGGCCTGTCGACGTGGCGCTTCTTCTACCCGCGGCTGCAGGAGTGCTTTCCGCAGCAGCTCGCAGGCGTCTCGCTGGACGAGTTTCACCGCGCGCTGAACCGCGTCGCCCCCAGCGCGCGCCGCGTGGACGCCGACGAGGTCACGTATCCGCTCCACATCGTCCTCCGCTTCGAGCTCGAGCGGGAGATGCTCGCAGGCACGGTGACCACGAGCGACCTGCCCGAGGCGTTCGACTCGAAGCTCCGCGAGTACCTCGGCGTCGAGCCCGCCGACGTCCTCGACGGCGTCCTGCAGGACGTCCACTGGTCGGACTCGAGCTTCGGCTATTTCCCCTCGTATGCGCTCGGGAACGTCATCTCCGTGCAGCTCTGGGAGCGGGCGACAAGCGAGCTCGCGGACCTCGAGGAGGAGTTCGGGCGCGGAGAGTTCGCGTCGCTCCGGGAGTGGCTGGGAGAGCACGTACACCGCTGGGGCCGCACGTTCACGCCGCCCGAGCTGCTCGAGCGCGCCGTGGGCGGGCCGCTCGATGCGGAGCCGTACCTCGCCTACCTGCGGGCGAAGGTCGCGGCCCTCGGCGTCGCCTAGATCCGAACGTGGTTCCACGCCGGCGGCGCTTCGCTAGACTCGCTGCGTGGGCTGGCTGTACACCGCCTTGCTCGCGGTCGCTGTCGTGCTGGTCGCGGGCGCCGAATGGCCGCGACTCGAAGAGCGCTTCGGGGTCGATTCGCGACGCCGCCGGCAGCGCGCCCGGCGGAAGGCGAGCCTTCACATCGTCCAGGACGACGAGGCGGACGAGTTCGCGGCGAGCGTCGAGCGCGACCTTGCCAACCTGCCGACGATCGACGACCGCGAGCGCCGCTCGCGCTAGCGCCGAGGCTCTAGGTTCTCGGATCGAACGGCGACCCGGCGTCGGCGTCGTGCTTCAGCCAGGCCGTCCTGAGCTCGCGTGTTCGGTGTTCGAGCCCCTCCAGCAGCCGGCGCGCCTCGTTGCGCTCGCGTGAGAGTGCCTCGACGCGGCGCACCTCGGCCGCGATCTCGGCGAGCGGGCTGGCGGGATCCGCGTTGAGGCTCGAGAGCCGCTCTTCCGCGGCGTGCAGGCGCGCCTCCGTCGCGCGCAGGCCGCCGGCCTCGTCGGCCAGCGTGCGCAGCTCGCTCTCGGTCGCCGTCTCTCCGGCGACCACCTGACGCAGGCGCACGACGAGCGCGAGATCGAGGCGTGCGGACAGACGACTCACTGGACGGTTCACCGGGCGGCTTGAGCCTGCCACATCCCGCCGCGGCATGCGGAGCCGCTACCGTCGCAGGAGGATCACGGCGGTGTGGAGGACGCGCGTGTTCGGGAGCACCGGCCCCACGTCCTCCATGTTCTTCGTCTCCTGGTTGTCGGACGCCTTCACCGTAACCGTCCGCTTGCCGGGACGAAGTCCGTTCGTCCGCAGCGACAGGACTCCGTCCGCGTACTTCACCCGCACGAGCCTGCCGCCGATCCACGCGTGGAAGCCGCGTGGGTCGAGCCCCGAGCCCGAATCGTGGACGGCGAAGCGCAGCGGCCGGCCGATCCCGACCTTCCGGGTGAGCCGCCTGATGGTCGGCGGCGATGTGTCGTTCACCCAGAAGCGGAACGTGAACGCGCCGGGCTTCGCGTGGGTGGGAGTGTCGAAGACGAACTCGTACGTGCCCGGATCCGGCAGCACCGCTCCGACCACCAGCTCCTCGCGGCTGACGCCCTGGTAGGGGTTCAGGCTCGCCGGGAGCCCGGTATAGCCGACGACGCGGTTCTCGTCGTCGTCCGCCACGAGGCGCGGCGAGACCAGGACGCCGGGTGCGCGGTTGACGATCGCGATGCCGAAGTTCGCGACCGGCCGCCGCAGCGTGAACCGGAACACTTGCTCCGGCCCGCCCAGCCGCGTCGGCACCGCAGGCGCTAGGCCGCCTTCCGGATAGCGATACGTGGAGACGCGTGACGCCTTGCCGGCCGTGTCGCCGTGGTAGAGGCCCGGCCCGCGGAGAATCCGGTGCGGATCGAGCGCCAGCCTCGGGACCTCGACGTGGAACCAGAACGCGATCCGCCGCACGTCGGCGCCGCGGGTCAGGACTACGAAGCCGGCGCCGTCGCCCGAGCTCGCGGATTGCGAGACCGCGAGCTTCACGGGCAGAGATGCCCCTGCGACGAGCGTCGTCGCCTCGGGCTCGAGCTGCGCGCCGCGTGGCATCGACTGCCGCTGGACCGACACGCTCCAGGGCGCGCCGCCGCCTCCTGCGTCCGTGGTCGCGAGCTGCTTCGTGCCCACGTAGCCGCGCCGCACGAGACCCCACCCGAGCGAGGTGGGGGCCGTGAAGATCAGCGGCCTGTCCGCCTGGACGAGATCGATCCGGCCGCCGCCTTCGCGCAGCACCGAGACCTCGCCGGAGCGGCCGGTCGGGTGGACGACGGCTCCGGTCGACGCGAGCGCCGATTTCACCTGCTCCACCGTCCATGTCGGATGACGTTGCAGGAGAAGCGCCGCACCGCCGGCGACGTGCGGCGTCGCCATGCTCGTCCCGTCCAGCAGCTCGAAGTCGTGCGCGGGGACGGAGGAGAGGACGTCGACCCCGGGTGCGGTCACGTCGGGCTTCAGCTGCAGCGAGACCGGGGTCGGGCCGCCCGACGAGAAGTCGGCGATGTGGTCGGGGTGGGTTCCGTCCCCGCCGAGGGTCGATGCCGCGACCGTGATCGCCGCAGGTGCGTTCGCCGGCGAGCCGACCGAGCCCGCGCCGGCGGTGTCGAAGTCGTTCCCGGCCGCCACCACGGGCACGACGCCGGCCGCCGCCGCGTTGTCCAGCGCGCGGACGACGATGTCGCGGCGCGGCTGCACCTCGGGCTCGCCGATGGAGAGGTTGATCACGTTCATGCCGTCGGCCACCGCCTGGTCGATCGCCTTCGCGATCTCCGGCGAGTTGCCGTCGAGGCCGAAGTCCCCGGTCGGCACGGTCAGCGCCTTGTAGTTGCCGAGGTAGGCCTTCGGCGCGACGCCGGAGATGGGAGAGCCCCCGTCGGCTGCGGTCGGCGTGTCGTAGTCGCCCGCCGCGATCCCGGCGACGTGGGTGGCGTGGAAGGAGTAGAGCGGGTCGAAGGGCCGACCGGCGTACTTCCAGTGCGTCGAGGGTGACGGAAACGCCCGCGCCACGATGACCTTGGGCGTGGTGTACGCGGTGTTGCCCTTCGGGAAGCCGGCCGGGTAGGTGAAACCGGACGGGTCGAAATACGGGTGAGCCTGGTCGATCCCGTCGTCGATCAGGCCTATCTTGATCCCCTGGCCGGCGGTGGCGAGGTTGGTGCCCCAGAGCGCCGGCGCGCCGATCAGCGTCGGCCCGCGATTGAGGGACGGCGTCACGGCCGTCGCCGCCGGCGAGGCGCGGAGCGAGTGATAGGTCGTGCTCGGCCAGACGGTCGCGCCGGGCAGCGCGCGCAGGCGGCCGAGCTCGGAGGCGGGGAGGACGACGGAGACGCCGTCGAGAGCGACGCCGTAGTGCCAGCGGATCCGGGCCTCCGGAACCGAGTACGCGAGCCGCGCCGCGAGCGTGCGCTGCGCTGCGGCGAGCGTGCGCAGGTACGAGACGGCGGCAGGCGCCCCGACCGCGAGGGAGTGGCGGCGCCGTGCCGCTGCCGCGAGTGTCCGGCTGCGCGCGACCTCGACCGCGAGGGACGGCCGCGGCAAGGTCACGACCACCTCGACGAGCTTCCCGGACGGTCGCGGAGGCGCCGCCTCACCTCCGCCCGCGAGCAGCGTGAGAGCGGCAGCGAGGGCAACCGCGAGCGGGAACACGGAGTGGCGCAAGAGGCCGCATGGTACGTGCGTTCGGGACGGTTCGGGCGCCCGCCCCACGGCTACACTGTCGCTCCGCGCGGATGTGGCGGAATTGGTAGACGCGCACGGTTCAGGTCCGTGTGGGCTTCGGCTCGTGGAGGTTCAAGTCCTCTCATCCGCATAGCGACCGAGCGCTCGACGGACCAAAGGCGTCCGCGATCGCGGACGCCCTTGGCGAAGCAGGGCCCTTCCCGAGTGGGCGGGCTTGCACGAGACCTGCACGCTGGTGCTCGTGCCGGGCGGCGTCGGGATGCCGAACATCTCGAGCAGCGGACGATGCACGGTGAACGCCGGAATCCCCGTGCTGCCCGGATCGGGCAGCTCTGGGACTGTCCTCGGAAGCTGTCGGTCTCGATGCGAACTCAGTATGGTCGTCGCCAACCGTGGCGACTTCCGACGCGCATGAGGACGTCCAGGCGATCGTGCATGCAACGCTGCTCGGCGACGGCTGGGCGGCGACGGGGATCGGCAGCGGGATCATCAGCGAGGAGGGCCAGTACGTCGTGTAACGAGGCGCTGTGCGAGCTGACGGGATATTCGCGCGGCGACCTTCTGGAGATGAACGCAGGCGGGAAGCTTCCAGCGGACGAGGCGGCCCGGACGAACTTCGAAGAAGCTGCAAGCGGAGTGCGCCCGTGGGGCTACGGTCGCCTCCGTCGCAAGGACGGAGCGGTCGTCGGGGTCAACTACTGGCTCACGCGGACGGTCGTCGGGAGCGTTCCGTATTTCGTCGTGCTGCTCTGGGCGGACGGCGACGGTCCCGACCTGCGGTCGGACCTCGAGGCCGCGCCAGGGCGGTCGGAGGAACCGGCTCCGGTTTAGCCGCGCGCGCGGCTGTCGATATTGGTCGAGCGCAGGCGCGGTGATGGTCCTCCCGACCTGCCCGCATCGCCCTCGGGGTCTCGCGCCTGCGCCCACTCTCCGCACCGCCTGCACCGAACCGCTGCGAAGCCCGAGCGCCCAAACGAGCTCGCAGGGGTGGTCATGCAGCCTCCGCGCGTCTAGAACCTGACTACGCGTTCGAGAGTTGCGTCATCGACGGGGAGATCCTCTTGCGGCCGCGCCTGGTCAGAGCGTCTCCTCAGACATCCGGCGCGACCCCATCGGGGCATCTCCACCGAAGCGGCCCGGCCTGGAACGCCCGGGCCGCTTCGCCTCCTCCACCCGAGTGCCTAGGCCGCGACGGACTCGACGACGAGCACGTTTCCCGGCGCGTCGACGCGATCGGCTACCGCCCAGTCGACGACACGCCACGGACCCGACCCGTCGGGCAGGCGCAGGACCTCGCCGAGCTTCGGCTCGTGAACGGGATCGACGGAGCGGTAGCCGCTCATGAGCTCCGGCGCATCGAACTCGCCGGCCCTGCCCTGCCTCACGCTCCACATGACGCGGCCCATGCTCGGATCGTGGCACAGAGGACGTCGCCCGGCTTGAGTGAAATCCGCGCAGCCGGCTCGCCCACGGAAGGCGATTTCCAAGGGAAAGCGCCGGCTCAGGTCGCGGTCTTGCCGCGCGAGTCGAGCTTCGCCTCGAAGGCGCGCCTCAGCAGCTCGCCGGTCATGTCCCCCGTCCGCCGGGGGATCCGCTTGGGCTCGGCTCTGGCGACGCTGACGATCTCGCCGGTCCGCTCCCCGTAGCTGCGGGCGTACGCCTCCGCCTCACGAATCGGGGAGGCCTCGTCCCGCCGCCCGCGGCGGAAGAGCGAGGAGAGCCACCGGAGCACGTGACTAGCGTCGCAGAAACCGGGGACGGCGCCTAGTGCGCGCGCCGGCCTGCGGCGAGCTCGACGTCGGCGTCGGGATACAGGACGCGCCAGACCCGGAGGTAGAGCTCGAGCTCGAGATGGTGCACGTCCTCGGGGCTCTCGTCGATGTCGACGCGGTCCTCCGCGCCGACGACGGCACGCCGGCCGACGCTCGTCAGGAACGCTGCGAGCCGGTCGGTGTAGGTGGGATCGCGCAGGAAGAGCTGCATGGGCCGCAACGCCGATCCTCTCCCGGCCGACGGATATTCGGGAACCCCCGCCCGAGGGATTTCTCGCGTCAGACCGACGCGAGAGCCGCGAGCACGTCCTCGGCGTGCCTCTCGGGCTTGACTTTCTGCAGCACCTTCGCGACCGTCCCGTCGGGTGCGACGAGGAACGTCGTCCGGTTGACGCCCGTGTACGTCCGGCCCATGTACCGCTTCTCGCCCCAGACGCCGTAGCGCTCCGCGACCTCGTGCTCGGGATCGGCGAGGAGCGTGAACGGGAGGTCGTACTTGTCCTTGAATTTCGCGTGCTTCGCCTCGCTGTCCGGCGAGACGCCGAACACGACGGCGCCGGCGCGCTCGAGTTCGGCGTACGCGTCGCGGATGCCGCACGCCTGTTTCGTACAGCCCGGCGTGTCGTCCTTCGGATAGAAGTAGAGGACGACCGGGCTGCCGCGGAAGTCGGAGAGGCTGACCCGCTCGCCGGAGTCCGTCGTCGCCGTGAAATCCGGTGCCGGCTCGCCCTCGATGACCACCTCGCCAGCGTAGTCGTGCGGGCGATCTCGGCGCTTGGAAGACCGAGCGCTCAGTTTGCACACGGTCGTCGCAGATCGAACTACCGTTTCCTTATTCGGAAACTGCCCGAATCGACAGGGGAGGTACGTATGAAACGGGCATTCGCGGCGACCGTCTGTGCGGTCGCTTTCGCCGGGGCCGGCGCGACCGGTGCTGTGGCGGGTGAGGTGAAGGGTCCTCCAGGCGTCCCGTGCGGCGTGGGCACGGACAACCCGGTGTGCGTGCACAACACCAACGACACCGGAGCCCTCGATCACGCTAACTCGGCCTGCGCCGCGAGCGGGCTGAACGACATGGACCCCGACGCGGGACAGACGGTGTCGAAGGTGCAGACCGCGGCGGATTCCTGGCGGTACTACGGGCTTCCGCACGGAGCGCCCGGAACGCTCGGGCTGTGCAGGGGCGGAACCGGCGAGAGGTAAGGCGCTCGACCAGGACGAGTGGAGGGGGCATCCGCTCCCTCCACTCTCCAGATGCAACCGGCCGCCCCGGGAGGAGGCGGCCGGCGTCGTCGGGAGACGACCTTGTGCGGGACCCCAGTGGAGGCGTCCCCCGAGCTCGAAGCGTTTCCGAGTTTCAAGTCGTAAACGATGCGGAGGCCGCAGTGGTTACGGCCTGCTAGCCGAGATTCAGCAGGTGGAGATCGGGGAGCTCGCGGTACCGCTCCTCGAGGTCGAAGCCGTAGCCGACGTAGAGCTCGTCAGGAACGACGAAGCCGACGTAGCGCACGGGCAGATCGTCAACCAGCCGCCGGTACGGCCGATCGAGCAGGGTCACGGCGGCGATCGATGCGGGGCCGCGAAGCTCGAGCGTGCGGACGAGGTAGTTGAGCGTCAAGCCGGTGTCCACGACGTCCTCCACGATCAGCACGTCGCGACCGCGAATATCGAGATCGAGGTCCTTGAGCACGCGGATCTGCTGGTGCCCCCCCATCAGCGCGCTGCCGTAGCCGGCGAGCTCGACGAAGTCGAGCGCGTGCAGGATCGGGATCGCACGGGAGAGGTCGGCGACGAAGACGAGGCACGCCTTCAGCGAACCCACGAGGACTGGCTCGCGGCCGGCGTAGTCCCGCGCGATCTCGGCTCCGAGCTCCTGCACGCGTGTGGCGAGCGCGGCCGCGGAGAGGTAGATCTCTCCGATCCGGTCGTCCGCCGGCGTGTGGCCGGGCTCAGCTTGCGAGGTCCAGGCGGAAATGCTGGGCGAGGCGCTCGAGGTCGCGCCGGTAGAAGAGCTTGATCTTGAAGTCGGGATACCGCTCGCGGAGCTTCCGCAGCTTTCGGTTCTTGCGGGTGACGAGCGATTGCTTCATGGCGGTGATCTCGACGTAGAGGTCCTGGTCGGGGAGGTAGAAGTCGGGTGCGAACGCTTCGAGCACCCGTCCGTTCTCGTCCTCCTCGAGCACGAACGTCCGGGGCTCGTATTCCCAGCCGACGTCGTAATAGTCGAGCACCTTCGCGCACTCGAGTTCTGCGGGACTGGCGAACCGCGGCGGCTTGGCGCCGCGATACGCCTGGAAAACCGGGAGCTCCAGCTCCATCGCAGACCACGGTAGCTGCGCGATCGGATGCCGAGACAATCCGCACAAGCGGGGTAACCGCGTTTCCGAGTCCCGCGTCGTGATAGACAACCGCCTGCCGTGGCGCGTCTTTCGCTGGTCCCCCAGAAGCGCGAGTTCTTCGACCTCTACAACAGGGCGGCCGAGAACAACGTGGCGGTCGCCGAGCGACTCGTCGAGCTCCTCGACCGCTATCCCGAGGGGGCAGACGACCTCGTGCGCGAGGTGAAGGAGCTGGAGCACGAGGGCGACCGGCTCACGCACGAGCTCGTCGACCTGCTCAACCGCACCTTCGTCACGCCCTTCGACCGCGACGACATGTACCGGCTCGCGGGAGCGCTCGACGACATCTGCGACCACGTAGACGAAGCGGCAGGAAGGGTCGCGTCCTACGGGGTCAGCGAGATTCGCGAGCAGGCGCGCGGGCAGGCGCAGGTGATCCGGCGGGCGGCGGCGAAGCTCGCCGAGGCGGTCGGCCACCTCGAGGGATTCAAGGAGTCGCGGCGCGAGCTCATCGAGCTGCGCGAGCTCGAGGACGAAGGCGACCGCCTGGAGCACGACGCCGTGTCGTCCCTCTTCGCCGGAGGCACCGACCCGCTCACGGTCATCCGCTGGAAGGACATCCACGAAGGCCTGGAGGAGGCGGTCGACGCGTGTGAGAACGCAGCGGACGTCCTCGAGGCGATTCTCGTCAAGAATCGGTAGCCCTTCGTGACCCTCCTGATCGTCGTGATCGCGATCGGGCTCGCGTTCGATTTCACGAACGGGTTCCACGACACGGCGAACTACGTGGCGACGTGGGTCGGCACGCGTGCGATGTCGCCGCGCGCCGCGGTGCTCATCTCCGCGGTCGCGAACCTCGCGGGCGCCTTCGTCACGACCGCCGTTGCGAAGACGGTGGGGAAGGGGCTGATCGACACCAACCTCGTCTCGAACCAGGTGCTCCTCGCTGCGCTCCTCGGCGCGATCGCCTGGAATCTCTTGACCTGGTGGCTCGGCCTGCCGTCGAGCTCGACGCACGCGCTCGTCGGCGGCCTCTGCGGCGCGGCACTCGTCAAGGCAGGGTCGAAGGGCGTGCTCTGGCACGGGCTGTGGGAGAAGGTGATCATCCCCGCCGCAGCCTCGCCGGTGATCGGCTTCGCCGGCGCGTTCGTGCTGGTCGTCCTCATCTACCGGCTCTTCTTCCGGGCCTCGCCCGGGATGGCGCACCGAGGGTTCCGCTACGGCCAGCTCGTGTCGGGCACATGGGTCGCCTTCACCCACGGGGCGAACGACGCGCAGAAGACGATGGGCGTGATCGCACTCGCCCTCTACACGCACGGCTCGATCTCGACCTTCTACATCCCGACCTGGGTCAAGGTCGTCGCGGCTCTGACGATCGGCGCCGGAACCTACGTCGGCGGCTGGCGAATCATCCGCACGCTGGGGCAGCGGATCTACAAGATGGCGCCCGAACACGGCTTCGCCGCCCAGATCGCGGCGGGCTCGACCCTCTACCTCGGCACGCACTACGGCTTCCCGATCTCGACGACCCATGTCGTGACGGGCTCGGTGATGGGAGCGGGAGCCACCCGGCGCCTCTCCGCCGTGCGCTGGGGCGTCGCGGGGAACATCTTGTTCGCGTGGCTCCTCACGCTGCCCGCCGCCGGCCTCGTCGCGGCCGGCTTCTACTACCCGGTGCACTGGATCTTCTAGCCTTCCGCGCGATGTTCCGGATCGCGCAGCTCTCGGACCTGCATTGCGGCCAGCAGTTCTTCCTTCCGCAGCATCTCGAGCGCGCGATCGCAGAGGTGAACGAGATGGAGCCGGACGTCGTCGTGATCTCC
>DATEHY010000063.1:0-38284 GCA_035279325.1 Gaiellaceae bacterium
GACGTCGTCCTCACGGACATCAAGGAGGGACTGCCGCAGGGCAAGGCCCTCGACCTGAACCAGATGGGCCCCGTGCTCGGCTTCGAGCCGCGGATCAGCGGCACGAACGACTACGAGGAGACCGCCGGCTCCGACGTCGTCGTGATCACCGCGGGCCTGCCCCGCTCGCCCGGCATGTCCCGCGACGACCTCGTGACGACGAACGAGAAGATCGTCGGCTCGGTCACCGAGCAGATCGTCGCCCAGAGCCCCGACTGCACGATCGTCGTCCTCTCGAACCCGCTCGACGCGATGTGCCACGTCGCGAAGAGCGTCTCGGGCTTCCCGAAGGAGCGCGTCTTCGGCCAGGCGGGGATCCTCGACACTGCGCGCTTCCGCACGTTCATCGCGTGGGAGACCGGCGCGTCGGTCCGCGACGTGCAGGCGCTCGTGCTCGGCGGGCACGGCGACCAGATGGTTCCCGTCGTCTCGGCGGCGACGGTCGGGGGCGTGCCGCTGCGCAAGCTCGTCTCGGAGGAGCGGATCCGGTCGATGGTGGAGCGCACCGCGAAGGGCGGCGGCGAGATCGTGCAGCTGCTCGGCACCTCGGCCTGGTACGCGCCGGGGGCGGCGTGCGCCGAGATGGTCGACGCGATCCTCCTCGACCAGAAGCGCGTCCTGCCGTGCACGGCCCTGCTCGAGGGTGAGTACGGGATCGACGGCCTCTACATCGGCGTGCCCGTGAAGCTCGGCGCCGGGGGGATCGAGGAGATCGTCGAGCTCGACCTCTCCGACGACGAGCGCGAGGCGCTCGAGCGCAGCGCCGCGGCGGTTCGCGACGTCGTCGGCGTCCTCTCCACCTGATGCGGGCGCGTGCTCGAGACGCTCGAGAACCGGTTCCCCGGACGCGACTACCTCGTCGAGCTCGGCGCGCCTGAGTTCACCTCGATCTGCCCGCTGACCGACGCGCCGGACTTCGGCGAGCTCACGATCCGCTACGTCCCCGACGCGAAGCTCTTCGAGCTCAAGTCGCTGCGCGACTACCTGACGGGATTCCGCGAGCGGAAGATCTTCCAGGAGGAGGTCGTGAACGAGGTGCTCGAGCGGCTCGTCGCCGACGGCGCCCCTCGCTTCGTCGAGGTCGAGGGCGAGTTCGCCGCCCGCGGCGGCATGACGACACGGGTCGTCGCAAGCTCCGGGGAGCTTCCGCAAGCGTGGATCTCGGCCTGAGCGGACGCACGGCGCTCGTCTGCGGCGCCTCGTCGGGTCTCGGCCTGGCGAGCGCCGAGGCGCTGGCCGGGGAGGGAGCAAACGTCGTCCTCTTCGCCCGGCGGGCGGAGCAGCTGGAGGAGCACGCAAACCGGCTCGGCGGCGTCGCCGTAGGAGGCGACGTGAGGGAGGACGACGACCTCGAGCGAGCCGTCACGACGGCGGTCGAGAGGTTCGGCGGCCTCGACGTCCTCGTCTGGAACGGCGGCGGCCCGACGCCCGGAACGGCCAGGGATGCCGACGCGGAGTCGCTCGAGTCCGCCTACCGGCTCCTCCTGCGGCCGGCGGTGACGCTCGTCCGGCTCTGCCTCGAGCACCTCGAGCGCAGCCCCGCCGGACGGATCGTCGCGATCACGTCGCTCGCGGCCCAGGAGCCGACCACGCACCTCGCGCTCTCGAACACGTTCCGGCCGGCCCTCACCGGCTGGCTGAAGACGCTCAGCCGCGAGGTGGGGCCGAAAGGCATCACGGTGAACTGCGTGGCGCCGGGCCGGGTCGCCACGGCCCGGCTCGACGAGCTCTACCCCGACGGCCCGGACGAGGCGCAGCTCGAGGAGATCGCGCTGCGGCGCTGGGGAGCGCCGCGCGAGTTCGGCGACGTCGTGTGCTTCCTCGCCTCGGAGCGCGCCCGCTACGTCACCGGCCAGACCCTGGTCGTCGACGGCGGGCTGAAGCGGTTCCTGTTTTGAGGGGGCTCTTCACACCCTGGCGCGCGCTCGGCACGATCGTCGCCCTCCTCGCCGTGACCGTCGTGATCCTCCTCAACATCCAGTCGAGCGACTACCTGCTTCTTCCGGACATCGCTCACCCGGTCGCGCCGCTCGTGAAGGTCCAGGGCGGGCATCCCTCCAAGGGCCCGGGCGGCATCTACTTCGTGGACGTGATCGAGCGCCGGGCGAGCGAGCTCGAGAAGCTCTTCCCGTGGATCCACTCGGACGCGACGCTCGTCCCCGCCAAGCTCCTCTTCCCCCCGGGCACGAGCAGCTCGGCCGCGCAGGCCGCCGACCTGCGCGAGATGCGGACCTCCCAGCAGGTCGCGGCGGTCGTGGCGCTGCGACGCCTCGGCTACCACGTCGTCGTCAGGCCGAACGGCGTGATCGTGAACGCCGTCGATCTCGGCACCGCCGCCTATCGCAAGCTTCAACCCACCGACGTGATCATCGCCATCGACGGCAAGCCGACGCCGACCATCGCGAGCCTGCGCCGGATCCTCGCCCCGGTGAAACCCGGCGACGTCGTGCACGTACGAATCCGGCGCGGCGGCAAGGTGCTCGAGGAGTCGCTTCGCACGGTGAACGACCCGCAGCAGCCCGGGCATGCCTTGATCGGCTTCGAGCCGGATCAGTCCGCCCGCATCAAGCTGCCGATCCGGGTGTCGATCGACGCCGGCAACGTCGGCGGCCCGTCGGCCGGCCTCGCTTTCGCCCTCGAGGTGATGGAGCAGCTCGGCCGGAACGTCGACCGCGGCCACCTCGTCGCTGCGACCGGGGAGATGGAGCTCAACGGGGTGGTCGCGCCGATCGGCGGCGTGAAGCAGAAGGTCTTCGACGCCCGCAAGGCCAAGGTCGACGTCTTCCTCGTCCCGGCCGGGCAGAACGCACGGGATGCGCGACGCTACGCCGGGTCGCTTCGAATCATCCCGGTGCGGACGTTCGGCCAGGCGTTGCAAGCCCTGGCAACGCTGCCGCTCAAGGGCTAGAAACGCGCCGTCGGAAACTGGCGGAAATTCGTCAGTTTTCGTCCACGACAACGCTTGCGTCGCCCGCCCAGGCGCCTATCATCGCACCTCGAGAGCGGGCCGGTCCGCCTAGAACAAAGACGACGATGAGCAAACGAGGCAAGCCAACGTGCGCAGATTGCTACTTCCGGCGCGCGGGCCTCTGCGCCCTTCCCGGCGAGGAGACCTGCCCCACGTTCCGCGCGCAGTCGATCGGACGGCTCACTCCTCCACCCCAGCCTCGTCTCGTCCCGCGCGCTCTCCAAGTCCACGCCGCGGCCTAAGAGGGTTTGGCGAAAGGCAGTCTGTGCCGTCGCCGCACGCTGTTCGCCCGCTGAGCTGCGTCCTCGGTCGGAGAATAGCGCTGCGATTCCCCGCTCCCTGCGTCCTTGTCAGCGAACGACCATCGCACGCCGACGGCGGGCGGCGTTTCGCCAACCCTCCTAGTCGCTCATAGGATTCGGGCGTGCGTCTCCCGCGTCGCCCCAGGATCGACACCGACCAGGTCGCCGACCGCTGGCAGCCTCGCCTCTACGTGCGTCTCGTCGTGCTCGGCCTGCTCGTCGCCTATGCGATCGCCTTCGTGCTCGAGAACCGGACGCAGATCGAGATTCACTTCGTGCTCGCGACGGCCCGCGTGTCCCTGGTCTGGCTGATCCTGCTCGCGCTGGGCGTCGGGCTGCTCGGCGGGATCCTGCTCGCGCAGCTAGAGCGCCGCAGGCGCCGACGCTCGCACGAGCGCACCGAGCCGAGCGACACCGTCTGAGATCTCGTCCGGCGAGACGAAGCTGAAGGCGAGCCTGAGGGCGTGCTCTCCGCCGCGCCCGCCGGGGAAGAAGTCGCCGCCCCTGACGAAGGTGACGCCCGCGTCCTCCGCCTCGGCGAGCAGCTCGCTGCTCCGGGGGCCGGACGGGAGCTCGACCCAGACGAAATACCCGCCGTCGGGCGTCGTCCAGGTTGCGTCGTCGGGCAGCTCGCGGGCGAGTGCGTCGAGCATCGCGTCGCGGCGCTCGCGCAGCAGCCCGTTCACGCGCTCGAGGTTCGGCCCGAAGCTGTCGCGCCGCAGGAACTCGAGCACCGTCGCCTGTGAAAGGTACGGCGGCGAGATGTACGTCGAGACCGCGAGCGCCTCGAGCTCGGCGGCGAGCTGCTCGGGCAGGACGTACCAGCCGACGCGCACCCCGGGCGCGACCGTCTTCGAGAACGAGGAGCAGTAGGCGATCTGCTCTCCGCCCGCGAGCTCGAAGACGCTCGGCAGCGGCTCGCCGTCGTAGCGCACGAGCCCGTACGGATCGTCCTCGAGCACGAGCAGCTGCCGCTCGCGGGCCAGCTCGGCCAGGCGGCGGCGCCGCTCGACCGAGAGCGAGCGGCCGCTCGGGTTCTGGAACGTGGGGATCGTGTAGAGGAAGGCCGGCGCGTCGCCCGACTCGAGCGCCGCTTCGACCGCCTCGGGCACGAGGCCGTCCTCGTCCATCTCGAGCGCGACGATCTCGGCGCCGAGCCGCGTCAGGATCTTCAGCGGCCGGTCGTACGTCGGCGCCTCGACGAGCACCCGCGTCCCCGGCCGAACGAGCAGCTCGGCGAGGAAGACGAAGCCCTGGAGCGAGCCGCTCGTGATCACGACGCGAGAGGCCTCGACGCCGTGCTGCTCGGCGAGCCGTTCGCGCAGCGGGCCGTAGCCGCCGCCGGGGCCGTAGCTGAGGATCATGCGACCGTCGCGCTCGAGCGCCGCGCGGGCGCAGTCCGCGAGCTCGTCGATGGCGAGACACTCCGGCGCAGGGATGCCGCGGGCGAGCGAGATCATGCGTGGAGGGTAACCGCGCGTGCGGCTGCTACTTCATCCGCTCGGCGACCATCTGCGCGACCTCGGTCGGCGTCGTGCCGACCTCGATCCCGCGTGCCTCGAGCGCCTCCTTCTTCCCCTGCGCCGTCCCGGACGAGCCGGAGATGATCGCCCCGGCGTGACCCATCGTCTTGCCGGGAGGAGCCGAGAAGCCCGCGATGTACGCGAGCACCGGCTTCGTCACGTGGTCGGCGACGTAGGCGGCGGCCTTCTCCTCCTCGTCCCCGCCGATCTCGCCCACGAGGACGATGAGCTCGGTCTGCTCGTCGGCCTCGAACTTCGCGAGCACGTCGACGAAGGACGAGCCGACGACCGGGTCGCCGCCGATGCCGACGATCGTCGAGTTGCCGAGGCCGAGCTGCGTCAGCTCGTGGCCGATCTGGTACGTGAGCGTGCCCGAGCGCGAGACGAGCCCGACGCTCCCCTCGCTGAAGATCTCGGCGGGGATGATGCCGGCGTTCGCCTTGCCCGGCGAGAGCACTCCCGGGCAGTTCGGGCCGATCATCGTCGTCCCCTTGCCCCGGAAGTAGGCGTACGCGCGCAGCATGTCGTGGGCCGGGATGTGCTCGGTGATGCAGATCACCGTCTCGATCCCCGCGTCCACGGCCTCGTAGATCGCGTCGACCGCGAAGCGGGCCGGGACGAAGATGAGCGAGGTGTTCGCACCGGCTTCGTCGACCGACTCGGCCACCGTGTCGTAGATCGGCACGCCTTCGACGTCCTGTCCGCCCTTGCCGGGAGTGACGCCTGCCACGAGGTTCGTGCCGTACGCCCTGTTGCGCAGACCGTGGAAGCGCCCCTCCGAGCCCGTGAGGCCGGCGACGACGAGGCGCGTGTCGTTGTCGAGGATGATCGCCATCAGATCTTGGCTCCCTTGAGCACCACGGTCGGGAGCTCGAGCCGCCCGTCGCGGACGCGTCCCTCGAGCAGCTCGCGGATGCGCGGGCGGGCATCTGCCGGCGTCTCCGTCCGGTCGAGCCACGTCTCGAGATCGGTGTCGCGCACCATGAACGCCTCGTCCGCGACCCGCAGCCCGGCGAGCTCGAAGAAGCTGTGCCACTCGGGAACGCCGTAGTTGCGGACGTGGCTCGGGTCGCGCAGCCGGTCGGCCCGCTCCGCCGACTCGCTCGTGAACGTGTTGTCGCAGATCACTACCCGGTCGCGCGCCACGCGCGCCATCTCCTTCACCGCCGCGAGCACGTCCGGGAAGTGGTGCGCGGCGATGCGGCAGGCGACCGCGTCGAAGCTCGAGTCGGCGAACGGGAGATGGTCGGCCGGCGCGATCGCGTCCGGCTCCATCCCCGGCGCGGCGTCGACGGTGACCACGGTCGCGCCCTCCTCGCGGAGCCGCCGTGCAACGTGGCCGCCGCCCGTCGCGACGTCGAGCACCGTCACGCCCGGAGCGGGCTCGCACCAGGCGACGACGAGGTCGAGATCGTCGCCGGACGCGTGCGTCGCGCTCTCGCGGTACGCCTCGGCGCGGTCGCTCCAGAGGTCGGTCACGCCGCCAGCTCCACCGCGCGCCTGGCGCCGTCCAGCATCGTCGCCTCGGGATGGATGTTCTCGCGGCCCGCGTCCGCGAGGATCTGCCGGCCCTCCGCGGCGTTCGTCCCGTCGAGCCGGACGACGATCGGGTACTTCGACATGTCGAGCCGCTCGAGTGCCGCGAGGATCCCGCGCGCCACCTCGTCGCAGCGGGTGATGCCGCCGAAGATGTTGAAGAAGATCGACTTGACCTGCTCGTCGCGCGTGATCACCTCGAGCGCGTCGACCACGCCCTCCGCGCTGCCCCCGCCGCCGAGGTCGCAGAAGTTCGCCGGCCGCCCGCCCGCATGCGCGACGACGTCCACGGTGGACATGCCGAGACCGGCGCCGTTTGCGAGCACGCCGACGTCTCCGTCAAGCTTCACGTAGGTGACGTGCTTCTCGCGCGCAAACGTCTCGATCGGGTCGGCTGCGGTTGGATCGCGCCACTCCGCGACGTCCGGATGGCGGAAGAGGCCGCTGTCGTCGACGGTGAACTTCGAGTCGAGCGCCTTCACCACGCCGTCGGGCGTCACGATGAGCGGGTTGATCTCGCAGAGCATCGCGTCGAACTCCACGAAGGCGCGGTAGAGCTTCTCGACGATGGCTGCGATCTGCTTCTGCTCGGACGGATCCTCGACGCCGCCTCCGTAGACGAGCCGGCGCGCCATCCAGGGCTGGAAGCCCTCGAGCGGATCGACGTGCAGCCGGACGAGCGCGTCCGGGCTCTCTTCCGCGACCTGCTCGATCTCGACGCCGCCCTGCGTCGTGAACATGAACAGCGGCTTCTTCGCGCCGCGGTCGAAGGTGACGGAGAGGTAGTACTCCCGCTCGATGTCCGAGGCCCGCTCGATCCAGAGCGTCCGGACGACGTGGCCGTTGATGTCGAGCCCGAGGATGTCGCGGGCCTTCGCCTCGGCGTCCGCCGGGTCGTCGGCGAGCTTGACGCCGCCGGCCTTGCCGCGGCCCCCCGTCAGCACCTGGGCCTTGACGACGACGGGGCCGCTAAGCTCCTCGGCCGCCTTGCGCGCCTCCTCGGGCGTGGTCGCCAGCCGTCCCTCCGAGACAGGGATGCCGACGCGGCGGAAGAGATCCTTGCCCTGGTACTCGTAGAGGTCCACCGGCGCCGGACACTAACGATGCGACGCCGGTGGACCGCGCAGTTCAGGTCTGCGCGCTGCCTCTAGGGGCAGCCGTAGATGCCGCAGGTGGTGGTGCCACCTGTGGTCGTCGTGGAGGTCGTCCCTCCCCCGGCCGGAGGCGCCTTCTTGTTCGCGCTGCCGGACGCGGAGACTACGAACCACTTGCCGCCGAAGAAGTTCTGACCCTGGCCGCCCACCTGGCCCGAGCCCTTGTCGAGCTTGAACAGGTAGAGCGGATGGCCCTTGTAGGTCACCTGCGCCCCGCCGCTCTTCCGCCTCGTGGTGCCGAGGAGCCCGGCCTTGACGCCGGTGCCGGCGCTGAGCTTCCCCTTCTTCAGCAGCGGCGGCCAGAACGTCGCGCACTTGCCGTAGCAGGCGCTCTTCCCGTGCTTGTCCGCCATGAAGAGATAGAGCGTGCGCCCGCTGCTCGTGGCAAGGACTTTGCCGATCTTCGTCTTGTGGAGCGTGACGCGCCCGGCTGTCGCGCTGGCCGAGGCGGAGCCTCGGTGGGTCACGACCGCCGCTGCGGCGACGCCGGCAGCCGCGAGGGCGATTGCGAACGCGGCGGCCAGGACGGTTCTCTTGTGCATCTTCCTCCTCCTACTGGGTTCGCCTCCACCTACGCGCCCCAGGGAGCGGCGGTTTTTGCGCCCGCCTAGCCGGCGTCGATCGTGCAGATGACCTGGCCGGTCGTGACAGGCTGGCCGGGCTCGACCGAGAGACCTTGGACGGTTCCGGCGCGATGTGCATGCACCTCGTTCTCCATCTTCATCGCCTCGACGACGCAGATCACCTGGCCCGCCTCGACCTCGTCACCGTCCGCCACCGGCACCGCGAGGACCGTTCCCTGCATCGGCGAGACGACCGCGTCACTGCCGCCCGCGCCGCGACCGCCCTGGCTCGCCCGCTCGCGCCGCCGCTGTGCGAGAGCCCGCCATTGCGGCTCGGGCTCGGACAGGCGCACCTCGAACCGGCGCCCGTCGACCTCGACGGTCCGAACCCTCTCCGTCGTCCGAACCGGCCCTGTCGTTCCTTGTAACAAGCTGTTACTTGGAGGGTGTGGCGGCGCTCCGTCCAGCTCGGCGGCGCCGGCGGCGAGCTCCGCGGACTCGACGACGCCGTGGCACGTCTCGCCCGCGATGAAGCAGGGGTGCGAGAGAAGCGCCTTGTGGAAGGCGATCAGCGTCGTCGGCCCCTCGATCCAGAACTCCTCGAGCGCGCGCAGCATCCGGTGCCGCGCATGCTCGCGGTCGACGCCGTGCACGATCAGCTTCGCGACCATCGGGTCGTAGGCGCCGGAGACCTCGTAGCCGGCCGCGACTCCCGAGTCGACGCGCACGCCCGGGCCTGCCGGCTCGCGGTAGCCGGTCACGGGAGCAGGCGCCGGCAGGAAGCCACGCGCGGCGTCCTCCGCGTTGATCCGGCACTCGATCGCGTGTCCGCGCAGCTCCACGTCCTCCTGGCGAACCGAGAGCGGCTCCCCGAGCGCGACGAGGATCTGCTCGCGGACGACATCGAGCCCCGTGACCATCTCCGTCACGGTGTGCTCGACCTGGATGCGCGTGTTCATCTCCATGAAGAAGTAGTCGCCGTCGGAGGTGAGCAGGCCCTCGATCGTCCCGGCCGAGCGGTAGCCGCACGCGCGCGCGGCCTCGACGCCGATCGCGCCGATCCGCCGTCGCAGCTCCTCGTCGACCGCGGGCGACGGCGTCTCCTCGACCAGCTTCTGGTGTCGGCGCTGGATCGTGCAGTCGCGCTCCCCGAGGTGGATGACGTTGCCGTGCGAGTCTGCGAGCACCTGCACCTCGACGTGGCGCGGGTCGACGATCAGCCTCTCGACGTAGACGTCCGGGTTCGCGAAGTACGACTGTCCCTGCCGCCGCGCCCGTTCGAACGCCTGCTCGGCCTGCCCCGGATCGTGCACCTCCTCCATGCCTTTGCCGCCGCCGCCGGCCGCCGCCTTGATCAGCAGCGGGTAGCCGATGTCCTCGCCCAGTGCCAGCAGCTCGTCGACCGAGGGCACGGGATCGGTCGTCCCGGGGATGATCGGGACTCCCGCCGCCTGCATCGCCGTCCGCGCGGCCGTCTTGTTGCCCATCAGCTCGATCGCGGCCGGCGGCGGACCGATCCAGACGAGCCCGGCCTCCTCCACCGCCCGCGCGAAGGCGGCGTTCTCGGCGAGGAAGCCGTAGCCGGGATGGATCGCCTGCGCGCCGGCGCGCCCGGCGGCGTCGAGGATCCGGTCGATCGCGAGGTAGCTCTCGGCCGCCGGGGTCGGGCCGAGGAGGAACGCCTCGTCGGCGGACGCGACGTGGAGCGCACCGCGGTCGCCCTCGGAGTAGACGGCGACCGCCCCGACGCCGAGCTCGCGCAGCGTGCGGAAGACGCGGATCGCGATCTCCCCTCGGTTGGCGACGAGAACCTTGTCGAACATGAGCGGCCCGTATTCTCCCTGTGCAATGACCGCGGCCGACCAGCTCACCGTCGCGCGCGCGGCATCCGTGCCCGTCGTCGTCGTGCTCTACGCGTGGGGTTTCTCCGGCCACGACTACTGGGCGACTGCCGTCTTCTGCGTCGCGATGACCACCGACTGGCTCGACGGGAGGCTGGCACGGCGGGCCGGACGGTCGTCCTCGGTGGGCTCGCTGCTCGACCCGATCGCCGACAAGGTGCTCGTCCTGGCCGCGCTCGTGATGCTGATCGAGCAAGGCGTCATTCCCGCGTGGATGGTCGCGGCGATCGTCGTGCGGGAGGTGTTGATCACCGGCCTGCGACAGGCGGCGATCGAGCGCGGAGTCGTCCTCGCGGCGCGGGATCTCGGCAAGCTGAAGACGTGGGCTCAGGCGGTCGCGGCCGCAGTCGCGGGGTTCGCTGCCGCCGGAGCCTGGACGCATCGCGCCGCCTGGTGGACGCTGCTCGTCGCCGTCGTCCTCACCTGGCTGTCCGGCCTCGACTACGCCCGCAGCGCACCTCGGCTGCTCAACCGCGCCGCGCAGCCCGACTAGCCGCGGGGAATCGTCCGGTCGTCAGGCCGCGACGCCGTGCGATTCGCACCACTCGTCGAACCGAGCCCACGCACGCAGGTATTCGCGGAGGGCGTAGAACCCCTCCTCGACCTCGGCCCGCACGGCCCAATGGCAGTGGCCGCAGTAGCCCTGATCGTCGACGGCGGGAGCCTCGCCGCAGCGGATGCACTCCTCCCACATAACCTGGGAACGCCCGGTGGGGCGCTGCGGTTACGGTTCGCTCTCGTCGCGACCGGGTAGCAGCGCCGCAGTCCACTCGGAAACGGCGGGCCGCTCGGCCTCCTCCGCGGCGAGCGCCGCGAGGATCGCCTTCCGTTCGTCCTCGTCCGGCTCCGGAGTGATCTCGGGCAACACCACCCAAAGAGGGTAATGGCCCGGGAGGTCCCGGCCGATGGGAGGAACGTGGGTCAGCGTCTCGCCATGCTTGCGGCTGCGTGCGCCGTCGCCTCCGTCTCCACCGCTGCGGCGGCGGGGTCGGCCGGCAAGATCCCGAACTGGGCGGCTCCGCAGATCGCGAGCGTCGTCTCGCACAAGCTCATGGACGCGAAGAGCGTCCGCACGTTCCGGCCCAACGCCGCCCTCACGCGGCAGACGCTCTCGGATCTCGCCACCGGCCTGAAGCTCCAGCTCGGTCCGCCGGTCCCGCCCGTCGACTCGAATCCCGGCACGACCACCACCACTACGACCACCACCACGACCGGCGCGGCTACGACTGCCTCGGCTGTCACGAACCCCACCGGGCCGGAGACGATGGCCCAGCTCGACCGCGGCCTCGTGCAGGCGATCGGGCTCGGGCAGGCTGCGAAGCAGTTCGCGCAGGGAGCGCGCGCGGCGGGCCTCAGCGTCCCCGCCCGCTTCGGCTTCGAGGTCGTCGCCCGGCTGCTCGGCCTGCGGCTCAACCATCCTGCGGCGCAGGACTACCTCGAGCTGCGGCCGCAGGACCCGGCAACCCGCGCCGAAGCTGCGTACTCGGCCGCGCAGATCCTCGACCTGGGCCCGCTCGACGACAGCTGGCAGATCGCCCAGGTCAAAAGCCTCGCGGCGACCTTCGCGCTCCCGGCGCTCAACGACTGGCAGCGCCAGATCCTGACCGAGGCCTTCTCGAAGATCGGGATGCCGTACGTCTGGGGCGGAACGAGCGACAACACGGAAGTCGACTTCGGCGTCACCGCGCGGGGCGGCTACGACTGCTCGGGCTTCGTCTGGCGCGTCTACAAGCTTCAGAGCTACCCGAACGAGGGGACGCTCGCCTCGACGCTCGTGGGCCGGACGACGTACGCGATGAGCGTCGAGGTCCCGAAGTCGGAGCGGATCTCCTTCAAGAATCTGCAGCCCGGGGACGTGGTCTTCTTCGGCACGAAGGGGACGAAGTCGAACGGGCCGCAGGTCTTCCATACCGGGATCTACGTCGGGAACGGCTGGTTCATCCAGTCCTCCGACGAAGGCGTCGCCCTCGCGCAGCTGAGCGGCTGGTACAAGAAGAAGTTCGCGTGGGGCCGCTCGCCGCTGCACGAGGCGGGGCTCGAATAGCCTGAAAACGGCTCGCGGGCGGTCGCAGTTACCCCCTTCGAGTGAGGCCGCTACCCCCATCGGGTGATTCCCCGTGGGGAGGGTCGAACCCACAATTTCTCGGTCTGGCGTCCTTCGATTCACCGTCCCCTGGAGGCACAATGCTCGAGTGGAAGTTCCGCCTCGTGATTCTCCTGGCGCTCGCCGGCGTCATCGCGGCCGCGTCCGGGAGTCTCCTCGGCAATCTGTTCCACGCGCTCAACTACGGCTGGTAAGCGCCGGCGCGATACCTCGTAGGGGAGGGATCGGTGGCGGTTGACCGGCAGCAGGCTGTCGACGCGACGGCCTCCTCCGGAATCCCGGCCAAAGTCTTGGCGGTCGTGGCGCCCGTGATCGTCGCGGGCGCCGGCGCTGCCGGATTCGCGCTCTTCCGCTACGCCGACACGCCGCGATCGGCTTCCGACCTCGCCGCCCTCTTCGGCCTCCTCGCGAGCATGGCGCTCGCCGAGCGCTTTCCCGTGCCCGTGGAGGGAATGGGCGCCGGCGGGGTGACGCTCGGGTTCGTCTTCTCCGTCTCGGCGATCGTCCTGCTCGGCTGGCCCGCCGGCGTCCTCGTCGCCGTGGGAGGCCCGACGTTCACGCACCTCCTGCAGCGGCGTCCGCCGTTGCGCGTCGCCTACAACGGCGCGATGTTCGCGCTCTCGGCGCTCGCGGCCGGGCTCACCGTCGAGCATCTGCACGGGAACTCGGTCGGGCTCCTCGTGGCCCGGGTCGTGCTCTGCGGGTTCATCTACTACTGGGTCGTCAACCTCATCCTGATCAGCGCCGTCCTGTCGGCCGACTCCGGCCGCTCCTTCTTCACCATCGCGCGGGAGAACATCGCGCAGACGACGGCGCCGTTCGCGTTCATGGCCTCGGCGGCGCTGACGCTGATCGTCCTCTGGCAGCGGGAACCCGCGCTGTCGATCGCGCTCGTCGGCCCGCTGTTGGCGATCGCGCTCTACCAGCGCTCGACCTTCAAGGCCATCCGCGCGATGCGCCTCGCCCTGACCGATCCGCTGACGGGGCTGGGGAACCACCGGAGCTTCCACGAGCGCCTCCAACGAGAGCTCGTCGACGCGGAGCTGAGGGGGACGTCGGTCGCGCTCTGCCTCGTCGACTTCGACGACCTGAAGAGCGTCAACGACCGCTTCGGGCATCCGGTGGGCGATCTCGTGCTCGGCCAGGTGGCGTCCCGCCTGCGGCAGGGCGGCGAGGCGTTCCGGCTCGGCGGCGACGAGTTCGCGGTGCTCCTGCCCCGGCAGGACGAGCGCCAGGCGACGGCCGTGGCCCGCTCGATCGTCGAGCGGGTCGCCGCGCTCGACGTCGAGGGAGTCGGGCCGGTGACGGTGAGCGCCGGCGTCGCGACCTACCCCATGCACGGAACGAGCCGGGACGAGCTGATCCGGCTCGCCGACAGCGCACTGTACTGGGCCAAGAAGGACGGCAAGAACCGCGTCCGCGCCTACGCGGCGGAGTCGATCCGGCGCGCGAACCTCGACGAGCTGGCCGACACGCCCGACCGCGCCGCGCAGTACCGCGCAGCGGAGAGCCTCGCCAAGGCCGTCGACGAGCGCGACGCCTACACCGGCAGCCACTCGCAGCGCGTCGGCAACTACTCGGCGCGAATCGCGCGCCGCCTCGGCGCGGACGAGCCCGCGGTCGAGCTGACCCGCCTTGCGGGCAGCCTTCACGACCTCGGCAAGCTCGCGATCCCCGAAGAGGTCCTGCGCAAGCCGAGCTCGCTGAGCGAGGCGGAGCGGCTGATGCTCGAGCGGCATCCGCAGATCGGCTTCCGGATGCTCGAGAGCCTCGGAGTCGAGCCGGTCGCGGAATTGGTGCTCCACCATCACGAGCGCTGGGACGGCGCCGGCTACCCGAACCGCCTGGCCGGCGACCAGATCCCGCTCGGCGCGCGGATCATCTTCGTCGCCGACGCCTACGACGCGATGACGTCGGATCGCGCGTACCGGCAGGCGATGCCTCAGGGCGACGCGATCGCCGAGCTCGAGCGCTGCGCCGGCACCCAGTTCGACCCGGCGGTGGTCAAGGCACTTGCCGACGAGCTGCTGCTGCCGGCCGGCGGCGAGGTCGTCGCCGTTTAGAAGCGGTCCGCTCGGCGCAGCACTCGGGTATGACGAAGAAGCAACCGCGCGTGCCCGAAACGCGCGAGATCAAGCCGAACCGCCGGCAACGGCGGCATCCCGAGGCGCGCCCCGAAGAGGAGCTGTTGGCCCCCGACGAGCACCCGCCCAAGGATCTCGACGTTCCCGATCCGCGCACGAAGACCGGCGGCCACAAGAAGAAGACCGCGGACAACTGGAACCAGTAACCCGAACGACTGGCCAGTTCGGACACGGCTGGAACCGGGTTCGGAGTGTCCGCGAAGGCCGGTGTTACGCGATGTCTTCGATCAGGCGAATGAGCTCGTCGCGCCGGTAGCCCTGCTGCCGCGCGAAGCTGACCAGCTCGCGGGCCCGCGCGATGACGGCGCCCTTCTCCGGCGTCCCTGCGACGGTGACTCCGCGGCCGCGACGGAACTCGAGCAAGCCCTCGTCGCGCAGGAGGCGCAGCGAGCGCAGCACGGTGTTCGTGTTGACGCCGAGGACGGCTGCGAGGTCACGGGCCGGCGGCAGGCGCTCCCCCGGCTTCGCCTCGCCGTCGGCGATCGCGCGCCGGATCTCGGCTGCCACCTGCTCGAAGAGCTCGGTCGGTTCCTGTCTGTCGATCTTGACACGAAGCATTGCGCTACTCATACTAGCACCACGATGATCGCTCCGCCAGGGCCGCCCTCACACGACGAGCTCGAGGTCCTCATCGAAGAGGCTCGGGAACGCCAATTGCGGAGAAGGCTACTCGGTGCGGCAGGGGTTGCGATCGCGGCTGCGATCGGCCTCGGTGGCTACGCCTTCGTGACCGGGGGGCACACCGACAACCGAAACAATGGCTCGCCCAACACCTCGCTCGCTGCGCCGCCCTGCCGCGCCTCACAGCTCTCCTCCGCGGCAGGCCTGAATGGAGCGACGGGCACGATCGACGGCACGGTGATCCTCACAAACACCGGTACCGGCGCGTGCTCGTTCCCCACCGGACGACCGCACGTCAGCGTTCTTTGGAATGGGCATGTTCTGCCGACTCGGGAATCCGGAGAGGGGCAACCGAGCGGAAGGCCGGTTCCGGTGCTCGGACCGCACCGCGGGGTGGCGATCGACATGGACTGGGCCAACTGGTGCGGACGACTCGAGCATGGAACTGCGGCCGATCCGACCTTCAGGCTCTCCTGGGCAGCACGCCTCGTGGTGGATGTACCCAACGGCGTCACGGTTCGCCCGCGCTGCAACGGGGGTGGAGGCTCGGTGATTTCAGTCGGCCGCCCGTACAGGAACAGGCTCCTGGCCCCATGATCGCCCCGCCACGGCCGCCTTCGCACCACGAGCTCGAGCTCCTCATCAAGGAGGCCCGCCAGCGGCGACTGCGGCGGAGGCTGCTCGGCGCGGCTGCCGTGGCTATCGCAGCTGCACTGGGACTCGCCGTCTACGCGATCACGCTCGGCGACGAATCGTCTGCGACGAACAGCGCGTCGACGAAGCCGGTCGGCGTGCCGCTGTGCCGGTCGGGTCAGCTCGCGGGCTCGGCCGGTTTCCAGGGCGCCACCGGGACGTTGCTCGGCTCCGTGACGCTCCAAAATACGAGCAGCGTGGCGTGTTCGCTCCCCCAGGGCAGACCACTCGTCACAGTCAGCTGGCGCGGCAAGGTCTTACCGACGCAGGAGCGCAACATGCTGACCGGCCCGCCTTGGCCGCCCGCCCACGCACTCGCTCCCGAGCGGCGGGCGAGCGTGTACTGGCAATGGTTCAGCTGCGGCGGACAAGGGGCACCTCGGGTGGCGGTTCGGCCCACGTTCACGCTGCGGTTCGGACACAACCTGCTCGTCACAGCTCACACCCGCGACATGACGCCGCCCTTCTGCAGCGGCCTCGGCGGGCGGCGCTTCCTCGGCGTCACCCATGCGCTCGTGTACCGCTAGAGCGGGATGTTCCCGTGCTTGCGGCGGGGACGCGGCTCGGCCTTCGTCCGCGCCGTCTCGAGCGCGTCGATCAGCACCGGCCGTGTCCGCCGCGGCTCGATCACGTCGTCGACGTAGCCGCGCTCGGCGGCGCTGTACGGGTTGGCGAACGTCTCCTTGTACTCCGCGATCAGGGCCGGGCGCTCCTCCTCGGGCCGGTCGCGGTAGATGATGTTGACCGCCCCCTCCGGCCCCATCACGGCGACCTCGGCCGTCGGCCACGCGAAGTTGAAGTCGGCCCGGATGTGCTTCGAGCTCATGACGTCGTACGCGCCGCCGTACGCCTTGCGCGTGATCACCGTTAGCTTCGGCACCGTCGCCTCGCAGTATGCGTAGAGGAGCTTCGCGCCGTGGCGGATGATCCCGCCCCACTCCTGTGCCGTCCCCGGCAGGAAGCCCGGCACGTCGACGAAGGTGACGAGCGGGACGTTGAAGGCGTCGCAGGTGCGCACGAAGCGTGCGGCCTTGTTCGAGGCGTCGATGTCGAGAACGCCCGCGAGCGAGCGCGGCTGGTTGCCCACCACGCCCACCGGATGGCCGCCGAGCCGCGCGAAGCCGCAGACGATGTTCTCGGCCCAGTGCTCGCTCACCTCGAGGAACTCGGCGTCGTCGACGACGCGGCGGATCACCTCGTGCATGTCGTACGGCTTGTTCGGGTTGTCCGGGACGAGCGTGTCGAGCTCGGCGTCTTCGCGGTCGACGGGATCCGTCGGCGCGTTCCACTCGGGCTGCTCGGCGTTCGACTGCGGCAGGAACGAGAGGAGATAGCGCGCGTCCTCGAGACACGACTCCTCGTCCCGGGCCGTGAACTGTGCGACGCCGGACTTCGCCGCATGCGTCGCCGCGCCGCCGAGCTCCTCGAACGTCACCTCCTCCCCGGTCACGGTCTTCACGACGTCGGGGCCGGTGATGAACATGTACGAGGAGCCCTCGACCATGAAGATGAAGTCGGTCATCGCCGGCGAGTAGACGGCGCCGCCGGCACAGGGACCCATCACGAGCGAGATCTGCGGGATCACACCCGACGCCTGCACGTTGCGCCAGAAGATCTCGGCGTAGCCGGCCAGCGAGACGACGCCCTCCTGGATCCTCGCGCCGCCCGAGTCGTTGATCCCGATCACCGGGCAGCCGTACTTGACGGCGAGATCCATGACCTTGCAGATCTTCTCGGCGAAAACCTCGCTCAGCGACCCGCCGAAAACGGTGAAGTCCTGCGAGAAGAGGAAAATCTTGCGGCCGAAGACCGAGCCGTAGCCCGTCACGACCGCGTCCCCGTAGGGACGACGATCCATCATCCCGAAGTTCGACTCGCGGTGGCGGACATAGCGGTCGAGCTCGACGAACGAGCCCGGGTCGCAGAGCTTCTCGGCTCGCTCGCGGGCGAGGAGCCGCCCCTCCTCGCGGCGGCGCGCGACGGCCTTCTCGCTGCCGGCGTGCAGCGCCTGGCCGCGCAGCTCCTGCAGCCACTCGAGCTTTCCCGCCGTCGTCTCGTGCCCCTCGGCCACCGCCGCGGAGCCTAACGTTCGCGCTCGTGCGCCATCGCCTGCCTCCTGCGCTGCGGCTCCGCGACTTCGCGCTGCTCTGGACGTCGTCGCTCGCGAACGGCCTTGCGCTGCAGATGCTCGTCGTCGCGATCGGCTGGCAGGTGTACTCGATCCACCGCAACCCACTCGACCTCGGCTTCGTCGGGCTGGCGGAGTTCGTGCCGCTGCCGATCCTCGCCCTGCCGGCGGGCCAGCTGGCCGACCGCGTCCAGCGCCGCCTCGTCGTCGCGGCCGGCCTCGTGGTGCAGGTCGGGATCGCCGCAGTGCTCGCCGTGGTCACGCTCGCCGGCGCGCACCGGCTCTGGCCGTTCCTCGCGATCGCGGCCACAGCCGGAATCGCGTCGGCGGTGACGAACCCGGCCGGCCGCGCGTTGACGCCCGAGATCGTGCCGCCCGAGCTGCTGCCGGGAGCGGTCGCGCTGCGCAGCGTCGCGAACCAGGCCGGGATCGTCGTCGGACCGGCGATCGGCGGTGTGGTCTTCGCGGTCGAGCCGGTCGCGGTCTACATCACCGCCGCCGCGTTGTTTCTCGTCTCCTGCGCCGCGATCGTCGGCGTCACTGCGCGTGTCGCGGTTGCGCCGGCCACCGAGCTGAACTGGCAGAACCTCTCCGCGGGCATCGGCTTCATCCTCCGCACCCGCATGCTGCTCGGCGCGATCACGCTCGACCTCGTCGCCGTCCTGCTCGGAGACTCGATCGCGCTGGCGCCCGTCTTCGCGCGGACCATCCTGGACGTCGGCCCGGCCGGGCTCGGCGCCCTGCGGGCCGCACCGTCGGTCGGGGCGCTCGTCGCCGGGCTGCTCCTCGCGCGGCGGCCGCTCCACTACCGCGCCGGCCCGACGCTGCTCACGGTCGTCGCCGCCTTCGGCGCGATGATGATCGTGTTCGGCCTCTCGCGGTCGCTGCCGCTCTCGCTCGCGGCTCTCGCGGTGAGCGGCTTCGCGGACATGATCAGCATGAACATCCGCGCGACGGCGGTCCTCCTCGTCACGCCGCCCGAGCTCCAGGGACGCGTCGGTGCGGTGGAGTGGGTCTTCATCAGCGCCTCGAACGAGGTCGGCGCCTTCGAGTCGGGCGCGGTGGCGTCGCTCGTCGGGACGGTCGCAGCCGTTGTCGCGGGTGGGGCCGTGATGATCGGCGTCGCGGGCTCCTGGCGCCGCCTCTTCCCCTCGCTCGCCCGCATGGGACGCCTCGACGAGCTGCAACCCGAGCCCGTATAGGCTCGGCCGATGGAGCCGCTCGACCGCTCGACGATCTGGCCGTACGACGAGCAGGGCGAGGCGCGTGAGTTCACGTACCAGCGCTTCGGCAGCCCGACCGCCGCCGCCGCCGAGGCTGCGCTCGGCGAGCTCGACGGCGGCACCGCACTCCTCTTCCCGTCGGGAGCCGGAGCGACGACGGCCCTCATCCTCTCGCTGCTCGAGCCGGGCGACACGATCGCGCTCGCGGGCGGCGGCTACTACGGCACCGGCGGGACGTTCGCCGCGCTCGCTCCGTGGGGACTGCGCGTCGTCGAGTTCGACCAGACCGGTCCGCCGCCCGACGGCGTTCAGCTCGTCTGGCTCGAGGCGCCGTCGAACCCGTACCTCACCATGCCGGATCTCGAGGCGGCCGCCGCCCATCCGGCGCCGGTCGTGGTCGACTCCACGGTCGCGACACCGATCCATCTGCGCCCGCTCGAGCACGGCGCCGACTTCGTCCTCCACAGCGCCACGAAGTACCTCGCCGGGCACGACGACGCGCTGCTCGGCGCGGTCGTCTGCCGCGACCACGCAACCGCCGAAGAGCTGCTGACGTTTCGCAGCCGCACCGGCATCGTGGCCGGACCCGACCCGGCTTGGCTGCTCCTGCGCAGCCTGAAGACGCTCGAGCTGCGGGTGCAGCGCCAGACCGAGACTGCCGGCGTCCTCGCCGAACGTCTGCGGACACACCCGGCGGTCGAGACCGTCCGCTATCCGGGACTCGGGGGCCTCCTTTCGTTCGACGTCGCCGATGCCGAGACGGCACGGAACGTGGAGACCTCGACGCAGGTGATCGTCAACGCGACCTCCCTCGGTGGCGTCACGACCTTCATCGAGAGCCGTCGCCGCTGGGAGGGCGACCGGGTTCCGGCCGGGCTCCTCCGCCTCAGCGTCGGGCTCGAGGATCCCGACGTGTTGTGGGCCGATCTCGAGCGGGCGCTCGGCTGAAAGGCGATTCGCAGTTTCGGCAGGCGGGAACGAGACCCGCACCCGTGGCCGCTCGGTTTCGGATTCTCGTCGCCGAGGACGACGAGTCGTTCCTCGACGCCATCGCGCTCCTGCTCGAGCAGGACGACCGTTTCGTCGTGGCCGGCCAGGCGTGCAACGGACGCGAGGCCGTCAAGCTCGCCGAGCGGCTATCCCCCGACGCCGTGGTCATGGACATCGAGATGCCCGTCCTCGACGGGGTCGAGGCGACGAGGCTCCTCCGCGCGGCCATGCCGGACCTACCGATCGTCGCCGTGAGCGGTCACGACTACGAGGAGCGCGTACTCGAGATCCGAAGCGCCGGCGCGCACGACTACGTGCGCAAGGCACGGATCGAGGACGAGCTGCCGCGTGTGCTCGTCGCGCTGCTCGAGCGGCGGGCAAGATCCCGCTCGTGACGAAGGAGCAGATCCTCGAGGCCGTCCGCGAGGCCTGTCTCGCCCTCCCGGAGACGAGCGAACGGCCGTCGCACGGCGCGCCGACGTTCTTCGTCCGGGAGAAGCGCTCGTTCGCGACCGTGTGGGACGATCACCACGGGGACGGCCGTCACGCGCTCATCTGCGCGGCGCCGGACGGCATGCAGGCGATGCTCGTCGAGGGAGATCCCGAGCGCTTCTACGTCCCGCCGTACGTCGGACACCGCGGTTGGATCGGCGTCCGGCTCGACCGCGGCTTCGACCGCGACGAGATCACCGGGATCATCGAGGACGCGTACGCAGAGGTGGCGCCTCCGAAGCTCGTGGAAGCGGCACGTCGCGGCCCGAGTCTCTAGAACAGAGAGCCGGAGGTCGGACTCGAACCGACGACCCACGCCTTACAAGGGCGTTGCTCTACCAGCTGAGCTACTCCGGCGCGGCGACCAGCGTAGCGCTCGCTACAGCAGAACCTCGCGGCCCTTCTGGTGGGCGAGGATCTTGCGCTTGACCCGCTGCAGGGCGTTGTCGATCGTCTTCGTGTCGCAGCCGAGCTCTTCCGCCATGTCCTCGTAGGACGAACCCTCGAGGTAGAGGCGCAGCGCATCCGCCTCGAGCGGTGAGAGGCCGCTCCCGAGACTGAAGACGAGGCTCTGCAGCTCCTCGGTGGAGATCACCACGAGCGGCGGCTCGTGCACCGCGGGCCCGGGCAGCGCGTCGCCGAGCGCACACTCGCCGTCCCCGTCCTGCCCGGCAGGCGTGTGGCTGAAGGAGACGTACGTGTTGAGCGGCGAGTGCTTGAACCGGGTCGCTGTCTTGATCGCGGTGATGATCTGGCGCGTGACGCAGAGCTCCGCGAAGCTGCGGAACGACGTCTCCTTGTCGGCCCGGAAGTCCCGCACCGCCTTGTAGAGACCGATCAGCCCCTCCTGCAGCAGATCGTCGTTGTCGCCGCCGGCGAGAAAGTACGAGCTCGCCTTGAGGCGCACGAATCCCGTGTAGCGACGGATGAGAGCGTCCATCGCGACCCCGTCGCCGTTCCGCGCCTTGAGCACGAGCTGGAGATCCTCGAGCTCTCGTTGAGCTTTCTGTGGCGAGCGCGCTGTCGCGCTGCGAGCGGCCAAGGCCATGGCGCCTCCCGGCGTCTCGAGGGGGAAGTCTCACCCTGTGGTCGAGGCGAAGATAGCAAGCGGTCCAATCTTTTACAAGTCCAATTGCTCTGGACCCAGCTTGTCATGGACCTCAGAAGCTAGTGCCCTCTAGCGTTCGCCGCGACGTAACCGCTCGAGCTGGGCAAGCGTGTCCGGATCGAGCCGGCTGCGGAGGTCTCCCGGCGTCGCGGGCGGATGCTTCGGCCGCGAGAACTCCGCGAGGAAGCTCTGCGAAGCGAGCTTGCGCACCTCGATGCCGGCCGTGCCACGGACCGCGGTGTCCGAGGACACGATGGCGACGTGCTCCTTGCCCCGGTGCTCGGCCGCGAGACGCTCGAGCAGAGCGTCCGCATCGTCGGCCCAGCGCACCTCGAGTGGACCCCGCTGCTCGTTCGTTCCCCGGCCGTCGAACACGAGCACGCCCCGCGCACCCTGCGCGGCGACCCAGCTCGCGAGCAGGTCGCGCAGCTCCTCCGGCGAGCCGAAGCTCCCGGCATGCAGAAGGTTGAAGCCGTCGAAGAGGTAGAGGGTCGGCTCAGCCATCTCGCTGCCTCCGCGCCTCGTAGAGGAGCAGAGCGGCCGCGACGCTGACATTGAGCGAATCGACCCGGCCGAGCTGCGGGATCGAGACCTCGAGATCGCAGGTGCGCCGCACGAGCGGTCGCAGGCCCTTCCCCTCCGCGCCGAAGACGAAGACGATGCCGCCGGACAGGTCTGCCTCCCACATCGGCGTCCCCGACCCGCCCGCTGCGCCCGCGATCCAGAGGTCGCCGCGCTTGATCTCGGCGAGGTACCGGGCGAGGTTCGGCACGACCGCGACGGGGAGGTGCTCGACGGCTCCGGCGGAGGAGCGGCAGACGGCGGCCGTCACGCGAGCGGAGCCGTGCGCCGGCACAACCACGCCGCTCGCGCCCGCCCCCTCCGCGCTCCTGATCACCGCGCCGAGGTTGCGCGGGTCGCTCACCTGGTCGAGGCACGCCAGGAGCGGCGCCGGCCCGACGGCGAGATCGAACGCGTCCGCGTAGCGGTACGGCTCGCACCAGGCGACGACGCCCTGGTGGTCGCGGCTCCCGGCCGCCTCGGACAGATCGCGCTCGAGCTTCGTCTGCACCCGGGGCCGCTCGACGTCCCGCAGCCAGGCCTCGCTGCGGACGGCGCGCTCACTCGCCCACAGCTCGAGCACCTCCCGAGGCCCGCGCAGCGCCTCGCGGACGGGGCGGCGCCCGTAGACGAGCTCGCGCGTCACGAACGGCGGACGAGCCGGTACCCGGGAGGCTCGGCCACGTCGCGCACCTCCCAGCCTGCGGCGGCGATCTCGTCGCGAAGGCGGTCGGCGCCCGCGAAGTCCTTCGCCTCCCGAGCCTGACGGCGCCGTTCCGCGAGGTCGGCCAGCTCCGCCGGCGCCTCCTCGCTCTCGGCGACGGTCTCGAGCCCGAAGATTCCGAGCCCGCGGCGCAGCAGCTCGTGATCGCGCCACCCGTGCATCACCGCGAGCGCCTCCGGCGTGTTGAAGTCGTCGTCGAGCGCCGCCTCGAGCTCGGCCCAGTCTCCGACGGGCTCGCTCGGCGAGCGGAACACGTTGCGGAAGGTCTCCAGCTGGGCGCGCGCCTGCTCGAGCGTCCCCCGGTGGAAGTCGAGCGGCTTGCGCCACTGCCCCGAGAGCAGGAGCATCAGCGCGACCTCCCGGCCCCACTCGTCGATCACCCCACGGATCGTCATGTCGTTGCCGAGCGACTTGGACATCTTCTCGCCGCTGCGCGTGAGGAGCCCGTTGTGCATCCAGATCCGCGCGAAGTCGTGACCGAGCGCGAGCGACTGCGCGAGCTCGTTCTCGTGATGCGGGAAGACGAGGTCGAGCCCGCCGCCGTGGATCTCGAAGACGGGGCCGAACGCGTCCTCGGCCATCACGGAGCACTCGATGTGCCATCCCGGCCGGCCCTGGCCCCACGGCGATTCCCAGGACGTGTCCTCGCCCGGCTTCGTCGCCTTCCAAAGCGCAAAGTCCTGCGGGGCACGCTTGAGCGGAGTCTCCTCTTCGGGCTCCATGTGCTCGATCTTCTGGCGCGAGAGGCGACCGTACCCGGGATCGGTCGCGACGCTGAAGTAGACATCGCCGCCCGCCTCGTACGCGTTCCCGCCCTCGACGAGCTTCTCGATGAAGGCGACGATGGAGTCGACGGCGTCCGTCGCCTTCGGGAGGGCGTCGGGCAGGCCCAGGCCGAGGTCGCGCGTGTCCTCGATGTACCACCGGGTCGCGCGCTCGGCGAGCTCGGCGCTGGCCCCCGGCGCCGCGTCGTAGATCTTGTCGTTCACGTCCGTGATGTTGTGGACGAGCGTCGCGTCGTAGCCGCGGTGAAGCAGCCAGGCCCGCAGCCACATGCCGAGCACGAACGGCCGCGCGTTGCCGATGTGGGCGCGCTGATAGACCGTGGGGCCGCAGAAGTACATCCGGATCGGGCCCGGCGGCGGCGGCAGCTCCTCGAGCCGCCGCGACAGGGTGCTGTAGAGCTTCACCTCTCCAGCCTAGAGAGCAGCTCGTCACGCGGCAGCGCGGCGATCACCGCGGCCAGCTCCGGCCCGCGCTCGCGCCCGGTGAGCGCCAGCCGCACCGCCTTGAGGTCGCCGCCGACCGCCTTCAGCTCGCGGATCAACTCCCTGGGCTCCAGTCCCGCCTCGACGAGCTCGCGGAAGCGCGCGAGGGTCTCGGGCGCGTCGACCTCCGCGTCTGCCGGCTCCAGCACTAGCACGGCGTACTCCTTCGCCTCGACGAGATCCCGCGCGCCGCGGAGCACCGGAGCGACCGAGACCGGCACGCCGACGCGAGCCGCGAGCTCCTCGTCGGACAGCGCCGCCAGAGCCTCGGTCGAGAGCCGGCGCAGCCGCGTGAGGTCGAGGTGGACGTCGTGGCGCGGCAGCCCCAGCTCATCGAGGTATGCGCGCACGGCCTCGGCGGGGATCCCGGAGTCGCGTAGCGAGCCGACCGTCGCCCCTGGCGCGCGCTTGGCGAGCTTGCGACCGTCCGGCCCGAGGATCAACCCGTGGTGGACGAACTCCGGCGGCCTCGCACCGAGGGCCTCGAACAGGCGCCGGTGCAGCGCCTCGTTGGGACGGTGGTCGTTGCCGCGGACAACGTGCGTGATGCCGAAGTCCACGTCGTCGACGACGGACGCGAGGTGGTACGTCGGCGAGCCGTCCGGGCGGAACAGTGTGAGCCCGTCGAAGCGCTCCCCGAGCGGCGCGCCGGCCTCGCGGTGGCGCTCCGCCCGGTCGCTCTGCCGCACCGGCCCCTCGTCCCAGGCGAGCCCGAGCCAGTCGAGATCCCGCAGGATCGCCTCCTCCCCGGCCTCGACGTTGCGCTGCGGGTCCGTGTCGTCGATCCGCAGGAGCATCCAGTCGCCGAGGTGCCTGTTGGCGACGGCGCTCAGCGCGTTGCCGAGGTGGAGCGAGCCCGTCGGGCTCGGCGCAAAGCGGACTCTGACCGGCATCCGGCGAGTGTAAGCTGCGCCCCGCGATGGAGTCCTGGCGCGCAACGGTTCTCCGCCTCAACGGCTAGTCCGCCGCTTCCCAGCACAGCGTCCTAGGGAAGCGGCGGGACGCGACGCGTTCCGCCCCGAATCATGGAGGTGTACGTCGCGAATGCCGATGCCACATCGCATCCAGCAGCAGGTGATCAAGCGCCGCCTCGTCGGCAAGGACGGAGCGGAGCGAATCCGCGAGCTCCGCGCGATCCTCGCCGAACTGCCCGGCTACAGGAACGGGCCCTACGCGGACCTGCGGAAGTGGGTCGAGGGAGAGCTCGAGTCGACGCGGACGCGGAAGCGCGTGGTGCACCGCGACTCGATCGCCGTCCGGCGCGAGGGCGCTGCGCAGATCGCGCTCGTCGGACCGCCGAACGCGGGCAAGTCGTCGTTGCTGCAGGCGCTTTCGGCGATCCAGATCCGCACGGGCGACTACGCGTTCACGACGACGCGGCCCGTCGCGGCGACGACGCGCCTCGGCGGCGTGCTCGTCCAGCTCGTCGAGATTCCCGGCCTGATCGAAGGAGCGGCCGACGACCGCGGCGGCGGCCGCGCGCTGCTCGGCGTCCTCCGGAACGCGGACGGGATCCTCTGGTGTCACGCCTGTGACCGGCCGGCCGGCGAGCTCGAGGCGATCCGGAGCGAGGTGGCCGCCGCCGGGATCGACCTACCCGCGCTCCTCGCGGCGACCAAGTGCGATGAGGCGCCGGCCCCGGCACATCCGGATCTCCACGTCGTGCCCGTGTCGGTGCTCGACGACGCGAGCCTCGACCGGCTCCGCGACGAGCTGTGGGCGCTGACCGGGCGTGCACCTCCGGGACGGCGGCGACCCGGTCGCGCTGGAACCGCCGGCGACCGTTCTCGACGTCGCCGACACGATCCACCACGAGCTGCGGGAGCGCTGCACCGGGGCGCGGGTCTGGGGGCCGTCGGCGCGCTTCCCCGGCCAGCGGGTCGGGCGGGAGTACGAGCTGAGCGAGGGCGACACCGTCGAGATACTCGCCCGCTAGCGAGGTTTGGCTTCCTCCTCGGGCCGGAAGATCGAAGGCGATGAGCGACGTCGTCGTGATCACAGGCGCCTCGGGCGGAGTCGGCCGCGCGACCGCGCGCCGCTTCGCGCAGGACGGCGCGAAGATCGCGTTGCTCGCCCGCGGTCACGCCGGCCTCGAGGCGGCCGCGCGCGAGGTCGAGGAGCGCGGCGGCAAGGCCCTCGTCCTCCCTACCGACGTCGCCGACCCCGATCAGGTCGAGACCGCCGCACAGGCGACCGAGAGCGAGTTGGGCCCGATCGACGTCTGGGTCAACGACGCGATGGCGACGATCTACTCCGAGTTCCTCGACGTCGAGCCGGACGAGTACCGGCGCGCCACCGACGTGACCTATCACGGCATGGTCTGGGGGACGCGGGCGGCGCTGAAGCGGATGGCCGAGCGCAACCGCGGCTCGATCGTGCAGGTCGGCTCGGCGCTCGCCTTCCGCGGCATCCCGCTGCAGGCGCCCTACTGCGGTGCGAAACACGCGTGCAAGGGCTTCACGGAGTCAGTGATCACGGAGATCAAGCACCACGGCTGGGACATCCACGTCTCGATGGTCCACCTCGCGGGCTTCAACACGACCCAGTTCACGTGGGGGCGGACGAAGCTGCCGAAGCAGACGCAGCCCGTGCCGCCGATCTACCAGCCCGAGATCGCAGCGAATGCGATCCACTGGGCCGCGTACCACAAGCGGCGGCAGATCTATGTCGGCTGGCCGACGGTCCTGAACATCCTCGGCGAGCGCGTGGCGCCGGGGTTCCTCGACTGGTACCTCGCAAAGACCGGGTACGGCTCGCAGATGACCGGCGAGGCGCTGGACGGCGGCCCGAGTCACGACAACCTCTACCACCCGGTCGACGACGAGGAGGACCGCGGCTCGCACGGGCCGTTCGACGACGAGGCTCACGCGCACAGCTTCCAGACCACGCTGAGCAAGCACCGCCGCCTCGCCGGCTCGCTCGCCGCAGGAGTCGGAGCCGCGGCCACCGGTGCCGCGCTGCTCCGGAAGCGTTAGCTACGCCACGGCTTCGAGCAGCTCGGTGGCTCCCGGGCCGAAACGGTCGGGGTGCTCCTCTTCGAGCACGGCGCAGAGCGCGCGCATCTCGCCCTGGCCGAGCCTCGCGCTGCCGGACTCGAGCGCGCGGCCGAGCAGGAGCGAAAGGTCGCGATGACGCTCCGAGACGCCGGCTCGGGCTGCACCGGCCGCCGCGAGCTCGGTCACGACGTCCCGCGGGACGGCAACGATCTTGCCGTCGAGATCGATCTCGATCGTGTCCTCTTGCGTCATCCCTTTCTATGGCCCGGAACTCGCGGAAATCAATCCTCTAGCCGCTTCGAGGGCTGAACGCGTACACCTTCGCCCAGCCGACGAGGTAGAGCCGCTCGCCGTCGGTGACGACCGGCGTGAACGCGCCGTCGGGGAAGGTCCACACCTCCTTCCCGGTGAGCGCGTCGAGCCCGTACGTGCGCCGCTCGAGGGTGGCGAAGTAGACGATTCCGTCGACCACCGTGGCCGAGCCCGAGATCGGGCCGTTTGCGTGGAACTTCCAGAGCAGGGCTCCCGTCGCCGCGTCGAGCGCGTAGAACCAGTGGTCGTACGAGCCGACGAAGATGCGCTTGCGCCACACCGCGGGCGAGCCGTAGACGAACCCGCCGGTGGGGTACGACCAGCGGAGCTTCCCGCTCTGCTCGCCGAACGAGTAGACGTGTCCGTCGGTCGAGCCCAGGTAGACGCGGGAGTACGCGACGGACGGGGTCGAGTAGAACGTCCCGTGGCCGCCGAGCCAGTCGCGGGCCGATTCCGCGCGCCAGATCAGCGTGCCGTCGCCGGCCCTCAGGGCATAGAGGCGGCCGTCGTACGCGCCGAAGAAGACGCGACCCCGGTCGTAGGCGATGGCGCCTTTCACGGCGCCGCCGGCCCGGTAGGTCCAGAGCGTCTTGCCGTCGACGCCGCGGAGGCAGTACACCACTCCTCCGTAGTCGCCGACGAAGATCCGGTTGCCGACGATGAGCGGGGAGGTCTCCGTCACGCCGAGCGTCTTCCTCCAGCGAAGGGCATGGCCCGGGCCGGCCGCGACGGCGATGACCGCACCCTGACCCTTCGCGGTGCCTCGCCCGCAGGGCTCCCGGTTGAGGAACGACTCGAAGACCGAGCCGCGGCCGAGGCGGTTGAGAGCAGGTCCGGCGGCCTCGCAGCGCCCGACGTGATACGTCCAGAGCCGGCGTCCGTTGCGGGCCGAGACCGCGATCAAGTTCCCGTTGAGACTCGCGTAGTAGAGATAGTGGAAGCCGATCGCCGGCGGAAACTCGATCAGCGACGTCCCGCCGGTGACCCAGTCGCGCTTGAACGGCGGCCGGAGCCGGCCGACGCCGACGTGGAGGCGCTGCGGCACGCCGCCGAACATCGGCGAGATCAGCGACGTCTGGCTCGGCTGCGGCGGTGCGACGGTCCGGGTGCGGTCGAACTCCGTCGACGTCCCTCTGACGCTGCCGCCGAACCGGTGCGTCGACTCGTAATAGGCCGCTCCAAGGGCGGCGAGCAGGATGACCACGCCCGCGACGAGGAGGAGACGGCGCATCGGCGGGATGATGCCTGCGCGATACGTTGGCGCCGTGGAGGAGCTGCTGCTGGCCTGGTTCGCCGAGCACGGGCGCGACCTGCCGTGGCGGCGGACGCGCGACCCGTATGCGATTTTGGTCTCGGAGGTCATGTCGCAGCAGACGCAGGTGGAGCGCGTCGTGCCGCGCTGGCGGCGCTGGCTCGAGCGCTGGCCCACCGTCGAGGCACTTGCGGCGGCACCCGCGAGCGAGGTGATCCGCGAATGGCAGGGTCTGGGCTACAACCGGCGCGCACTGTCGCTCCAGCGCGCGGCGCGTCACGTCGCGGCGCACGGCTGGCCCGACGACCTGACGGAGCTGCCCGGCGTGGGCCGTTACACCGCGGACGCCGTCGCCTGCTTCGCCCTCGGGCGTCCCGTCCTCCCCATCGACGTCAACGTACGACGCGTCACGGAGCGCACCGGGTACTCCTTCTCCTCCGCCGCCGCGCAGGCGCTGATGGATCTCGGCAAGACAGTCTGCCTCGCCCGGATCCCTCGCTGCGGTGCTTGTCCGCTCGCCGCGGGGTGCCCGTCGCGCGGCCGCCGATTCGAGCCGGCCCGCCGGCAAGGGCCGTTCGAAGGCTCCTTCCGCCAGCGGCGGGCGGCAGTCCTGCGCGCGGTGCTCGCGGGGGCGCAGCCGGACGACGCAGAGGCCGTCGCCTCGCTCGCGCGCGACGGGCTCGTGCGGGTCGACGGAGAGGCCGTTTCCCTCCCCGACTAGCCCGGTACCATCCCGCCGATGCTCGCCACGTCCCTCGTCACGCTTCTGATCCCGCTGTGGGTCCTGCTCGGACTGCTCGCGCTGCTCGGCGTCCTCGGCCTGCTCGGGCGCATCCAGGGCGGGCGCTACCTGAAGCCGCTGTTCGCCCTGATGTCGAGGGTGCCGTTCCTGAAGCGGCAGCTCGAGAAGGCGTCGAAGGCCGCCATCGAGCGCACGAATCCCGAGCTCGCGAGCGCGATGCGGAAGCTCGAGCCGCATGCAAAGCAGCTCCACGATCCCCAACAGGCGCAGAAGGCGATGTCGCGGCTCACCCGCGAGGAGCGCGCGGCGCTCCTCGAGATGCAGGAGCAGCAGGGCGGCCCCGAGCTCGAGACGATGAACCGCCAGATGCGGCGCCGGCTCGAGAGGCAGCAGAAGCGGCGCTAGCGGCAGCTAGAACGCGTGTCGGACCCAGACGTTCGGCTCGACGTAGACGCCGCGGCCGTTCTTGAAGTGCACGGGGACCAGGGCGCCCGGCACGACGTAGTTGCCGTCCTCGGGAAAGACCATCCCCGTCCACTCCTCCCACTCCGCGCGCGTGCCGGAGATCGTCATCGACCGAGGCGCCGTCGCGAGGAGCTCCCCGCCGAGCCGCTCGTGTACCCGCAGCCACGGGTCGTATGGTAGGCCGTCGGCGCGGCGCCAGCCGGCGTAGCTGTCGAGCGCGACGAGCGGGTAGCGGTCCTTCCACGTCGGGCGCACGGGGGCCACGAGCGCATCGAGCCCGTGGCCCGCTCCGACCGCAGCCAGGCGGCGCAGGACCGTCTCGGCGATGCCGAGCCCGCGGTACTCGGGAGCGACACCGGCCACGATCGCGCAGAGCGTCGTGGGCGCGGCCTCGACCCCGTCCGTCAGCGCCCAGTCGATGCCCCGCGGCGACGGGCTCCCGTTCCAGCCGACGGGCACGCTGCAGGCGTAGCCGACGGTCGCGCGCCGGCCGGCCTCCCGGTCGACGACCCACAGCTGGAAGTCCGGATACTCGTCGTAGAGGCGCGGCCAGAACGACTGGACGACCGAGTCGTGCGCCATGAACTCCGGAAAGATGCTCGGAAAGGTGCCGCGGAGCTTGGGGTGCTCGGCGTGGGTGACGAGAGCGAGCTTCATCGGACGAGCAGGGCGACGGCCTGGGCGCCGAGGCCTTCGCCGCGGCCGGTGAAACCGAGGCCGTCGGTCGTCGTGGCACGCACCGCGACGAGCTCCGGGTCGGCATCGAGCGCCGCGGCCAGCCGCCGCCGCATCTCGTCCCGGTGCGGCGCGAGGCGCGGCTCCTCGCCGATGAGGACGACGTCCGCGTTCGCGAGCCGCCAGCCGTGCGCCTGGACGCGTTTCCACGCCTCGGTGAGCAGCTCGAGCGAGTCGGCGCCCTCGAGCTTGGGGTCGGTGGACGGGAACAGAGCGCCGATGTCCTCGAGCCCGGCGGCTCCGAGCAGCGCATCGGTGAGCGCGTGCGCGAGCACGTCGCCGTCGGAGTGGCCCGCGAGCCCGTGCGGGTGGTCGATCTCGACGCCGCCGAGCACGAGCTTCACGTCCTCCTCGAGCGCGTGCGCGTCGAAGCCCGTGCCGACGCGGTACTCAGACACGCTCGAGAGCCTCCGCCAGCTCCTCGAGCGAGCCGATGGTGACGGCGCCGGTTGGAGACTCGGCCTGCGCGTGCGCGCCGCGGCGGATCCGCACGGCGCGCAGGCCGGCGGCGAGCGCCGGCAGCACGTCGTTGTCGACCCGGTCGCCGACGTAGACGACCTCCTGCGCGGAGGCTCCGGCCTCGTCGACCACGCGGGCGAAGAACCCTGCGTCCGGTTTGCGGACTCCCCAGCGCTCGGACGAGCAGACGAAGTCGACATGCGGGCGCAGGAAGTCCTCGTGCACCGCGTGCATGTTCCCGGCGGCGCCGAGACGCAGGCCGCGCCTGCGCAGGGCCGAGAGGCACGGCAGCGCGTCGTCGTGCAGGTCGGGCTCCGCGAAGACGTGCGCCGCGGCGTCCTCCGCCTCCCAGCGGGCATGGGCAGCCGCTTCGTCGACGAGCGTCTCGCCGACGTCGAACACGACGACGCTCACCGCCATGCCGCCACCGTCTCGAGATCGGCGCCGGACGTGACCTTGAGCAGCCTGGGATCGCCCTCGACCACCTTGACGCGGCCCCCGGCGGCCTCCACGAGGCCCGCGCAATCCGTCGCTTGTAACAAGTTGTTACTTGGCGAGTGGGCTCCCCGAAGCGCCTGAGCTGCAAAGGCCTGCGGCGTCTGTACCGCCCAGAGCCCGTCCCGAAGCACTGTCTCCTCCACGCCGCCGTCGGAGCCGACGCGCTTCAGCGTGTCGCCGACCGGCAAGCCCGGCACGACGCCGTCCCAGCCGTCGGAGAGAGGCGCGAGCACGCGCTCGACCACCTCGTCCGACACGAGCGGACGCGCCGCGTCGTGCACGAGGATCACGAGCGCGTCGGCGGGCACCTCCGCCAGCCCCGCCCGTACGGAGTCGCTTCGCGTCTCGCCGCCGGTCACGCACGCATGCACCTTGCCGCAGCCCTCCTCCTCGGCGACGAGGATCGCGGGCTCCTCCCAGCCCGGCGGCGCGACGAGGACGATTCCGTCCACCCACGAGCTCGCTTCCAGGCGGCGCAGCGGCTCGGCGAGCAGCGGCTCCTCCCCGAGCTTCGCGAACGCCTTGGGTCGGTCCAGCCCGAGCCGCTCACCCCGCCCCGCAGCGACGAGGATGGCCCAGACGGACATGTCAGGGGATCTGGCCCCGGACTACGCCGTCGCGGCCGCGGTGGCCTTCTTCTTGGCCGCAGGCTTCTTCTTGGGCGGGCTGTCGGAGGCAAGGACATCCTCGAGCCATTCGGCGCAGGTCTCCTCGTCCATGTCCTTCGCGTACATCAACTCGGAGGCGAGGATCTTCTTCGCCTTCACGAACATCTGCTTCTCGCCGGTCGAAAGCCCCTTCTCGCGGTCGCGGAGCGCAAGGTTGCGCACGACCTCGGCGAGCTCGAGGATGTCGCCGGTCTTCATCTTGTCGCGGTTGTGCTTGAACCGGCGGTTCCAGTTCTTCGGCATCTCGGTCGAGACGCCCGTCAGCGCCCTGAGAACGGGAGCGATCTCCTTGTCGCCGATCACACGCCGGAGGCCCACCTTTTCGGCATTCTCGGACGGGACCTGCACCGTCATGTCGTTGTGCAGGATCTTGATCGTCAGGTACTCGCGCTGCTGTCCGAGGACCTCGCGCTTCTCCTTCTTGACGACCGTTCCCGCCCCGTGGTGGGGATAGACCACCTTGTCGCCGACGTCGTACAAGCCCGAACCTCCCCTGGCTAAGAAGCCGCTCTTGCGTTAAGAAAGCCGGCACACACTTCTGCGCCGGCCAGAGGTTGGGAGTGTAGCAGAAACGGCCTGGCTGAGCCAAAAAGTGAGCGGAAACGTTGCGCGTTTCCGCTCTGGAGGAGGAACTCCCCGTTCGCGAGAGCAAAGCGCGTCCGCTCGCGACGAAACAAAGCATCCGAAGAAGAGCTGCGCTCTTCGCCCGGTAGACTAGAGCTGCAGGTAGCGGTCGACGAGGTTGTGCTCCTGCAACCGCCTCAGGCCCTCGCGAATCTCGCGTGCGCGCACCGCACCGACTCCCTCCACCGACTCGAGCTCGCGCTGGGAGGCCCTGACGACCGCGTCGAGGCTCCCGAGATCGGACACGACACGGCGGACGAGGGGTTCCGGCAGCCGCGGCAGGTGCGACAGGATCCGGTAGCCCCGAGCGACGACGGCCTGGTCGAGCGGGTTGACGCTGCGCTCGTAGCCGAGCACCTCGGCGAGCCGCGCGAACTCGAGCAGCTCCTGGTACCTGAGCTCGGACAGGTCCGCGAGGGCGGCCGTCGCCTCCTCCCCGGCGCCGAGGACGTGGTAGTCGCGGACGATCGCATCCCGCTCCCCGGGCACGTCTCCCACGAACTCCTCGAGCTGGAGCCTGATCAGCCGACCCTCGGTGCCGAGCTCGATGCAGTCGCGCGCGATGCGCGCCGCCATTCGCGTGATCATCTCCGCGCGCTGGAGGACGACGAGCACGTCGTCGAGGACGACCGCGTTCTGGAACTCGAGCGCGGTAAGGCGCGTCAGCACCTGCTCGAGGCGCTGCCGGTACGTGTCGAGCGTCCCGAGCGCCTGGTTCGTCTTGGCGAGGACGTCCGCGACCGGGTCGAGCTGATACCGCGCCGGCCCGACGAAGATCGTGACCGTCTCGCGCTGCTGCGAGACCGAGACGACGAGCGCGCCCGTCTGCTTCGCCACGCGCTCGGCGGTGCGGTGCCGGGTACCGGTCTCGTTCGACGGGATCGTCGGATCCGGCATGAGCTGGACGTTCGCCCAGGCGAGCTTCTTGATCGCCTCGTCGACGATGATCGCACCGTCCATCTTCGCGAGCTCGTAGAGGAGCTGTGGCCGGAACGGCGCATCGAGCTGGATGCCGCCCGAGTAGAGGAACGAAAGGCTGTTCGGATCGCCGACGACGATGAGCGCGCCCTCGTGCGAGCGGATCACGTCGTCGACTGCTTCGCGGAGCCCCGTGCCGGGCGCGACCTTGGCGATCGCCGTCAGCAGCTCCGGATTCTTGCGGCGCGGGTCCTCCTCCGCGGGGATGCGCGTGAAGCCGAGATCGCCCAGGCGATGCTCGGTCCTGCGCTCAGTCGTCTCCTTCGGATCGCTCGCCATCCAGCCCCGCTCGAATCGCCTGCCGCAGCGTCGCTGCGGCCTCAACCTTGATTCTGCCATTCGGGCCCTTCGTACCTTCCGGCGCGACGACCGCGGAGAGCCCGAGCTTGGCGCATTCCTCCAGCCGCCGCTCGGCCTGTGCCGCGACTCGCAGCCGTCCGGTGAGGCCGATCTCGCCGAACGCCGCGACCCCCGTCTTGACCGGCACGCGCCGCGCGGCGGACGCGATCGCGAGCGCGACGGCGAGATCGGCGCCGGGCTCGTCGATCCGCACGCCGCCGGCGACGTTCACGAAGACGTCCGCCTGCCCGAGTGCCACACGGGCGTGGCGCGAGAGCACCGCGACGATCATGGCGAGGCGCTTCGGATCGATCCCCGTCGCGACGCGGCGCGGCATCGCAAGCTCGCTCTGTGCGACGAGCGCCTGGATCTCGAGCAGGATCGGCCGTGTTCCCTCGAGGGCGCAGGCGACCGCTGCCCCGGGCTCCCCACCGACTGTGCGGCCGAACACCTCCGACGGGTCGGGCACGCCGACGAGACCCACACCCGTCATCTCGAAGACGCCGAGCTCGTTCGTCGAGCCGAACCGGTTCTTGACCGCCCTCAGCACGCGGTGCGCGTGGTAGCGGTCGCCTTCGAACTGCAGGACGCAGTCGACGAGGTGCTCGAGCACCCGTGGCCCCGCGACCGAGCCGTCCTTCGTCACGTGTCCGACGAGGATCGTCGCGACGCCGGTCTCCTTCGCGACGCGCAGCAGCCGTGCAGCCGACTCGCGCACCTGCGCGACCGACCCGGGCGCAGATCCGAGCTCCGCCGCGTAGAGCGTCTGGACGGAGTCGATCACGCAGACGTCGGGCCGTTCGGCCTGGAGAGTCTCGCAGACGGTCTCCAGCTCGGTCTCCGCGAGGATCTCGACTGCCTCGGCGCCGCCGAGGCGCTCTGCGCGCAGCTTGACCTGCGCGACCGACTCCTCGCCCGTGACGAGCAATGCCCGCCGGTCGCGCGAGATCGTCGCCAGCGCGGTGAGCAGCAGCGTGGACTTTCCCACCCCCGGTTCGCCGCCGAGCAGCACGAGCGACGCCGGCACGAGCCCGCCCCCGAGCACGCGATCCAGCTCGGCGACGCCGGTGGAGATCCGGGCGGCCTCGGCCGCCTCCACGTCGACGAGCCGCAGCAGGGGCTTCGGCGGTGCCTTGGAGTGCCCGATCTGGCCGACGACCTCCTCGACGAGCGTGCCGAACGCCGAGCAGCCGGGACACTTGCCCAGCCACCGCCCCGCGCTGTAGCCGCACTCGGTGCAGCTGAACTGAACGGCCGCCGCCTTCGCCATACGACCACCCTACGACCGAGGGCGGACGCGAACCGCAACGCAATCCCGGCAACTTCGTAACGCCGGCCGGAGGCTAGGCCGCGGCGAAGCCGGACTTCGCCGACCGCGTCTCGCGAACGCGGAGTTCGGTCCTGGCGCGCGGGGTGCGCAGCACCCGCTCGCCAAAAGAGAAGCGGCCCCGCCGCGGGGCCGCTTCCGTCGTGCCTGAGGGAGGGACTCAGGAGCCCCCGCCGCATCGGGGCTCAGCTGAGGTTGTGCTCTATGCAGAGCATCATCCTGCGGCCACCCCGCTTCACTCCTCCCCTTTCAGGTGGTTCATCGCCGCGCTTCACACTCGATCGAGGCATGCCGAGACACCCACCGAGGGCGACGCGCGCCGCCCTCGGTGGCTGATCTCTTTGCCTATTCGGCGTCGCCCTCGGGCTCTTCGTCGTCGCTCGAGGCGTCGGGCGCCTCGGGCGGCACCGTCACCTTCTCTGGCGTGACCTCGCCCGGGATGAACGTGATGTCGACCTCGTCGCCCGGCTCGCCGTCCTCGTTGCGCGTGCGCCCCACGAGGATCGTGGAGCCCGGCTCGAGCTCGCGTCCGAGCACGAAGTCGGCAAGCGGATCCTCGATCTCGCGCTGGATGGCGCGGCGCAGCGGCCGGGCTCCCATCGCGGGGTCGTAGCCCTTGTCGACGAGCAACTCCTTCGCGTCCTCGGTGAGCTCGATCGAGACGTCGTGCGTCGCCATCTGCTCGCGGAGGCGCCGGAGCTGGAGGTCGACGATGGACATGATCTCTTCCTTCGCGAGCTTGTGGAAGACGATGATCTCGTCGATGCGGTTGAGCAGCTCGGGCCGGAAGACCTTCTTCAGCTCGCCCATCACGCGGCCCTTCATCTCGTCGTACGAGAGCCCGGACTCGTCGCCGACGGTGAAGCCGAAGCCGGTGTTCTTCGAGATCTGGGCGGCTCCGAGGTTCGAGGTCATGATCACGATCGCGTTCCGGAAGTCGACCCGGCGCCCCTGGGCATCGGTCAGCTTCCCCTCCTCGAGGATCTGCAGAAGGATGTTGAACACGTCTGGATGCGCCTTCTCGATCTCGTCGAGGAGGAGCACCGAGTACGGCTTGCGCCGCACGGCCTCGGTGAGCTGGCCGCCTTCGTCGTAGCCGATGTAGCCCGGAGGCGAGCCGACGAGCCGGGACACGGAGTGCTTCTCCATGTACTCCGACATGTCGACCTGGATCATCGCGTCCTCGTCGCCGAAGAGGAACTCGGCGAGCGTGCGCGCGAGCTCCGTCTTGCCGACGCCCGAGGGGCCGAGGAAGATGAACGAGCCGGTCGGCCGCTTCGGATCCTTGATCCCGGCGCGGGCACGGCGGATCGACTTCGCGACGGCGACGATCGCCTCTTCCTGGCCGACGACGCGCTTGTGCAGCTCCTCCTCCATCCGGACGAGGCGCGCGGACTCGGCCTCGGTGAGCTTGAAGACGGGGATGCCCGTCCACATCGAGACGATGTCGGCGATCTCCTCCTCGCCGACCTGGGGCTGCTCCTCCTGGTTCTCGGAGCTCCGCCACTGCTCCTCGAGCTCGCGCTTCTTCTGCGTGAGCTTCCGCTCCTTGTCGCGCAGAGAGGCGGCCTTCTCGAACTCCTGGTTCTCGATCGAGGCTTCCTTCTCCTTGCGCACCCGCTCGATCTCGTCCTCGAGCTCGCGGTAGCGCGGCGGTGCGGACATCGACTTGATGCGCAGGCGCGACGCGGCCTCGTCGATCAGGTCGATCGCCTTGTCGGGGAGGTGGCGATCCTGGATGTAGCGGTCGGAGAGCTCGGCCGCGGCCTTGAGCGCCTCGTCGGTGATCGTGACACGGTGGTGCGCCTCGTAGCGGTCGCGCAGCCCGCGCAGGATCTGGACGGAGTCGTCGACCGAAGGCTCCTCGACCCGCACCTGCTGGAAGCGGCGCTCGAGGGCGGCGTCGCGCTCGAGGTACTTGCGGTACTCGTCGAGCGTCGTGGCGCCGATCGTCTGCAACTCGCCGCGCGCGAGAGCCGGCTTCAGGATCGAGGCCGCGTCGATCGCACCCTCCGCCGCACCGGCCCCGACGAGGTTGTGGAGCTCGTCGATGAAGAGGACGATGTCGCCCCGCTGCTGGATCTCCTTCATGACCTTCTTCAGCCGCTCCTCGAACTCGCCGCGGTACTTCGAGCCGGCGACGAGAGCCGCGAGGTCGAGGCTGTAGATCTGCTTGCCCTTGAGGATCTCGGGCACCTGGTTCGAGGAGATGCGCTGGGCGAGGCCCTCGACGATGGCGGTCTTGCCGACGCCCGGCTCGCCGATCAGCACTGGGTTGTTCTTCTGGCGGCGCGCGAGGATCTGCATGATCCGCTCGATCTCGGTCTGGCGGCCGACGACCGGGTCGAGCTTCCCCTCCTGCGCCTGCTTCGTGAAGTTGCGGCCGAACTGGTCGAGCAGCTTCGACGACTTGGACTTCTCCCCGCCGGGACCGCCGCCCGCGCCCGCCTGGCGGCGGCCGGGGCCGGAGAGCATGCGGATGATCTCGTTGCGGATCTTCTCCGCGTCGGCGTCGAAGTCGAGCAGGATCCGCGCGGCGACGCCTTCGTTCTCGCGCACGAGGCCGAGCAGGATGTGCTCGGTGCCGATGTAGTTGTGGCCGAGGGACAGCGCCTCGCGCAGCGCGAGCTCCAGGACCTTCTTCGCGCGCGGCGTGAACGGGATCTGGCCGGTCGTGACCTCGTCGCCCTGGCCGACGATCCGCGCGACCTGCGCCCGCACTTCCTCCACCGTGATGTCGAGAGACTCGAGTACCCGCGCCGCGAGGCCCTCTTCCTCGCGGAGCAGCCCGAGCAGGATGTGCTCGGTGCCGATGTAGTTGTGCTTGAGCGCCCGCGCCTCGTCCTG
>DATEHY010000064.1:0-10585 GCA_035279325.1 Gaiellaceae bacterium
ATCAAGCAGCGCGACGTCGACGACGCGCGCCGCCTGCTCGGCGATCCCGGTCACGTCCACGGCGGCGGAGGCGGCGGCGACTGGCGCACGCGGCTCACGTCTCCCGCGGGCTGGGCGGACGCCGCGAGCTACACGCTCGCCGACGCGAAGATGCTGCGGAAGGAGATGGCGGCCGGGTACGTCGTCGCCGGCTTCCTCGCCGTGCTCGTCCCGGCGAGCGCCTGGCACGACGTCTTCATCAGCGGCCACGGCTTCTGGACGTCGCTCGAGAACGTCGTCGTCGGCCCCTTCATCGCGATCGTCAGCTTCGTCTGCTCGGTCGGGAACGTGCCGCTCGCGGCGGCGCTCTGGCACGGCGGGATCAGCTTCGGCGGCGTCGTCAGCTTCGTCTTCGCCGATCTGATCACGCTGCCGCTGCTGCTCATCTACCGCCGCTACTACGGCGCCCGGCTCACCCTGAGGCTGCTCGCGATCTTCTGGACGGTGATGAGCGCCGCCGGGCTCGCGGTGGAGTACCTGTTCCGCGGCGCCGGGATCGAGCCGTCGAAGCGCCCGGCTGTCGTCGCGCCGACCGGCTTCCACTGGAACTACACGACCTATCTTGACATCGTGTTCCTCGCCGTGTTCGCCGTTCTGTGGTGGCTGGCGCGGAACCAGCAGCGCCTCGGCGGCGGCGTGGGCTACGCGATCGATCCCGTCTGCGGGATGCAGGTGGAGATCGCGAACGCCGCGGCGCGCGCGGAGCGCGACGGCGAGCCGTTCTACTTCTGCTCGGACCACTGCCGGCACCGCTTCGAAGGCATCGGCGCGGGCGCGGACTGAGCAGAAGCGCTAGACGCGCTTGGAGATGCCGCGCGAGAAGAAGGCGATGATCCAGATCAGCGCGGCGACGACGGCCAGGATGAACAGCCACTTGATCACCACGACCGCCAGGACGATCCCCAAGACGACCAGCGCGGCCAGCAGGAGCAGGAGAATCAGCATTCCCGCGGCGTTCCCCGCGCGGGCGAACCGTTAACCTGCGTCTTCGCCGAGCGCGACGGCGGCCGCGTCCCAGAGGTCGAGCCCGCGGCCGCGCTCGCGTGCCCGGACGAACGAATCGCGCTCCTCGCCGACGAGCGCACCGGCTCGGCGCACGCGTTCGTCGGGCCATCTCGGCAGCCGCTTTCCTTCGACGTCGGCGGCGCCCCAGAGGAGTCCCGCCCGCTCGAGCTCGCCACGGGCGAGCGCGAGCTGGGCGAGGCCGGCCACCGTGTAGAGCGCCCACAGCCTGTTCTCCTGCGTCCGCTCCATCTCGAGCGCGACATGCCCCTCGCGCTCCGCCTCGTCGAGGTCGCCGGTCCGCAGAGCGAGCATCAGGAGCTCGTGCCGCTGGCCCGATTCCCACCACGACCAGCCCTCTCGGCGCGCCATGTCGGCACTCCGTCGTGTGAGCTCGACCGCGCCTGCCGTGTCGCCGTCGTGGAGGGCGAGCTGGCCCGACAGCCAGTAGCCGGTGATCTCGAGAAAGGTGAACCGGTCGCGGGCGAGCTCGAGGGCATGCTCGGTCAGCTCCCGCATGCGGACCCAGTCCTCGCGTCGCCAGGCGGCCACCGCCATCATGTGCTCGAGCATCGCGACCCCCTCGTCGTCGCCCAGCTCCGTGAAGAGCTCGAGGCTCTCCTGCGACGCTTGCATGGCGAGCTCGTCGTGACCCGCCAGATCGGCGGCGGCGGCGCACGCCCGCAGCGCTCTCGCACGCAACTCCGTCGGGATCGCCGCCGCGGAAGCGAGAAGGCGCTGAATGCGCTCGAGGCCCTCCTGCGGTCCGGCCACGTTCCAGAAGTTCATCAGCTCGACGGCGAGCTCGAGCCCGAAGCTCGCGTCGTTCTCCTCCGCCCAGTCCATCGCCGCGCGGAGGTCCTCGCGCTCCGCCAGCGCCAGCTCGATGTTCCCTTCGGTGTCGCCGGCGCCGAGACGGGCGTCGAGAGCGATCGTCCGCATCCGCTCCGCATGACGCCGGCGCAGGTCGTCCTCGCGCCCCGACTCGCGCAGCCGCTCGAGCGCGAACTCGCGAATCGTCTCGAGCATCCAGTAGCGCTCCTCACCGAGCCGTCCGGTGCGGCGGCGGAGGAGGCTCTTGTCGAGGAGGGAGGCGAGCGTGTCGAGGTCGGCGGCGCAGACTCGCTCGGCCGTCTCGAGCGTGCAGCCGCCGCGGAAGACGCCGAGGCTCGCGAACAGCGACTGCTCGTCGGCGTCGAGCAGGTCGTGCGACCACGCGATCGTCGCGCGGAGGGTCATGTGGCGCTCCTCGGCGTCGCGCGTCCCCTTCAGCGCGTCGAGCCGGTCGGAGAGCCGGTCGAGGAGCGCCTCGGGCGCGAGCAGCTTTGTCCGGGCCGCAGCGAGCTCGAGCGCGAGCGGCAGGCCGTCGAGCCTGTCGCAGAGTCGCTCGACGGCGTCGGTGCGGGTGACGTCCGGCCGTACCGCCTGGGCCCGTTCGCAGAAGAGCGCGACCGCGTCGTCGCGCACGAGCGGCGGAAGGTCCAGCTCGGCTTCGCCCTGGATCCGCAGTGCCTCGCGGCTGGTCGCGAGCACGCGGAGCGAAGGAACGGCGGCCACGAGCTCGGCGAGCGGACGCGCGGCGCCGGGGAGGAGGTGCTCGAGGTTGTCGCACACGAGGTGCGTCCGCCGGTCGCCGACGCGGGCGGCGATCGCCGCGGGATCCGAAGACGAAGCGCCGAGCCGTTCCGCCACCGCGGAGACGACGAGCTCCGGCTCGCGGAGGGGCGCAAGCGGGACGAAGACGGTGCCACCCTCGGCGTCGTCGCCGAGCAGGCGCGCCAGCTCGATCGCGAAGCGGGTCTTGCCGGTTCCGCCCGGGCCGACGACCGTGACGACGCGCGGGTCGCGCTCGTAGACGAGCGAGACGGCGTCGAACAGCTCCTGCTCCCGGCCGAGGAAGCGCGTTGCCGGGTCGGGAAGCTCGACGCTGCCCGGCGTCCGGAGCGGCGGGAACTCCCGGTCACCGAGCTGATAGAGGTGGACGGCGCCCTCGAAGTCCTTGAGCCGGTGCCGGCCGAGATCGCGAAGCGGCTCCGAGTCGAGGAGCGCGGCGGTCGCGGGCGAGACGAGGATCTGCCCGCCGTGCGCGAGCGCGGCGATGCGGGCCCCGCGATGGACGTCGAGCCCCACGTACCCCTCGGACGTCTGCGTCGGGACGCCGGTGTGGAGACCCATGCGGACGCGGACCGGACCGCTGGCCGCGAGCGCGTCACGGGCGGCCCGGGCGGCGGACGCTGCTCCTCCCGCGGTCGGGAAGACGACGAAGAACGCGTCGCCCTGGGTGTCGACCTCGGTGCCGTCGTTGGCCGCAGCCGCGTCGCGCACGATCCGCCGGTGCTCGTCGAGAGCCTCGGCGTAGCCCGCGGGGCCGAGCTCGTGCAGCAGCCGCGTCGAACCCTCGACGTCGGTGAAGAGGAAGGTGACGGTTCCTTCGGGAAGCGCGCCCACGGCGCAATGATGAACTGCGTCTAGGCGCCGAACCAGCGCTTGCGCCGGCTCCACGCGAACTCGGCCTTCTCGGCCGCGAGCTCCGCCGACGGGCCCACGACCGTGGCCGTCGGCGAGGGGCCGCCGAGGAAGTTCGCCTCCACCTTGGCGACTCGCCCGCTCCCGAACTCGAGGTAGCAGTTGCCCTCGCCCTCGTAGCGCCGTCCCGACTCCTCGCCGCGGAGCTGCGCGACGATGCGCTCGGCGGCGACGCCCGCCGCGTTCTCCGCGAACACGCCGGCCTTCGCCATCGGGATCCCGACGCAGTCGCCGACGGCGTACACGTCGGGGAACGGCGTCAGCAGCGTGCCCGGGTCCACGGCGACCCAGCCGTGCTCGGCGAGGCCCGATTCCGCGACTACGGCCGGCACGCGATGGACCGGGATCCCGACGAAGAGGTCGTACGCCGCCCGCCCGCCGCTCTCGAGCACGGCCTCCTTGCCCGCCACGTCGAGCTCGATCACCCGGTCCTTCCCCGTGTACTCGATCCCGCGCGCCGCGAGCTCGTCGAGGAAGCGCTGCGACACCTCCGCCGTCACGGGCACCGGCGCGGACATCGGCGCGATCACGCGCAGCTCGGTCCTGTCCCTGATCCCGCGTTCGACGAGTTGGTCGTGGAGGAGGAACGCCCCCTCGAACGGCGCGGGCGGGCACTTGTACGGCTGGCCGAGGACGCCGATCAGGATCGTTCCGCCGTCGAACGTCTTGAATGCCACGTCCCGCATCCGCTCGGCCCCGGCGACCGAGTAGTACTCGAAGCCGCCCTCCGCGAAGCCCGGAGTCGCGGCGACGTCGTACTCGGCGCCCAGCGCGACGACGAGGATGTCGGCGTCGTACGAGCCCTGGTCGGTGGTCACGTGCCTGGTCTCGGGATCGATCGCGGTGATGCGCTCCTGCCGGAACTCGACGCCCGGCTTCGCGAGCGCGCGGTACGAGATCCGGACCTCGGCCGCGTCCGCGCGTCCGAACAGGATGTCGAGCTTCGAGAACCCGAACGTGAAGGCGGAGTTCCGGTCGATCAGCGTCACGCGAACCTCGTCGGCGAGCTCGTCGGAGAGACGGCTCGCCAGCTCGAGGCCGCCGAAGCCAGCGCCGAGGACCACGACGTGCTTCACGAGCCAACCCTACGCGGGGTCAGGAAGCCGAGTCGAGATAGGCGAGCACGGCGAGGACGCGGCGATGCGTCTCGTCGGACGGAGGCAGCCGCAGCTTCTGGAGGATCGAGGCGACGTGCTTCTCCACGGCGCCGACCGTGAGCACGAGCGCCTCGGCGATGCTCGCGTTCGAGCGGCCCTCCGCCATCAGCGCGAGCACCTCGCGCTCGCGCGGCGTCAGCGCGGCGAGCCGGTCGCGCCGCCCTACGAAGTGGGCGACGACCTCGGGATCGAGCGCGGTGCCGCCCTCGGCGACACGCCGCACGGCCTCGACGAACGCGTCGACGTCCATCACGCGATCCTTGAGCAGATAGCCCACGCCGCCGCGGCCGTCGGCGAGCAGCTCGCGCGCGTAGGTGCCCTCGACGTACTGCGAGATGATGAGGATGGCGGTCTCGGGGACGCGCTCGCGCAGCGTGAGCGCGGCCCGCAGCCCCTCGTCGCGGAACGTCGGCGGCATGCGGATGTCGACGATCGCGATGTCCGGACGCTCGCGCAGCACGGCGTGCACGAGCGCGTCTCCGTCACCCACCGCGTCGACGACCTCGATCTCGTTGTCGCGCAGGAGCCGCATGAGGCCGTCGCGGAGCAGTGCGAGATCCTCGGCGATCACCGCGCGCACGGCAGCACCGCCTCGATCACCGTCGGACCGCCCTCCGGGCTCGCGATGCGCAGCGACCCGTCGAGCGCCTCGACCCGCTGGCGTAGTCCATGGAGGCCGCCGTTCGACTCCGACACGCCGCCGCGGCCGTCGTCGAGCACGCGAACCACGACGGCGCGGTCGCGCTCGTGGACGGCGATGTCGATCCGCGACGCCCGCGCATGCTTGAGCGCGTTCGCCAGTCCCTCCGCCGCCACGAAGTACGCAGCCGTCTCGACCGCGGCCGGAGGGCGCTCCGCGAGCTCGACGCCGACCGAGACCGGAACGGCGGCGTGGTCCGCCAGCGCGCGGATCGCCGCCTCGAGCCCGCGGTCGGCGAGGATCGGGGGGTGGATCCCGCGCGCGAGGTCGCGCAGCTCCTGCAGCGCCGCGACCGCCGCCTCGCGCGCCTCGGCGAGATGCTCCTGCGCCTTCTCGGGGTCCTTCGCGAGCTGCTGCTCGGCGAGGCCGATGTTCATGCCGAGGGCGACGAGGCGCGCCTGCGCGCCGTCGTGCAGGTCGCGCTCGATGCGCCGCAGCTGCGTCTCGGCCGCCTCGACCGCGCCGGCACGGCTCTGCGTGAGCTCCTCCACGCGCGCCTCGGTCTTCGCTCGGCGGGTGATCGCCTCGAACCCGAACACGAGCGCGAGCACGGCGATCGGCCACACCGGCCAGAACGTCCCGTGCCCTGCGGCCGCCCAGACGCCGATCAGGAAGAGCGAGATCAACGCCGCCTCGCCGCCCCGCCGTGCGAAGTGGCTCGGCGCCGCACGCACCCACCAGCTCGAGGCGACCGCGAGCCCCGTCGGAAGCCACACCCACACGGGCCAGAAGGAGCCGGCGCCGCCCGCCGCCCAGACGACCAGCACGAAGAGGTCGAGCAGCAGGACCACCCAGATCGAGGCGCGGACGGGCATCCGGAACAGCAGCAGGGAGATCACGGAGTCATTCTCGCGCTCTCGGCCGCCAGGTCGAGCCGCGGGAGGCGCCGAAGGGCCCGTGGGAGCCACCAGTTCCGCTCGCCGAGCACCGTCATCGCCGCCGGCAGAAGGAAGGCGCGGATCAGGGTCGCGTCGATCAGCACCGACACGGCGAGCCCGAAGCCCATCTGCTTCAGCGAGAGAAGGCCGAGGGTGGCAAAGACCGCGAACACGCCGACCATCACCAGCGCCGCGCTCGTCACCGTCGAGGCGGTCGAGCGGATGCCGCGCTCGACGGCGTCGCGCGTCGAGTAGCCGCGGTCGACGAGCTCGCGGATCCGGCTGACGATGAACACGTGGTAGTCCATCGAGAGCCCGAACAGCACCGCGAACAGGAACAGCGGCACCCACGGCACGATCGCGCCGCTCGACTGGAAGCCGAGCAGACCGTGCAGGTGGCCGTCCTGGAAGACCCAGGTCATCGCGCCGTACGCCGCTCCGACCGAGAGCATGTTGAGCACGATCGCGGTCAGCGCGACGGTGAGCGAGCGGAAGAAGAGCAGGAGCAGTCCCGCCGTCAGCAGGAGCACGAACCCGAGGACCAGTGGCATGTGGTGGTCGATCGTGGACGTGAAGTCGGCGCTGCCGGCCGTCTCGCCCGTCACGGCCACCGACACGCCCGGCACCGAGCCGATCGTCGCCGGGATGATCTGCGAGCGCAACGTGTGCAGCGCGCGCACCGAAGCCGCGTCTGCCCCGTCACCGGCGAGCGGGACGTCGAGCTCGACCGTGTTGTCCGCGTGGCGGATCACCGGAACCGGCCGGTGCACCGCCTTCTCCAGCGCGGCGATCCCCGACCGGACGGCAGGAGCGTCCGCGTTCGCCGCGTGCACGACCACGACGGCCGGCGCGCTCGTCGTCCCGAAGGCCCTCGTCTCCTGCTTGTACGCCTTCACGACGGGGAGGTGCTGCGGCGCCTCGGCGACGCCGTCGTCGCGCGTGTGCATGTGCAGCGCCGGCGCGGCGATCGCCAGGAGAACGGCGACCGCGCCGACGACCGTGATCTTCGGATACGCCGTCGCGGGACGCAGCACTGCGCGCCAGACGGGGGACTCGGGGTTCGAGCGCCGGAACGGCAGCCGCCCCCACTCGACGCGGTCGCCGAGCTTCGAGAGCAGCGCGGGCAGCACCGTCAGCGACCCGAGCACCGCCACGAGCACGACGAGGATCGTCCCGACGCCGAGCGACGTGAACACGCTGTTGCCGGAGAGCATCAGCCCGGCCGCGGCGGTCATCACCGTCAGGCCGGACACGAGCACGGCGCGCCCCGACGTGGCGGCCGCGCGTTGCAGCGCTTCCGCGCGGCTCGCTCCGCGCACGCGCTCCTCGCGCTCGCGCTTCAGGTAGAAGAGCGAGTAGTCGACGCCGACGGCCATCCCCATGAGCAGGATCACGCTCGCGGTCGGGTCGGCCTCATGGACGATCGAGCTGGAGAGGTGCGTCAGCCCGAGCGCCGCGAGGACCGCGGTGAACGCGAGCAGCACCGGGATCCCGGCGGCGAGGAAGGCGCCGAATGCGAGCAGCAGGATCGCGAACGTGATCGGCAGCGACAGGCGCTCGGCCTGCGACAGCCCGCCCGAGACGACGTTGTTCATCGCCTTCGCGATGCTCGCGTCCCCGACTTCGGCGATCGAGTAGCCCCGATGCGCCGCGGCGAGCTTGCCGACGGCGTCCAGGGCCGGCTGTATTCGGGCGTCCGCGCTGTCGGCGTTTCCCGAGACGTCGAAGCCGACGAGCTGGAGGTGGCCGTCTCTGGAGACGGCGCCGAGGTGGACGTGGCGGACGTTCGCGGTCCGCCTCAGCGTCGAGCGGACCTCGTTCACCGTGCGCCTGAACGCCGGGGACGAAGCGGTGAGGGTGCGCGAGCGGACGAGCACGTTCTCGCTCGCGACGTTCTTGACGTGGGCGGCGGCGAGCATCTGCTGGGCACGCGCCGCCTGGCCGTTCGTCTGCTCGGCGTCCGTCAGCTTGACGGTGCCGTGCCACGCGCCGAGCGCGACCGCCGCGACGACGAATGCGAGCCACCCGAAGGTGGCAGTCTTCCAGTGCGCGGCGCTCCACCGGCCCGCGCGAGCTGCGAGGTTCATCTCCTGCCTCCTGGTCGTGTTCGAGCTCACGACCCGAGGGTGCTCACCGCCGAGCCGCCCCACCAGGGCGCGGCCCGGCGTGTGGGCCTGGTGCCAGCCCCCGTGCGGGAGCGCGGGCTGCTGGATACAACTCGATGCGGTTCCTCCATCTACCTGGTGTGAGACGCGTGACCGACCGGACCGACGCCGAGCTCATCCACGCGGCCGAGTCGGACGCGGGAGCGTTCGCCGAGCTCTACCGGCGCCACGCCTCCACGGTGCACGGCTGGTTCCGTCGCCGGCTCGAGTGGGCGGCGAGCGACCTGACCGCCGAGGCGTTCGCGCAGGCGTGGCTCTCGCGCCGGCGGTTCCGGGACGAGGTCGACGGCTCGGCGCTCCCGTGGCTCCTCGGCATCGCCCGCAACGTCGCGCGCGACTCCGCCCGCCGGAGCGAGGTGGAGACACGGGCGCGCCGCAAGCTCGGGCTTCCCACCGACCTCGCGGCGGAGTACGGCTACGACGCCGTCGAGGAACGGCTCTCGCCGCGGGCCGGTCTCGCGGAGGCGCTCGAGACGCTGCCGGAGCACGAGCGCGAGGCGCTCGAGCTCCGCGTCGTCGACGAGCTGCCGTACGACGACGTCGCGGCCCGGCTCGGCGTCCGTCCCGCCGCCGCGCGACTCCGCGTCTCGCGCGCGCTCCGGCGCCTCTCGGCCCTGCCACTGAAGGAGGACACATGAATCCGTTGCCACCCAGCCTCGAGCGGTTCGGCGAGGAGCTCGAAAGCGCCGTCCGCCGCGATCTCCGGGCCAGACGCACGCGGCGCCGGACGATGCGCGGCGCCGCCGTGCTCGCGGTCGCCGCGGCGACCGCGCTCGGCCTCCTGAGCGCCTTGCCAACGGGCGGGCCGTCCGTGGTCGAGAAGGCGGCTGCGGCGCTCGCCCCCGACGATTCGATCCTCCACTTCCGGCTGAAGGCCGTGCAGGACGACGGGGACGGAACCACCGCCACCTGGCAGTCCGAAGCCTGGCAGCTCCTCGTCGAGCCGTACACCCGGCGCCAGATCGAGGTCGACGGCGCGGACGGGATCCGCGCAGAGTCGATGTCGAGCGGTGACACCACCGAGCTCTACGACTCGAGCAACGACACGATCTACGTCACGACCGGCAAGGCGCTGCGCGCCGCCCGGACTCCCACGCTCCAAATCGTCTCGACGGCGCAGCTCCAGAAGCTCGTGCACAACCCGAAGGTGACCGCCGCCTACCGCATCCTGCCGGGCACGCACCGTCCGGTCATCGTCGCGACGAAGGAGGGCGCGAAGCGCATCCGGGAGCAGATCGCCCGCGAGGCGGCGAACACGGAGGGAGCGCCGGAGGACTTCCGTTCAGACATCCTCGCCCTGTTGCAGTCGGGGAAGGTCCGGGTCGTCGGCCACGTCACCGTCGACGGCCGAGACGCGATCAAGCTCGAGTCCTCCGACGGCAACGAGGTCTACATCGTCGACGCGACGACCTACGACCCGATCGAGTGGACGACCACGGGGACGCGCGGAGGCGTGACGCTCACCTTCCCGGTCTACGAGAAGCTGCCCGTCGACAGCCGGTCGATGGCGCTCCTGAGCCTGCAGGCCCAGCACCCGGGCGCCAAGATCGTGCGCGACGTGCACGCTTACATGTCCGCCGAGTCGCGGCTCTACCCGCACGGCTAGCGGGCGGGCTCGAGCGCGGCCTCGCTAGAGGGAGGCGAGGCCGCGCTCTGCAGCCTTGGCGGCGAGCTTCCCCGGATCGAGTCCGAACTTCTCGAGCAGTTGGGCGTGCTCGTTGTGATCGATCTTCTCGGGAAGCTCCTGGATTGCGTGTTGCACGTGCTGGTCCTGGCCGGCCTTCTTGAGCTCGTCGAGGACGAATTGCTTGTCGAGCTGCATACGAACCTCCGTGGTGTACGTCAAAGGCGTCCTCGTCAGTGTGTCAGCCGAACGCAGACCGGAAACGCGGGGTGGAGCAACCGAGGACCGTCGATCGGCCGATCGCGCGAGGATGTCCCGGTGTCGGCTCGGCGGCTGTGTCCTTGCTCACCTCAGGCGAGAGGACGGTGGTTCACCTGACCGACCCGTCACCTGGCCTGCCGGGCTAGTGAAACTCGCAGGTGACGTTTGCCTGGGTGGTATGACCGCGCCGGATCGTCACGAAGGTAAGAGGGCATGGAGAGTATGGGGGCTTC
>DATEHY010000065.1:0-8688 GCA_035279325.1 Gaiellaceae bacterium
GCGTCACGACTACCGCGTCGGGATGCCGGTGTGCTGCCGCTGGCGCGAGGTGCTCAACACCGACTCGGCCTTCTACGGCGGCAGCGGGGTCGGCAACCTCGGCGGCGTCGAGGCCGAAGCGGTGCCTTGGCACGAACAGCCGTTCTCGGCCACGCTCACGTTGCCACCGCTCGGCGCCGTCTGGCTCGTCCCGGAGTAGCCGGAGTGCGCCGGTTGGGAGCGGTGCCGGTGGGGGACGGCACGGTCGAGGTGTGCGTGTGGGCTCCCGATGCGCGCTCGGTCGCGGTTCGCTCCGGCGGAGAGGTCGAGCTCGAGCGGGACGGCGAGCGCTGGGTCGGGCGGTTCGCGGGCCGCGACTACAGCCTCGTCGTGGACGGCGACATCTGGCCCGACCCGTGCTCGCGCTGGCAGCCGCAGGGCGTGGCCGGCCCTTCGCGCGCCCTCGACCTCACCGCATTCGAGTGGACCGACGACGGCTGGGAGGGCGTCTCCCTCGACGAGCTCGTGATCTACGAGCTCCACGTCGGGACGTTCAGCGAGGAAGGGACCCTCGCCGGCGTCGTGCCTCGTCTGCGCGGGCTGCGCGAGCTCGGCGTGACGGCGATCGAGCTGATGCCGGTGGCGACGTTCCCGGGCTCGCGCGGCTGGGGCTACGACGGGCTCTACACGTACGCCGTCCATCCGGCCTACGGCGGCCCGCACGAGCTCGCCCGGCTCGTCGACGCCGCGCACGCGGAAGGTCTCGGCGTGATCCTCGACGTCGTCTACAACCACGTCGGGCCGGGCGACGAGGCGCTGCGGGCCTTCGGCCCGTACTTCACCGACCGGCACGAGACGTTCTGGGGCGACGCGCTCGACTACTCGCAGCGGGGCGTGCGGGAGTGGGCGATCCAGAACGCCGAGCAATGGGTGCGGGACTTCCACGTCGACGGCCTGCGGCTCGACGCGGTGCACGCGATCTTCGACGACTCGCCGCTGCACGTCTGCGCCGAGCTGAAGCAGCGCGTCGGGGCAGCGCTCGTCATCTCCGAGATGGCGGTCGACGACTGGCGACCGGTCGACGAGTGGGGACACGACGCACAGTGGGCCGACCGCTCGCACCACGAGCTCCACGTCCTGCTCACCGGCGAGCGGGACGGCTACTACGCCGGCTACGGGTCCGTCGCCTCGCTCGCGGAGGACCTCGCCGGGCGCGGCCACGATCCGCGACGCAGCGTGATCTGCGTCCAGAACCACGACCAGGTCGGGAACCGCGCGGTCGGCGACCGGCTGCCGGAGGATGCCCTGCGCGTCGCCGCGGCGGTCACGCTCTTCTCCCCGTGCACGCCGCTCCTCTTCATGGGCGAGGAGTGGCTCGAGACGGCGCCGTTCCAGTTCTTCACCGATCACGTCGATCCGGCGATCGCCGCGGCGACACGCGAGGGCCGGCGCAAGGAGTTCGCGGACTTCGCCTCGTTCTCGGGCGAGGAGGTGCCGGATCCGCAGGCGCTCGAGACCTTCGTGCGCTCGAAGCTCCACCCGCGCGAGCCGGACCCTCTCTACCGCGAGCTGCTCGCGCTGCGGCGCGAGCTGCCGCGCGAGCTCGAGGCCGACGCGGACGAAGAGCGGAAGATCCTGCGGCTCCGGCGCGGAGACACGACGCTCGTTGCCGACTTCGCCAACCGGCGCGTGGAATTCTCCCGCTGATGGAGGTCTGGCCCGGACATCCGTTTCCTCTGGGAGCGACGTGCGACGCGGAGGGGACGAACTTCTCGCTCTTCTCCGAGCACGCGGAGCGCGTCGAGCTCTGCCTCTTCGACGGCGACTGCGAGTCGCGGGTCGAGCTGCAGGACGTCACCGCCCACAACTGGCACTGCTACCTCCCCGGAATCGGCCCGGGCCAGCGCTACGGCTACCGCGTCCACGGCCCGTACGACCCGTCTACGGGCCACCGGTTCAACCCGAACAAGCTCCTGATCGACCCGTACGCGAAGGCGATCGAGGGAGCGGTCGAGTGGGACCGCGCGAACGTCCTGCCGTACGTGCCCGGCCCCGCGGAGGACGCCGACCTCGAGCTCGACGACGAGGACGATGCGGACGCCCTCCCCAAGTGCGTCGTCGTCGACCCTTCCTTCGACTGGGAGGACGACCGGCCGCCGCAGATCCCGTGGAACGACACGGTCATCTACGAAGCGCACGTGAAGGGCTTCACGCAGCGGCATCCGGAGATCCGGGACGACCTCCGCGGCACCTACGGCGCCCTCGCCGCCGAGCCGGCGCTCGCCTACCTCCGGGACCTCGGCGTCACGGCGGTGGAGCTGCTGCCGGTCCACCACATCGCCGACGAGGGCTTCCTCCACGACCGTGGCCTCACGAACTACTGGGGCTACTCGTCGATCGGCTACCTCGCCCCGCACGCTCTCTACGCCGCGACCGGCACGCAAGGCGAGCAGGTGCGGGAGTTCAAGGGGATGGTCAAGGCGCTGCACCGGGCCGGGATCGAGGTGATCCTCGACGTCGTCTACAACCACACGGCCGAGGGGAACCACCTCGGGCCGATGCTCTCCTTCCGCGGGCTCGACAACCGGAGCTACTACCGGCTGATGCCCGACGACCCGCGCTACTACATGGACTTCACGGGCACCGGCAACTCTCTCAACCCGGTGCATCCGTCGGTGCTGCGGCTGATCATGGACTCGCTCCGCTACTGGGTGCTCGAGTGCCACGTCGACGGCTTCCGCTTCGACCTCGCGTCGGCGCTCGCGCGCGAGTTCTACGACGTCGACCGGCTCTCGGCCTTCTTCGACACGATCCACCAGGACCCAGTGCTCTCGCAGGTGAAGCTGATCGCGGAGCCGTGGGACGTCGGTCCCGGCGGGTACCAGGTCGGCAACTTCCCGGTGCTCTGGGCGGAGTGGAACGGGAAGTACCGCGACTCGGTGCGCGACTTCTGGCGCGGGCAGGGCAGCGTCGGCGACTTCGCGCAGCGGTTCACGGGCTCCGCGGACCTGTACCAGGAGAACGGCCGCGACCCCTTCGCGTCGATCAACTTCGTCACGGCCCACGACGGCTTCACGCTGCGCGACCTCGTCTCCTACAACGACAAGCACAACGAGGCGAATCTCGAGGACAACCGCGACGGCACCGACGACAACCGGTCGTGGAACCTCGGCGCCGAGGGGCCGACCGACGACCCGGCCGTGCTCGCCCTGCGCGCCCGGCAGCAGCGGAACTTCCTCACGACGCTGCTGCTCTCCCAAGGCGTGCCGATGCTGCTCGGCGGCGACGAGCTCGGGCGGACGCAGGGGGGCAACAACAACGCGTGGTGCCAGGACAACGAGATCTCGTGGTTCGACTGGGACTCCGCGGACGCCGAGCTGCTCGAGTTCGCGCGCCGGGTGATCGCGCTCCGGCGCAAGCACCCGGTCTTCCGGCGGACGTCGTTCCTGACCGGGAAGACGGGCGAGAGCGGGCTGCCCGACGCGTGGTGGTTCCGGTCGGACGGGCGCCGGATGACGCAGCGCGACTGGACGAACCCCGAGACCCGGACGCTCGGCGTGTTCCTCAACGGGCGGGAGGTCCGCGAGCGAACGCCGCACGGCGAGCCGCTCTTCGGCGACTCGTTCCTGCTCGTCTTCAACGTGCACTCGGAGCCGGTCGTCTTCACGCTCCCGACCCGACGCTTCGGAGCGCGCTGGCAGGTGGAGCTGGCGACGGGCGACGCGCCGGACGGCCCGCTCGGAGCGCGCGCGCTGGTCGCCGTCCCGGAGCATTCCCTGCTGCTGCTTCGGCGAGACTGAGCGGGTGCGCATCTACCTCGCCGGATCGATCTTCACGCCGTACGAGCGGCGGTTCCTCGACGAGTGCGCGAGCCGGCTCCGCGCGGAGGGCTTCGACGTCTTCGTCCCGCACGAGCATGGCCTTGTCGGGCTCGACGCGACACCCGCGGCCGTGTTCGCCGTCGACGCGGGCGGCGTCGAGTCGGCGGACGCCGTGCTCGCCGTCCTCGACGGGCCGTCGGTCGACGACGGCACCGCGTGCGAGATAGGGCTCTTTCACGGGCTCAAGCAGCGGGACCCCGAGCGGAAGGGCGTGGTCGGCCTGCTGACGGATCTCCGCGCGGAGCGGCGCGGCGAGTTCGCGACGAATCTCTTCGTCCGCGGCTGCATCGAGGCGGGCGGCGGGGCGGTGGTCGGCTCCCTCGACGAGGCGGTCGCGTTCCTTCGGGGCTGGGAGTCGCGCTAGCGGGTAAGCACGGCCTTCGTGGCCGAATTTCGCTGCACGTACCGAATCCAGCTGAGGCCCGAGCTCGGGTTCCGCCGCGTGCGCGAGGTCGTCCTCCCCTATCTCCGGGACCTCGGCGTCTCGCATCTCTACCTCTCGCCCGTCCTGCAGGCGCGGTCGGGCTCGACGCACGGCTACGACGTCGTCGATCCGACCCGTGTCTCCGCCGACCTCGGCGGCGAGGAGGAGCTGCGCGCCCTGTGCGAGGCGGCGCACGCCGCCGGCCTCGGCACGATCCTCGACGTCGTGCCGAACCACATGGCGGTGTCCGACGAGGAGAACCGCTTCTGGCGCGACCCGGAGCTGCGTGCGCGGTTCTTCGACTGGGACCCGGAGAGCGGCTGGCATCGCCGCTTCTTCGACGTCGGCGAGCTCGCGGGCGTCCGGGTCGAGGATCCGGGCGTCTTCCACGAGACGCACGCCAAGACGCTGGAGCTCGTCGCCGACGGGCTCGTGGACGGGCTCCGGATCGACCACCCCGACGGTCTCGCGAATCCGCGCGAGTACCTCGAACGCCTACGCGCTGGCGGGGTGGAGCGGATCTGGGTGGAGAAGATCCTCGAGCCCGGCGAGCCGCTCCGCGGCGACTGGCCCGTGGAAGGCACGACCGGCTACGAGTTCGCGAACGACGTGACCGCGCTCTTCGTCGACCCGGCAGGCGAGGAGCCGCTGACCGAGCTGTACGCGCGGCTGACGGGCGAGCGACGGCCGTTCGCGGAGGTCGCGCACGAGGCGAAGCTCGAGGTCGCGCGAACGACGTTCGCGGGGGAGTTCGAGCGGCTGCGCTCCCTCCATCCGCACGCGGAGCTCGAGGAGGCGGCTGCGTCGCTGCACGTCTACCGCACCTACGTCGAGCGGGGACGGGTCGCCGAGGAGGATCGGGAGGCGTGCGCCGTCCTGCCGGAGGATCTGCGCCGCGTCGTCCTCGAATTCGAAGAGCCGGAGTTCGTGACGCGCTGGCAGCAGACGACCGGCGCCGTGATGGCGAAGGGCGTCGAGGACACGGCGTTCTACCGCTGGTTCCGGCTGACGGCGCTGAACGAGGTCGGCGGCAATCCCGACCGCTTCTCGCTCTCCCCGAACGACTTCCACCACGCGGCGCTCGATCGACTGGAGCGCCATCCGCACACGCTCCTCGCCTCGCAGACGCACGACACGAAGCGGGCGGGCGACGTCCGTGCGCGCATCGGCGCCCTCGCGGGGCTCCACGAGGAGTGGGCGGAGCGGATCCATCGCTGGCACGCGGTCACCGGCGGCATGGACGACGCGAACGAGGAGTACCTCCTCTGGCAGACGCTCGTCGGCGCGTGGCCGATCGTCCCCGGCCGGCTCGAGCTCTATCTCGAGAAGGCGCTGCGCGAGGCGAAGCGCACCACGAACTGGCTCGAGCCGGACGAGGCCCACGAGCGGCGGGTGAAGCAGTTCGTGCGGAGCCTCTACGGGAACCAGGAGTTCCTCGCCGACTTCGAGCCGTTCGTCGCCCGGGTCGCCCGGGCCGGGGAGCATGCGTCGCTCGGGGCGCTCCTCCTGCGGCTCGCGAGCCCCGGCCTGCCGGACCTCTACCAGGGCGACGCGCTCTGGTCGCTCAACCTCGTCGACCCCGACAACCGCCGGCCGGTCGACTGGCGCGCGCACGCCGCGGTCCTGCGCGAGCCGGCGCCCACCCGCCGCACGCTGAAGGCGCACCTGATCCGGCGGGTGCTGCACCTGCGCAGGGAGCGGCCCGAGGCGTTCGCCGGCGCCTACGAGCCGCTCGAGCTCGGGCCCGACCGCGTGGGGTTCGTGCGCGGCGGCGCGATCCGCGTGGTCGTGCCCCTGCGTCCCGGCGAGAGGGCGGACGGCGGCGACCGCGATCTCCTGCCCGAGTACGACCAGGCGCTCAGCGTCCTCGCGTGAAAGCCCCCTCTCGGCTCCCCCTCAGCCGCTCAGCCCGGCGCCTTCACCGCAGGGGATCCGGGAAGACGCCGGACCGGGCTGGCCGCGGCCCGCCGAAGCGGGCGAGCCGGGAGGGGTTCGATGCAAGGCGTATCGAACCACGACATGATGAAAAGCTTCTAAGAGCCGGGCGAGGAGCTGCGAGCGGCGCCGTTGAGGCTCAATCGCACGACCGCGCCGCCGTCTCCCGCGTTCTCTGCCACGACCGACCCGCCGTGCGCCTCGGCGACCTCGCGGACGATCGCCAGGCCGAGGCCCGCGCCGGGCATCGCCCGCGCCGCGGCCGAGCGGTAGAAGCGGTCGAAGACGAGCGGCCGGTCCTCCTCGGCGAATCCGGGCCCGTGATCGCGCACCTGGAGCTCGCCTCCCGTCAGCGAGACCTCGACCGAGCCGCCGTCGCCGCTCCATTTGCCGGCGTTCTCGAGCAGATTCCAGACGGCCCGCTCCATCCGGTCGCGGTAGCCGTCGACGACCGTCGGCTCGAGCCGGTCGGCGTCCCACGAGACCTGGGGGAAGCGGACGCGCGCACGTTCGAGCCCGTCCTCCACGACCTCGTCGAACTGGAACTCCTGCTTCTCGATCTGCGCGCCGCCGCGCGCGAGCTCGAGGAGGCCCGCGATGAGGCCGCGCATCTCCTGCGACTCGCGGTGGAGGTCGTCGAGCAGCCGTCGGCGCTGCTCGGGCTGGAGGGCGATGTCGCCGCGCAGCACGTCGATGTTCGTCTGCAGGCTCGTGAGCGGCGTCCGCAGCTCGTGCGAGGCGTCGGCGACGAAGCGCCGCTGCGTCTCGAGCGATACCTCGAGCGACGCGAGCATCGTGTTGAACGAGGCGCCGAGCCGTGCGAGCTCGTCCTGCCCTCCCTCGGGCACGCGCTCGCTCGGCTCGCCCGTCTCGGCGATTCGCTCGGCGGCGGCGGTGAGCCGGCGAACGGGGGCGAGGGTCGCGCCCGACACGAGGGCGCCGGCGGCGGCTGCGGCCCCGATCCCGCCGAGCGAGACGAGGATGAGGATCAGACGCAGCCGCTCGAGCGCTCGATCCATCTCCTCCAGCGGCCTCACCACGAGGACGGCGCCGAACGAGTTCCCGAAGGCGTCGAAGCCGATCGGGTAGACGAGCTCGCGAAACCGGCTCGGGGCGCCGGTCGTGGGGTTGGAGTGATAGATGTCTCGATAGAAGCCTCTGCGGCCCGCGGCGACCGTGAGAACCTGCCGGTCGCGCGCAAGGTGTAGCCCCGGCGTGCCGGCCTGATAGACCCCGCGGGCATCGACCACCTCGACGAAGTTGCCCCCGAGATCCACGGCCCCGGGCAGGCCGTTGCCGCTCTTGACCAGAGATGCGATCCCGTGCGCGGTGAAGCGGAGCGAGCTGTCCACCTGCGACTGGAGCTCGTGCCGCATCACGAAGTACGTCGTCGCGGAGGCGAGCACCACCACGACCGCGACGACGCCGGCCGCGACGAGCGTGAGACGGGCGCGAAGAGTCACGGCTCGCGCAAAACGTACCCCGTGCCGCGAACGGTGTGGATCAGCCGCTCGTCGTCCTCGGCCTCGGTCTTCCGCCGCAGGTAGCCGACGTAGACGTCGAGCGCGTTCGAGGAGTGGCTGAAGTCGTAGCCCCAGACGCGCTCGTAGATGAGCGAGCGCGGCAGCACCTGCCGCGGGTTGCGCATGAACAGCTCGAGCAGGTGGGCCTCCGTCGTCGTCAGCTCGAAGCGGCGGCCGCCGCGGCGGGCGTCCATCGAGCCGAGGTCGAGCGTCAGATCGGCGAAGCGGAGCACCGCGCCCGGCTCCTCCGGCTTCGAGCGGCGCAGCAGCGCACGCAGGCGGGCGAGCAGCTCCTCGAGATCGTACGGCTTCGGCAGGTAGTCGTCCGCTCCCGCGTCGAGACCCTCCACGCGGTCCCCGACCGCATCTCGTGCGGTCAGCAGGAGGATCGGGATGCGGTTGCCCTGCCGGCGCAGGCGGCGGGTGACGTCGAGGCCGTCGAGACCGGGCATCATCACGTCGAGGACGACGGCATCCGGTGTCCGGGTGTCGACGGCCGAGAGCGCGCTGTCGCCGTCGGACGCGAGCGCGACCTCGTAGCCGTGGAGCTGCAGCGCGCGCTCCAGCGCCTCGCGCACGGCGCGGTCGTCGTCGGCGACAAGCACGAGCATTAGTGTCTCCTCGGTGAATGTGGCCGCGTGCCTGGCGAGCGAAAAGCGAGCGAGGCAAGGACGCAGGGAGCCTCGATAGCCAGAGCTATCGGGGCGGCCGAGGACGCCGCGTCGCGACGCTTTGCAGCCGCCAGGGACGTGGAGGACATTTGCCGGGAAGGCACTCCGTCTCTAAGTTTGCCGCTGGAAGTGAGAGGCCGCTAAGCCGCGGGCAAATCGACGACGAACGTCGCGCCCTCGCCCGGCTGCGACCGGACCGTGAGGCTGCCGCCCATCCGCGCGACGAGCTCGCGCGAGATGAAGAGGCCGAGCCCGCTGCCGCCGACGCCGCGCGT
>DATEHY010000066.1:0-9309 GCA_035279325.1 Gaiellaceae bacterium
AGGCCCGTCTCCGAGGCCGGCGTCGACGAGCCACTCCCGGCCGTCCGGCGTCCGCGCAGTCAGCCCCAGATGGTTGGCGTTCAAGCCCGGTGCTACCTGCCCCCGACCCTGGACGCCCGAGATGTGACGCGTGACGTCGACGTCGAGCCACGCGAGGAGCGCCGAGAAGGCACCGTTCAGGTGGTAGCAGTAGCCCCCGCGCCTGGCGAGGACACGCTTCACGGAAGCGAGCGGAGCGATGCCCGGCGGCCGGCCGCGGACGATGTCGACGGTCTCGTACGGGACGCGCGCGACATGTGCCGACTGGAGTACGCGCAGCGCATCGGCGTCGACGGCGCCCGGCCGAAGGTCGATCCCGAGCAGGTCGAGATAGGCCCGCGCAACGTCGTCGGGCAGGCGCTCCATAGCGTCACCCGCGGCGGAGGGCAACGAGGAAGCAGGCCGACCGCCAGGCAAGCCGAAGGAACGCGCCGCCGAGGATGTCGCTCACGTCGTGGACGCCCCCACGTGCCCCCAGGGGGGCGGGATGGCCCCCTGGAGTCACGCTATCGACGGAGTTGTCACGCATGTGCGCCGACACTGTGCCGACTTCGTGACGCCGGTCGCGCGAGGCCGACACGAGGCAAACGCGAGTCCGGCACGCATGGCGGCACTCGCGGGGATCGGCGGCCCTCACCGAGCGGACGAAGAGATCACCCGCTCCGACCCACGGGACGGCGATGTCCGCTGCGCATGAGCGGGCGACGAGACGATCCGCTCCGATCTCAACGGGTCTATACCCGGCGCACACGAAAGGGGGCGAGGCTGAAGCCGCGCCCAAGAGCCCGCGGAGCCCTCGCAGCCCAGAGAGCCCCGGTAGCCCAGGGAGCCCAGGGAGCCCAGGGAGCCGAGAGGCTCCGCCCGCGCGGCTACGCGCCGTGGCAGCGCTTGTACTTCTTGCCGGAGCCGCACCAGCACGGGTCGTTGCGCCCGATGTCGCGGTGCTCGTTGACGACGGGCTTCGGCGTGCCCATTGCGGTCGTCTCCGGCGGTGGGGCGAGCGCCGTCGCGAGGCCACCTCCTGCGGCGGCGATCGCGTCGGCGCCCTGCAGCTGCTCGTGCTCGTAGGCGAGCGCCTGCGGCGCGGCGACGGGCTGGAGCTGCTGCTCGGCCTCCTCGCGCTGAACCTCGACGTGGAACAGCGTCAACGCAACCTCCTCGCGGATCACGCGACCGAGCTCCTCGAACATCACGTGTCCTTCGCCGCGGTATTCGACGAGCGGATCCTTCTGCGCCATCGAGCGCAGGTGGACGCCCTCGCGCAGGTAGTCCATGGACTCGAGGTGCTCCCGCCAGCGCGTGTCGACGATCTGGAGGATCACGTACCGCTCGATCTCGCGCATGAGCTCCGGCCCGAACGACTCCTCCCGTTCCGCGTACGTGTCGAGCGCGTCTCCGACGAACTCCTCGATGAGGGCCTCGCGGCTGTCGACGTCGACCTCCTCGGCGAGCTCCGCGACCGTGACGTCGGTGCCGTAGAGCGACTGCATCTGCGCGACGAGCCCGGCGAGGTCCCACTCCTCGGACGTCTCGGTATCCGTGAACTGGTTCACGTTCGCCGTGACGACCTCCTCGATCCAGCCGCGGATCTCGTCCGACAAGTCGTCTCCCTCGAGCACGCGGCGGCGCTGGTCGTAGATGACCATGCGCTGCGCGTTCATCACGTCGTCGTACTTGAGGACGTTCTTGCGCGAGACGAAGTTCTGCTCCTCCACCTTCTTCTGCGCGTTCTCGATCTGACGCGAGAGGATCGACGCCTCCATCGGTTGGTCGTCCGGGATCTTGAAGCGCTCCATGATCCCGTGGATCCGGTCGCCGGCGAACAGGCGCACGAGGTCGTCCTGGGCGGAGAGGTAGAAGCGGGTCTCGCCCGGGTCGCCCTGGCGGCCGGAGCGGCCGCGCAGCTGGTTGTCGATGCGCCGCGACTCGTGGCGCTCCGTGCCGAGGACGTAGAGCCCGCCGAGGTCCAGCACGCCCTCGCCGAGCTTGATGTCGACGCCGCGGCCGGCCATGTTCGTCGCGATCGTGACCGCGCCGGGCTGGCCGGCGTCCGTGATGATCTCGCCCTCGCGCTCGTGCTCCTTCGCGTTCAGGACGTTGTGCGGGATCCCGCGCCGCGTGAGCAGCTCCGCGAGGTACTCGGAGGTCTCGACCGCGATCGTGCCGACGAGCACGGGCTGCCCCTTCTCGTGGCGCTCGACGATGTCCTCGAGCACCGCGCCCCACTTGGCTTCCTTCGTCTTGAAGATGAAGTCGTTCTCGTCCGCGCGCGCGACCGGCACGTTCGTGGGGATCTCGACGACGTGGAGGTTGTAGATCTCGACGAACTCCTTCTCCTCGGTCTTCGCCGTCCCCGTCATGCCGGCGAGCTTCTCGTAGAGGCGGAAGTAGTTCTGGAGCGTGATCGTCGCGAGCGTGACGTTCTCCTCGCGGATCGCGACGCCCTCCTTGGCCTCGATCGCCTGGTGCAGGCCCTCGCTCCAGCGACGGCCTTCCATGATGCGGCCCGTGAACTCGTCGACGATCTTCACCTCGCCGTCCTGCACGACGTAGTCGACGTCGCGCTGGAAGAGCGCCTCGGCCTTGAGCGCCTGCGTCAGGTGGTTGACGAGCTGGACGTTGCGGGGGTCGTAGAGGTTGTCGATCCCGAGCGCACGCTCGACCTTGTCGAGCGCCGTCTGCGCGGGAGAGACGGTCTTGAACTTCTCGTCGTAGAGGAAGTCGGCGCCCGAGAGCTCGGTCTCGTCCTCGCCCTTCATCACCTTCCGCGTGAGCGGCGCGCCCTCGAGGTCGCGAACCACACGCGCGAAGTCGTAGTACGTCCTCGCCGCGGTCTCGGGCTCGCCGGAGATGATGAGCGGCGTCCGCGCCTCGTCGATGAGGATCGAGTCGACCTCGTCCACGATCGCGAACGTGTGGCCGCGCTGCACGGTCCCCTCGAGCGAGACGGCCATGTTGTCGCGCAGGTAGTCGAAGCCGAACTCCGAGTTCGTCCCGTACGTGATGTCCGCCGCGTACGCATCGCGCCGGCTCGCGAACGGCATCATGTTCTCGATCGCGGCGACGGAGACGCCCAGCCGGTCGAACACGGGCTTGTTCCACTCGGCGTCGCGCTTGGCGAGGTAGTCGTTGACCGTCACGAGATGGACGTTGTCGCCCGAGAGCGCGTTCAAGTAGAGCGGTGCGCTCGCCACGAATGTCTTGCCCTCGCCGGTCTTCATCTCGGCGATGCCACCCTCGTGGAGCGCGATCCCGCCCATCAGCTGGACATCGAAGAGGCGCTGCCCGGATTCCCGCTTGCGCGCCTCGCGCGCGGCAGCAAAAGCCTCGTAGAGGATGTCGTCGAGCGACTCGCCGTTCGCGATTCGCTGCTTGAACTCGGCGGTCTTCGCGAGCAGCTCGGCGTCGGTCAGATCCTCGAAGTCAGGCTCGAGCGAGGTGATGTATGCCGCCTGCTCCGCGAGGCGCTTGAGGCGCCGGCCCTCGCCGAGGCGCAGGACTTTCTCGAATTTGCCGAAGCTCGAGGTGGCCATGGAGAGAGGGTACCGGGTTCGCGCGGCGCCTCCCGGGCGCCCACGTTTCCGAACGGATTCGTCATGCGTCCTTCACGCGCCCGCGCGCATGATGCGCACGTGAAGAGGGTCGCCCTTGCTCTCGCCGCGTTCGCCGCCGTCCTGCTGACCGGCACCGCCGCCGCGCTGCTCACGCCGGGACGGAGCGTCGTGAACGCCGCGCCGGTCTCCGCGCTGTCCGTCACCGGCCGCTCTGTCGTCTACGCCGTCGGGCGGACGAAGGCCGACTGCGGAACGGTCAGGCTCTGGGACACCGGCAGCCGCGGCCTCTGGACGTTCGGGTCGAGGACGATCGTCGGCTGCGAGGAGGGGTTCAGCGGCGGCTTCGGGATCGCGCAGGTCGCGACCTCGGGGCGGCGCGCCTTCTGGGTGACGAACGTCGGCGGGAACTTCACGGACTACCAGCTCTGGACCGCAACTCCGACTCGCCGGACGCCGCTCAGGCTCGCATTCGCGTCGTCGGAGACGGGTGGGCCGCCTGCGATCGTGCTCGGGAACGGCACCCGCGAGGCTGTCCCGTATGCCGTCGGCGGGACGGTCACGTACGTCGCCGAGAACGGCGCGCGTCTCTTCCGCACCGATCTTGGCAGTCCCGTGCGGCTGCTCACCGCCGGGACAGGGCCGGGACAGGCCCGTGTCGCGGCCGCGCTCGCGGACGGCCGCGTCGTGACCCTCTCCCGCACCGGCGAGATCCTCGCCACCGATCGGCGAGCGCCGGCGACGGTCGCGGCGATCGCCCTCGGGCTGCCCGGGGCGGTCGTGCAGGTCGGACGCACGGTGACCGTCGGCACGAGCTCCGTCAGTCTCCCGACAGGCGGGCTCGTGCTCGACTACCGCCAAGGCAGCCTCGTCTACCGCAAGGGCACTCAGGTGCGCGCGCGTGTCGTCTCCAGCGGAGCCGACTCGCTGCTGCAGGTGATTGCGGTCAAGCCCTGGCAGCCGGCGCCTTTCTCCACCGACAGCCTCGGATCCGCGTGGGCGAAGGGCGCGACCGTCAACTGGCGCGCCGGCCCGCTCTCATAGCGGCGCCACGAAGACCTCCCAGATCGAGCCTTCGAGGCGGGCGGCGGTCACGACGTAGGTCGCGTGGCGCTCGGAGCCGAGGCGCTCGAGCTCCGGCACACCGGCGAGCGTCGGCCCGCCGTCGATCCGTACGCTGCGCTCCCGGCCGTCCCATGCGAGCTCCACCGAGCTCCCGCCCGGGTCGTCGACGAGCGCGACGGTCCGGATCCTCGAGGCCCCAACCACCCAGATTCCTGCGTCACGCCTGACCGCGTGTGCCCGGAACGGCGCCGCGAGCGCGATCGACGAGACGAGACGAGCGTCGATCTCGCGTTCCTCGGCGACGACCTCGCCGGAGTCGAGCACGACGAACCACGCGTCCTCGCCCACGAGATCGGGGGCATCGACCGTCGCGACGGCGTCCCACTCGCGATGGCGGTGGAGCCCGTGGATCCCGACCTCGCCCCAGTGCGGCCCGGGATCGTGCGGCAGCGGCACCTCAGTCGCCGGTGCGGAGCGCCTGCTCGATCTCCTCGACCGGCACCGGCTCGGGGTGCTCGGCGGCCTGCGCGCGACGCCGCGGCTCCTGCACCTTCTTGTCCCGCTCTCGCTCGATCGACCGTTCGAGTCGATCGACGAGCCGGTCGGCCGCGGCCTCGAACGTCTGGGCCGCCTCGCGTCCGTGGAGGTTCGGCCCCTTTACGTGGAGCTCCGCCTCGACGACGTGGTCGTCGGTGATCCGCGGGTTCCGCTCCCGATCGAGGACGACCTCGACGAGCGTCGACTCGTGGAGGCGCTTGCCAAGCTTTGCGAACTTCGCCTCCACGTAGCTCCGGACATCGTCGCTCACGTGTCCACGCCGCACGGTGACCTGGAGTCGCATGGCACCTCCTCGTCGTCTGTCCAGTACGCCAACGCTAGCGCACGGCCCGCGCCAGGCAAACGACCTCGACCGATCGAGCTCCGGCCCGCCGCAGGGTCGTCGCGCACGCGGCCGCGGTGGCTCCCGTCGTATAGACGTCGTCGACGAGGACGAGCCTCCCGTGCGCCTCGCGGCGCGCGACGAAGAGGTCACGGACGTTCGCCCGGCGGTCGGCCCGCGAGAGCCCAGCCTGCCGCGACGATGGTCCGCTGCGGGCGAGCAGCCGCACGACGGGCAGATCCCAGCGGTCGGCGAGCGCGTGGGCGAGCCGGGCCACAGGGACGTGTCCGCGGTCGCGGCCACGCTCTCTGTCTCCGGGCACGAACGTGACCGCGTCGACGGACGGCGGGGCGACGACCTCCTCGACGAGCGCGGCGAACGGCTCGACGAGGTCGCGCCGCCCTCGCTCCTTCCACCCCGAGACGAGCGGCCTTGTCACTCCGTCGTAGACGATCGCGGCCCGCGCCTTCGTGAAGGCGAGCCTCCGCCCCGTACATTCGACACACCGGCGAACCGGCCATGCGCCGGGGCAGCCGCACCGCTCGCACACCGGCGGGCCGATCCGGACGACCGACGCGAGGCACCTCTCGCACAGCGCGTCTCCGGGAACGCCGCACCCCGCGCAGCGTGCCGGCAGGAGCATCCCGAGCAAGCCCATGACCCGACGCTAGGCCGAGATGTGTGACGACTCTGCACCGAGACGGAGCCGGATTCGTGTCCGACTACCCCGGTGCGTCCGACGCATGGGCCCGACCGCTTCCGCCGCGGACGAGCCGAAACCCGACCACGAGCGCGAGCGCAGCACCCATCAAGCCGAGCAGGCCGCCGAGCGCGAACCCGCCCACGTCGCTCGACTGTGCCACGGGGACGCCGAGGTACCTGATCCAGAGGGCGGCGCTCTCGAGCGCGAGCGCGAGCACCATTCCGGCCGCGAGCCACCGCGGCAGGTATTGCACGCAGAGCGCCAGGCCGAGGAGGGCGAGCCCGCCGACGACGGCGTCGAACGAGAACGCCCCCTCGTCCGGGACGACGGCGCGCGATGGCAGGTCGGTACCGCCGGTGTTGAACGGCACGAGGCAGCCGGCCAGGGTCAGGAATCCCGCGGCCCCGAGCATCAGTCCGGTCGCGCGCGTGCTCCTCGCGTCGCGGCCGAGGCGCGCCCCCGCTGCCTGGGCGAGCTGGATCCCGATCACGATCAGCGCGATCGACGACGCCACGACGAGGCAGAAGACGAGCACGCTCACGGGCTCGACGTCCTGACCGAAGCCGGGATTCCCTGCTCGCCCGAGCACACCGAGGTATTTCGCCGTCGCGGCGATCCCGCACGCGATGAGGAGGCCGGCAGCCAGTTGCAGCCGGCGTGCCCGTGCGGCCATCACGGTGGCCACGGCGGCGACGAGCACGACGGCGAGCGGCGAGAGCGCCGTGAAGATTCCACCAGTCGAATCGGCCAGCGGGCCGAAGTGTGGCGTGATCAGCGACCTCCCATCGGAGTCCCAGGGGACGACGATGCCGAGCGCGAGCACCAGGACGGCGCCCGCGAGCAGCGCGACGTACGTGCCCGGGACACGGGTCGGTGTGACGTCGGCCCGCGGTTCCGCGTCGACCGGACGCGGCCACGAGACGGCCACCGGATCGGGTTCGGGCTCCTGCTTCGACCGCGGCGCGGACGGCTCGCGCTCCGCCACCAGCGGAGCCGCGTCTGCCTCGATCTCGACGTCGGCCGGCTCGATGGCAGGCGACGCCATCACCCCGACCGAAGGCTCCGGAACGGGCTCATGGGTTGTGACGCGCGCAGCGACGTCGAAGATCCGCCCGTCGGGAACGCGCATGAAGAGCACCGGCGTCGCCCACTCGAGCTCGTTGTCGTCGGCGAAGATCGCCTTCCGGGCCTCGGCGAGCGCCGCGTCGACCGCGTAGCCGTCGGCGAGGGCGGAGTACAGCTCGCAGGCGAACGTGATCGCGGCGCGGTCGGTGATCTGGAGCTGCATCGCGACGACCGCAGGGATCTCGCGCCGAACGAGGCTCGTCGCGACGCCCGAGAACGGGTCGTCGGCCGAGCTCCGTGCGCCCTCGCACGCGTTGAGCACCGCGAGGCGCAGCGTCATCTCGTCGGCGAGGATCGTGCCGAGCTCCATCCCGCTCACGAGGCGGCTCCTCCCCGTGCCGTCCTCCAGCGCGAGCACGCCGTCGTCGCTCCCGCGGTCGTAGCCGCCGTGTCCGACGTAGTGGAAGACGTGGTAGTCGGCACGCCGCAGCCCGCGCTGGAGCGCCTGGAGCGTCGGCTGCTCGAGCCAGTCGATCTCGACTGCGCCCTGCTGCACGAGGCCGGCGAGCGATTCCTCGACCTTCGAGCGCTCCTGCCCGACGTCGAGTCGGGCGAGGTCGGCGGGGCTGCTCACCATCCCGAGGATCCGAAGCGGCGGCTCGACCCGGAGCGGCCGCCGGGTCGAGGCGAGGTCGAGGTAGCGGACGACCGGCGTCCACATCGAGATCGAGAGGAACGCCGGATCGTCGTAGAGGTACTCCCAGGGCACGTGCATGAGCTCGGGCGTTCCGGTGAACGCGAGCGAGATGCGCATGCCACAGCCCTCCCCCCGCGCGGAGGCGAGCGAAGAGCGGTAGACGTCACGCACGCGCCCGTTGAACACGGCGTCGAAGAGGCCGCCGCCGAAGCCGCGGACGAGCTCGAGGTCGGACGAGTCGATCCGGCGGACGCCACCGCGCGGCCGGCTCAGCCTCAGCACGAGGTTCTCGATCTCGACGTCGGAGTACGGCAGCGCGAACGACCCGACGGCCTCGCCGGCCGGCCCCGACGCGAACACCCGGTATTCGCCGGTCTCGCGAATCCGCTCGAAGCGGAGCCGGAGCTCCTGGTACTCGGCCATGTTCTGCCTCAGCCGCCGTTCGGCCCTCGGCGGGCGCGCGGTGCCGCAAGGCTTCCCGTCGGGGGTCGGCGACCCTCGTCGGCGTGGCGTCCTGCCTGCCGGGCGTTGCTCGGCACGGTGCCCTCCTCCGGACCCCCGATGCCGCAGTGCAACGATCGTAACGCTCCGCACGAGGAATTACCACGGCCGACCCGCCTACCCCGCAACAGGGGGCGCTCAAGCCTCTAGTCGAGCACGGACGCCGTGAGCATCTCGCGGAGAACAGGACGCGCGCGTCCGAGGTCCTCGGGCTCCTTGATCGGGAAGAAGCGGCCGCGATCGCCCGCGCGCGGCACCTCGAGGAAGGTCGCCTCGAGCTCCCACGCGACCTGGTGGTACAGCCGCTCGAGCTGCACGGCCGCCCGCCCGTCGACGAGCTTCCGGACGTACAGCCACTCCAGATCGAACTCGCGGTCGATCGCGTCGAGGGCGAACGTCGTCGTGTTCGTGTTGAAGACGGTGATCCGGTCCTGGTCGAAGGAGGCGGGGAACTGGGGGCCCTCGAGCAGGCCGAGCCGGCCGTCGACGCGGGCCGGCGCGCCGCCCATGTCACCCTCTTTGCGCGCGACCTCGGCGGTCATCGGGCGTCCGGCGAGCACGTGTGCGCCGAGGACGACGGGGTCGAGGCGCGCGCCGAGGTTGTCGACGTTCGACACGGTGACGTGCTCGACCCCCTGCTCACGCAGCGACGCGAGAGTGCCCGAACGGCGGAGCGCGCCGAGCAGGTCGCCGTGGCCCGGCGCGTAGAGCGAGGGGCGGCCGTCGTCCAGGAAGAGCTCGCCGTGCTCGGTCAGGCGCAGCGAGACGGACTGCGAGAACCAGAGCGGCTCGGGCACGCCGAGCCCTC
>DATEHY010000067.1:0-39478 GCA_035279325.1 Gaiellaceae bacterium
CGCAGGGCAAGCGGCGCGATCCCGAACGCGAAGGGAGGCGACAGGTCGCGAAGCCGTGCGACGCCTGGAATCTCCGCGATCGCTGCGCGTTCGTCGAGGTCGAACAACCAGGTCCACAGCTCGACTGCCTGGTCGCGTTCCAGCGCATCCGGCCGTTGTCGACGCGCCAGAACTGTGTCTCGAGCCCCTCACCGAGCGCAACGACGGTTCCGTCCGGATGCCGCTTCAGAAAGCGGCGAGCCGCGCCATCGAACGTCGCCACGCGCAGCGCATGCCACGACGCGCCGCGAGAGATGCCCGTGAAGTCGTAGTCGAGCCGCTCGACCGCCTCGATAGCGAGCGGATCGTCGAGCAGCGGCTTCTTCGCGCGCGCTGCCGCAGCACGCCGTGCCAGGTTCGACAGCAAGGTGGCCGACACGCCGGACAAGTCGACCGCTACAGGCTCTCTCGTCACTCCTCGCAATTCCTAGCTCAGGACGGCTATCAGCGCTTCCGCTCACCCGCAGCCACTCTGCGTGCGGCAACTTGCCGGCCCTCGCAGCCGAACCGCCAGCCCTGCTGCACGAAAGACGAGGGCCGTCCAGCAGAGTCCACGCGCAACCCGTCTGCGCTCAGCGGGTGCTGTCGGGGCCATCCAGCGCGCGGTGCAGGCGCCTGTGTGACGAGTGCTCGCCCCGTTCGGGCGGCAATCGTTTCCTCGACTTTGCCTAGTCCGGGCCTCCACCCTTCGCAGCACGGGAACATCTCCGGTTGCGCGATCTCGGTCGCCCTCGGGCGACCACCCACCAGGGAGGACTTGCATCGCCTACGGTGACCCTGCCCGGAATGTCTGGACGCGTCGCCCTCGTACATGACTATCTGACTCAGCGCGGGGGCGCGGAGCGCGTCGTGCTGGCTCTGACCCGCGCCTTCCCCGACGCGGCGCTCTACACATCGCTCTACGAGCCCAGTACGACCTTCCCCGATTTCGCAAATCTTGACGTACGCCCACTTCCGTTGAACCGTTTGGCACCGCTCCGAGACCGGCATCGCCTCGCGCTGCCGCTCCTCGCGCCGGCGTTCTCGCGCCTTCATTTGCCCGAGGACGTCGTGATCTGCAGCTCGAGCGGGTGGGCGCACGGGGCGTGCGCGTCCGGCCGGAAGATCGTCTACTGCCATACGCCGGCCCGCTGGCTCTACCAGCCGGAGCGATACCTGCGCGGACACGGCCTTGCGGCTCGGTCGACGCTGCGCATCCTCCGCCCAGCGCTCGAGCGCTGGGACCGCCGCGCGGCTGCATCGGCAGACTCGTACCTCGCGAACTCCTCGGCCGTCGCCGAGCGGATCCGGCAGATTTACGGGCTTGAATCGGAGGTCCTCCCACCGCCGCCTGCGCTCGAGCCTGGCGGACCGGCCGAACGGGTAACAGGCGTCGAGCCCGACTTTCTCCTCTGCGTTTCGCGCTTGCTTCCCTACAAGAACCTCGATGCCGTCGTGCGCGCCTTCTCTCGGCTCGTCGACGAGCGGCTCGTCCTGGTCGGCAGCGGTCCGGAGGAGCCGAGGCTGCGTTCCCTCGCCGGTGGCAACGTTTCGTTGCTCGGAGCCGTCTCCGACGAGGAGCTCCGCTGGTTGTATCGCGAGTGCAGCGGGCTCATCGCCGCATCGCACGAGGATTTCGGTTTGACGCCTCTCGAGGCGGCCGGGTTCGGTCATCCTTCTGCGGTCTTGAGGTGGGGCGGATTCCTCGATACGGTCGAGGAGGGGGGAACCGGATTGTTCTTCGACTCGCCCACACCGGAGACAGTGGCGGACGCGGTGCGGCGGCTACGCCGCCACGGGTGGGATGCGGATGCGATCCGCGCTCACGCCCAGCGGTTTTCGGAGGACCGATTCATCGACCGCATCCGCACGATCGTCGGCGCGCATTGATGGCAGGACAGGGTCAAATCGCGTTCCCCGCGGTCTTGCGTACTGAGTGGGGGGTCCGGGCCGAGGCTCTGGCGCCATTCGCCGTAGCGGCTACGTCGAGCGGCCTGCTCGCGATCGACCACGGCGGCTCGTTGGCGACCACGTGGGGCTGGGGTGCGCTCGCACTCGCCTGGGTCGGCGGTCTAGGTCTCGTTGTACGAGAGGGGCGCGTGAGCCGACTCGAGCTCCGGTGGATCGGTGGTCTCACCGCACTTACCGGCTGGACGGCGGCGTCGATGCTCTGGACGAGCACGCAGACGCAGACCGCCCTCGAGGTCGAGCGGACATTCGTCTATCTGCTCGCCGCGATCGCGCTCACGGCGGTCGCCCGCTCGTCCACCTACCACGGGCTCCTGTGGGGCGCCTGGGCGGGCTCAACCTTCGCGTGCCTCTACGGGCTCTCGACCCGGCTCTATCCGGAGCGGCTCGGAGTCGTCGATCCCATTGCCGGAAACCGCCTGTCCGATCCGATCGGCTACTGGAACGGCCTCGGCCTGCTCACCGCCGTCGCGATCGTCCTCGCCGCCGGTCTCGCGACGCGCGGACGCCGCGGATGGTCGAGAGCGCTCGCCGCCGGATCGGTGCCGCTGCTGCTGCCGACGCTCTACTTCACCTTCAGCCGGGGTGCCTGGCTCGCGCTCCTGGTGGCACTCCTGGTCGCCTTCGCGCTCTCGGATGGGCGGCTGTCGTTCGCGTCCTCCCTCCTCCTGCACGCCCTTCCCGCAGCCGCCGCGATCTGGCTCGCCTATCGCGCGAAGCCGCTGGGCGAAACGAACAGCAGCCTCGCCTCCGCAACCCATGCCGGTCATACACTCGCCTGGCGGCTCCTGCTGCTCGCCGTCGCAGCTACGGCTCTTCGGGTCGCCTACGACGCGGCCGCGCGCCACGTACACGTTCCGCTCAGGGTTCGCCGAGGATTCGGCCTGCTGCTCATCGCGGTTTGAGCGTTCGCCTCAAGCTGACCCTCAGCTACGCCGGCTTCGTCATGCTCGCCGGCGCCGTCCTCCTCGTCGCCGGCTACTTCTCGCTCTCGCGCGGCGTCCACCCCGGTGTCATCTTCATGGTGCAGAGCCACGCCGCCCTGCTGCGCTACTTCGCTCCGATCGCGGCCGTCGTGATGGCATTCCTCCTGCTCTTCGGGCTGATCGGAGGCTGGCTCCTCGCCGGCCGCATGCTCGCGCCGCTCACGCGCATCACCGACGCAACACGCATGGTCGCGGCGGGATCGCTCTCACACCGGATAGAGCTGGAAGGTCGGGAGGACGAATTCCGCGAGCTCGCCGACAGCTTCGACGCCATGCTCGCGCGGCTCGAAGCCCACATCGCCGAACAGCGCCGCTTCGCCGCGAACGCCTCCCATGAGCTGCGCACCCCGCTGGCGATCACGCAAACACTGCTCGACGTCGCGCGCAACGACCCGAACGGCGACACCGTCGAGCTCGTCGACCGTCTTCGCGCCGTCAACGCACGGGCCATCGACCTCACCGACGCGCTTCTCCTGCTCAGCCGCGCCGACCAGCGCTCCTTCACCCGCGACGCGGTCGACCTCTCGCTCGTGGCGGAAGAAGTGGCCGAGACCCTCCTCCCGCTGGCGGAACGACGCGGGGTAGCCGTCGAGACCGCCGGCGAGGTCGCCCCTGCCCTCGCCTCGCACGCGCTCGTGCTGCAGCTCGTCACGAACCTCGTGCACAACGCCATCGTCCACAACCTCCCCGACGGGGGCAGCGTCTGGATCACGACTGACGCCGCTGCGCATGGTGCGGTGCTCGCGGTCGAGAACACGGGCGACGAGCTCACCCCCGGCGTCATAGCCAGCCTCGCCGAGCCGTTCCAGCGGGGCACCGAACGGATCCGCACCGACCATGCAGGCGTCGGCCTCGGCCTCGCGATCGCCAAGAGCATCACCCACGCACACGAAGGCACTCTCACCCTCGCTCCGCGACCCGACGGCGGGCTCCGCGTCAGGGTGGAACTGCCGGCAGCCCCGAGCGGATCACCGGTTCCGCCTCCCGGCCGATCGTCGTCGCGGTCACCAACGAGAGCCGTGCCCGGATGACGGTTCAACGGATGGACAATGTCGGCATCGTCGTCGACGACCTGCCGGCTGCGATCGCGTTCTTCCGCGAGCTCGGCCTCGAGCTCGAAGGCCAGGCCGTCGTCGACGGGGAATGGGCGGGCCGCGTCACCGGCCTCGGCCACCAACGCGTCGAGATCGCCATGATGCGCACCCCCGACGGCCACGGCCGGCTCGAGCTCTCCCGCTTTCTCGAGCCGCCCGTGGTCGCCGATCACCGCAACGCCCCCGTCAACGCTCTCGGGTACCTCCGTGTCATGTTCACGGTAGACGACCTCGACGAGACGCTGGCCCGGCTCTGCGATCACGGCGCAACGGTCGTCAGCAGCGACGTCGTCCAGTACCAGGACGTCTATCGACTCTGCTACGTACGCGGGCCCGGCGGGCTGCTCATCGGCCTCGCACAGGAACTCGGCTGAGCGCGTGACGCGCGATGAGTCTCGCGATGGGTTCCGGTCTGTATCCGCGACCGATCAAGGCACCCGAGGGGAGCAGCCATGACCGCCACGTACACCTTCGACGTCTTTTCCAGCCTGGACGGCTTCGGCTCCGCCAGCGGCGGCGACTGGGGCGGCTACTGGGGCAAGCAGGGGCCCGAGTTGCTCGACCACCGCCTCGGCCTGTACAGCGACGAGCAGCGGATGGTCTTCGGAGCCAACACGTACCGGCTGTTCGCACACTTCCTGGCCACGGAGCCCGAGGAGTCCGAGGTGAGGGACCCCTGGGTGACCCGGATGGTGAACCTGCCGGCGACGGTCGTCTCGACCACGCTGGAAGGACCGCTCGACTGGCCCGACGGGACGCTCGTGAGCGGCGACGCGGTCGACGTCGTCGCCCGGCTCAAAGATGAGTCCGACGTGCCGCTGCGCTCGCACGGGAGCCTGTCGATGAACCGCGCGCTGATGGCCGCCGGCCTGGTCGACCGCGTCCAGGTGACCATCTTCCCGGTGATCACCGGCCAGAACGGATCGGACGCGATCTTCGCGGGCGCCGCCGACTTCGACCTCGAGCTCCTCGAGGCTCGAACACTGGACGGCGACATCCAGGAGCTCATCTACCGGCCCACGCTGCACGTCCATCGCTGAGCGCTGAGCCTGTGTAGAGGCACGGCCGCTCGAAGATGGGTCTCCGACCCCATTTGTCCCGACGGCGGCAGACGGCACCCTCGGCTCCGAACAACGAGGAAGGAGCCTGTGTGGAGAAGCGCGACCTGTTGAAAACGAACATCGCCGCCCGTGCCGGACGCTGGAGCGCGGCTCACTGGAAAACCGCAACCTTCGGCTGGCTCGCGCTCGTGGCCGCCGCGACCGCCGCCGGAATGCTCGTCGGGACGAACAAGCTCGGCGACGGCGCGATGGGGACGGGCGGGACGGCGAAGGCGCAGCGGATCCTCGCGGACGCCGGCTTCGAGCGTCCGGCCGCCGAGAGCGTGCTCGTCCAGTCGAAGACGGAGCGAGCTTCGAGCCCACGTTTCCGTGCCGTGGTCGACTCCGTCGTTTCCGCCGTCGCCGAACGGGCGGAGACGACGAACCTGCGCTCGCCCTACCGATCGGGCGGCGGCGCGATCGGAGCCGACGGCCGCTCGGCCCTCGTCGAGTTCGAGATCGTCGGCGACGCCGACACCGCCGAGAAGCGGGTGCAGCCGGTGCTGGCTTCCGTTGCGCGCGTGCAACAGGCTCACCCCGACTTCAGGATCGCCCAGTTCGGTCTGGCGAGCGCGAACCACGCGCTCTCGGACACGATCGACAAGGACTTTCAGCAGGCGGAGCGCCTGTCGGTTCCCATCGTCTTCGCGATCCTGCTCGTCGCCTTCGGGGCGTTCGTGGCCGCCGGCATGCCGGTCCTGCTCGGCCTCTCCGCCGTGCTCGGCTCGATCGGGCTCAGCGCGCTGGTGAGCCACGCCCTGCCGGCGACCGACGTCACCGCCTCCGTGATCCTGCTGATGGGGATGGCCGTCGGAGTCGACTACGCGCTCTTCTACCTCAAGCGCGAGCGGGAGGAGCGCTCAGTCGGCGAGGGCGGCCGCGGCGCGTTGCACCGCGCCGCCGAGACATCCGGACAGGCGGTCTTGATCTCGGGCGTGACGGTGATGATCGCCATGGCCGGGATGCTCCTGGCCGGCTCGCCCGTGTTCACCTCGATCGGCGTCGGGGCGATGATCGTCGTCTTCCTCGCCATGGTCGGCTCGCTCACGGTGCTGCCGGCGCTGCTCGGCAAGCTCGAGGGCCGGGTCGATCGCGGCCTGCTTGCCGTGCTCGCGGCGACGCTCGCCCGCCTGGCCCGGCTCGCGCGCTGGGAGCCGCAGCTGCTCGTCCGGCTCAAGCGACGCCGCACCGTCCTGCAGCGGCTCAAGGGCGACCGCCACGAGTCACGGCTGTGGGGGCTGGTGCTGCGACCGGCTTTGCGCTTCCCCGCGCTGACCGCGTGCGCCTCGGCGGGCTTGCTCGTCGTCCTCACGCTCCCGGTATTCGGCATGCACACGAGGTTCGCGTCCTTCGCCGACCTGCCGAGAGACCTGAAGATCGTTCAGAGCTACGAGGCGATCGGCAAGGCATTCCCCGGTACGCCGGCGCCCGCTCACGCCGTGATCAAGGCGCCGGATGTCACGGCGCCGCGCGTGCGGGCGGCGATCTCCGATCTGAAGCGCCAAGCGCTCGCGACCGGCGTGATGCACGAGCCGATCGAGACCGCCCTCAGCGCCGACCGCACGGTCGCCCGCGTCAGCATCCCGCTCGCAGGCGACGGCACCGACGACGAATCGACCGCGGCGCTGAAACAGCTGCGGAACGAGGTCGTTCCCGCCACGATCGGTGCCGTCCCCGGGGCCGAGGTCGCGGTCACCGGCGACGCCGCAGGCACGTACGACTTCAACGAGACGATGAAGTCGCATGCGCCGCTCGTCTTCGCCTTCGTGCTCGGGCTGGCCTTCCTGTTCCTGCTACTCGCCTTCCGATCGATCGTGATCCCGATCAAGGCGATCGTCCTCAACCTGCTCTCGGTCGGGGCCGCCTACGGGGCACTCGTCTGGATCTTCCAGCAGGGACACCTCGAGGGCGTGCTCGGCTTCGAGTCCAACGGCGCGATCGTCGCCTGGCTGCCGCTCTTCCTGTTCGCCGTGCTCTTCGGCCTCTCGATGGACTACCACGTCTTCATCCTCAGCCGGATCAAGGAGCTCGTCGATCACGGCCTCCCCACCGAGCAGGCAGTCGAGCGCGGCATCCGCAGCACCGCGTCGACCGTGACCTCGGCGGCGGCGGTGATGATCGCCGTGTTCGGCATCTTCGCCGGGCTCTCCACGCTGGACATGAAGCAGCTCGGCGTGGGACTGGCGCTCGCGGTCCTGATCGACGCCACGATCATCCGCGCCGTCCTGCTGCCGGCCTCGATGAAGCTCCTCGGCCGCTGGAACTGGTACCTGCCCCGCCGGCTGGAGTGGCTCCCGCGCCTCACGGTCGAGCCCGTGCGTCGGGAGCCCGGGCAGGCGCCGCACGCGCGGCCCGCGCCGGCCTTCACCGACCGACGATCAGCGCGCCGACAAGACCGTCGGTGCCTGCCGGGTTGCGACGATCCACGCGTTCTCGGCCTGGCACACGGGGCAGCGGTCCGGCGCCGCTGCCCGGAAGGCGCCGTAGCCACACGATCCGCAGACGAAGCTGCGCTTCCGAGGCGCATCCATCGCCGACCGCGCCTCGAGGCACCGTTCCACCTGCGCCTGCAGCCACCCGAGCGTGCGGTCGAGCTCGAGCTTGCCGAAGAGCGGCAGGTTGCTCTCGAGGGCGCGCTCGCGGTGGGCGTGCGGGTCTCCGCTATGGAGGGCCAGGTGCATTCGCGGCCGCAGCTCGCGCAGCGTCAGCGCAGCTTCGATGCCGCCGAGGCGCGGCATGTTGATGTCGAGGAGGGCGATCTCCGGTTGCTGCTGCAGGCCCATTTGAATCGCCTCGGCGCCGTCTGCGGCCTCGAGGACGACGATCTCGCCGAGAGTCTCGCGCGCACAGGAGGCGAGCAGCGCGCGCTCCAGGCGGTCGTCGTCCGCGACCAGGAGTCGAACCTCCCGCCGCCGGCCGTCACTGCGCTTGCCCGGCTGGATTGCAACTTCCGACATTGCGCTCTCCTTCTCTTCGGCTTGCTGAGGAGGGTGCCGGGCAGCGCGACTCGTGCCAATGGGCTCCTGACCCCATTCGCGCCCCAGCGCGCTCGACGGGGCGTCGGCCGCGGCGGATCGGGCGACCGCGAGCGCCGCCTCGGCACCCGGCTCAGCCGGCTCGGCGCCACCACCCCCGGGTCCGAGCCGTTCGCCGACGCGTGAGCTTCGTCCTGCTACCGGCGTCGTTCGCCGTGCTGCTCGTCGGCGCCTACGTCTTCACGAATGCGGTCGAGTGGGCGGGCCATCGGCTCCGCCTCGGCGAAGGCGCGGTCGGGAGCCTGCTCGCGGCGATCGGCACCGCGTTGCCGGAATCCATCATCCCGGTGATCGCCCTGGTCGCGGGCGGCAAGGCGGACGACGTGGCCGTCGGAGCGATCGTCGGCGCGCCGTTCATGCTCGCGACGATCGCGATGGCGCTCGTCGGGCTCTCGACGTTCGCCTTTCGCTCGCGTCGCGCCACCGGCAGGAGCCTCGACGTGCACCGACAGACGCTGGGCCGTGACCTGCGGTTCTTCCTCGTGCTGTTCGCGGTTGCGCTCCTGCTCGGACTGGGCGCCCCCGCCGCGGTCCGCATCGCAGGAGCTGTCGCGCTCGTGGTCGCATACGCGGTCTATGTGCGGCTGACGCTCGCAGGCGGCGGCGAGACGCAGGCGGGCGCCTCGCTCAAGCCGCTCTACCTCGACGCAAGCCGCGGCGATCCTCCGGCCAATGCGGCCATCGTGGTGCAGTTGCTGGTGGCGTTGGGCGCAATTGTCGGCGGCTCGCATCTCTTCGTCGACGAGCTGCTGCACGTCGCCGATCGTGTCGGCGTCTCGGCGCTCGTCCTGGCGCTCGTGCTCGCGCCGCTCGCGACAGAGCTGCCGGAGAAGGCGAACAGCTTCCTCTGGACGCGCGAGGGGAAGGACACGCTGGCGCTCGGCAACATCACCGGCGCGATGCTCTTTCAGTCGACGCTGCCGGTCGCGCTCGGACTGGCGCTGACGGACTGGAGGCTGAGCGGCCCGTCGCTGCTCGCAGCCGCCCTCGGCCTCGCCGGTGGCATGCTGGCGCTCGGGGCGCTCCGCTTCAGTACCGGCTACGGACCAGTTCCGATCCTCGGCTGGATCGCTCTCTACGGCGCGTTCGTCGGCTGCGTCAGCGTCAGCGGCTGACGCTCGCCCGAATCCGGGGAATCCGTGGCTGCGCCGGGGCGCTTGGGAGCAAGCCAGACGGCGCCGATCACGACCGAGACGAATGCGGCGACGCGGATCACGCCGAGGCCGCCGCCGGGCAGCGGCTCCCGGAACAGCGTCATCGCCGCCGCGATCGGGATCGCATTCGTGGCCAGAGTGGCGATGCCCGCGGTGGTGAGGGGGCGGCCGCGCTGGAAGCCCGACTGGAGCACCATCGTCCCTGCGGCGTAGAACGCGACCATCGCAGGCCCGAGCAGATGGTGGTGGCCGCCGGACACGACGGCCTTCGTCGCGACGTCGCCGCCCGCGAAGAGGATCCCCGCCGCCAGGCCGAACGCGGCGCCGCCCGGCATGGGGCGCGTTCCGACCGTGATCGCCGCGACCGCCGCGCCGACCGAGGCCGCCAGCCAAAGGCCGATCGCATACCAGGTTCCGGAGACGCCTTCCGCCGAGCCGCCGGCGAGCGAGATCGCAAGCAGCACGAGCCCGACGATCGCGATCGAGACGCCGACCCGCTCCCGTGTCTGGAGTCGCGCGCCGCTGATCCGCGCGACCAGCACGGCCAGCACGCCGATCCCGCCCGCGGCGACCGACTGGACGAGCGCGAGCGGTGCGAGCGCCAGCGCGACGACGTAGAGGACGAACCCGCCTGTCTCGAGCGAAAACCCGAGGAGCCAGCGCCGCGAGGCGACGAGCAGCCGGGCCGTGCGAAGGGGTCGCCGCACCGAGAGCGGCGGCAGAGTCGAGGCCGCGCCGTGCTCGATCAGGTACCCCCAGTTGATCGCGATCGCCGAGACGAGCGTCAACACGAGCGCGAAGATGGTTTGCACGGACATAGGTCAGTCGTGGCCGGCCGCTCTTTCGCCGGCCGCTTCGGACGAGCCTGCCCCGAAGGCCCAGAACCAATCGGCTCGGGACGACGCCCGTGTCGCGTTCAGCTCCTCCTCCGCCGGTAGCCGGGTCTCTACCTAGACGCTCATCCCCGACGCGCGCAGCGGGACGCAGTCCTCGCAGATGCCGTGCGTGACGTCCACGACTGCGGCGAACGACGGCAGCTCGTCGAGCAGCATCCAGCCCTCGCCGATGCGGTAGCGCCCACACCAGGCGCAGCGAGCCCTCATCCTGGATTCCCGGACCGCGATCAACACGCCCACGACGACCTCCAGAGCGGCGGCCGGCGCATCTCAGTGAACTGCCGCATCGTGTTCCCCTTTCACGGTCGGAGCCTGGGCGGGCCGCGTCGCCGCGACGTCGTGCCGAGCCGACTCACGCTGCCGTGCGCCTCGGGCTTCGCGGCGGGCCTGCGGGAGGACGAAGACGACGAAGACGAGCGGCACGAGCAGGGCGATCGCGGCGAACGCGATCGTGATGAAGACGTTCGCGTTCACGGCGACGCCTGTGCGCTGAGGACGCTTTCGTTTGCAGCCCATGTCGGCCCTCCGCCGGGCGCAGGTACGACACCCGGAGGAACGACCAGCACCGGGCAGCGGGCGACGCCGATCACGTCTGCGGACACGCTGCCGAGCCAGGCGGCCTTGAGCCCGCGCCTGCCCCGAGAGCCCACGACCACGAGCTCGGCGGCCTCGTCGTCGGCGAGGTCGGCGAGCCGATCGGCTGGAAAGCCGATCAGCACACGCCGCTCCGCGTCGCCGACGTCCTCCTCTTCGAGGATTCGACCGACGAGCGCCTCACCGCCGGCGACCAGGGCCTCGAGCGGGAGTTCGACGAGCTGCGCGGCCGTCGGCCCGAGTCCACGTGCCGCCGGTTGCGGCAGAGCCACATGGCCGACGACCAGGCGCAAGCCGAGCTCGTGGGCAAGCCGCGCGGCGACGCGCAGCGCGAGGCGGGCGCCGTCCGAGCCGTCGACCCCACAGACGATCGAACGCCGAACGCGACTTCCGTTGGTCCGTGTCATGAGGACAGCGTTGCGGTGGCCCGGCCGAACGCCCATCGGGTCGCCGCCCCAACTGCGGCCCGGAACCTACGCAGACGCCGACGGAGCTCGGCGAGCTCCGTGCGCCGCGCGAGCGAAATGCAGCGTCGACCGGATGGCCCAGATCCCTCGTGTGGCGCAAGCTCACGGCATGGAGACGAATCGCTCTTGATTCCACCCGGGGAGATCGGAACGATGACGAGGCGCTCGGCTGAGACGGCGCCTGTCGTCGTCTGCGCGATCGAGGGTTCGGCCGTCGACCCCAACGCCGTCGAGGTGGCTGCCCGGCTGGCCTCGGCGCTCCGGGCTCGGCTCGCGTTGCTCGCGGTCGCACCGACGCCGGCCCTCGACACCCTCGACCCGGGTCTGCCGGGCTGGACACCGGACGAGGCCAGAGCGGTGCTCGAGCTGACGGCGCAGGGGCTCGACCATCCGTTCGGTGTCGACTGCTGTCTCGACTCCGGCAACCCGGTGCAGCGGATGGTCGAGTTCGCGGCGCGAAAGCGCGCGCTCCTGCTCGTGATCGGGACGAACGGCCGCCTCTCGCCACGGCCGGCGTCGATCATCGCGGGCGGGGTCTCCAGAAGTGCTCCCTGCCCGGTCGTCGTCGTGCCCGACGGCATCGCGGTGTCTGCACTCGGCTGGCCCGAAGCCGACGCCTGAGCCGGCGCGCCAAATGGATGCCACCCGGGACGGAAATGGCTGGTGCCCCCCATCGTCGAGCGCGTCGTCGGTCGCGACGATGGGCGCAATGTCGAACTCACCCTTTGCGAAAGGAGCAACGATCATGCGTTTGCGGGTTCCACTGCTCGCAGCCGCTGTCGTGGCCGTGGCAGCGCTCGCCGCCGGCTGTGGCGGCGGGAGCGAGAACGAGGGAGCCGTCGGCGGCGGCAAGAAGGCCGCGAGCCAGGTCTTGCGGATGGCGTGGGGCGCAGAGCCGCCCTCGCTCGATCCGGGGCTCGCAACGGATACGACCTCGTCGAACGTGCTCTTGAACATCATGGATCCGCTCGTGCGGCTCGGCCCCGATCTTCAGCCGGTGCCCGCGTTGGCGGAGAGCTGGGACGTCGACGGCAAGGTGGTGACGTTCCATCTGCGCGACGACGGCCGCTGGACGAACGGCGACCCGGTGACGGCGAACGACTTCGAGTACTCCTGGAAGCGGACGCTCGATCCGAAGCTGGCCGCGGACTACGCGTACCAGTTGTACGGGATCGTCGGCGCCGAGGCGTACAACAACGCGAAGCCGGCGCAGGCGGCGGCGCTGCGGGACAAGGTCGGCGTGAAGGCGCTCGACGACCGCACGCTGCAGGTGACGCTGACCTCGGCGCAACCATGGTTCGTGCAGCAGGCCGCGCACCACTCGTTCCTGGCCGTGCACGAGGCGACGGTCGAGAAGTACGGCGCGAAGTGGACGGAGCCGCAGAACATCGTGACCAACGGCCCGTTCGAGCTGGCGGGCTGGAAGCACGACGCCTCGATCACGCTGGCGAAGAACGCCGACTGGCGCGGCGCCGAGAAGGTCGCGCTCGACCGGGTCGAGGGCCGGATCATCGTCGACGGCACGACCCGCGTGCAGGCGTTCGAGGCCGGCGAGGTCGACCTGCTCGACGGCGGCGGGCTGCCGCCGGCGGACATGCCACGGCTGAAGCAGTCGGCCGAGTACGAGAAGTACCCGGCTCTCGGCACCTACTACTACGGCTTCAACCTGAAGAACATCCCGGACCTGAACCAGCGTCGGGCGATGGCGTTCGCGATCGACCGGCAGTCGATCATCGACAACGTCGCCCAGGCCGACCAGATCCCCGCCAGCGGGATGGTGCCGAAGGGGATGCCGGGCTTCGAGACCATCAAGCAGCATTTCCTGCCGCCGCGGGCCGACCTGAACAAGGCCAAGGCGTTCATGGCGAAGGCCGATGACCCGAAGCGGAAGATCACCCTCTTCTACAACGACGCTCCGGGCCACAAGGAGATCGCGGTCGCGGTGCAGGCGATGTGGAAGGAGCTCGGGATCGACACGACGATCAAGTCGCAGGAGTTCGCCCAGTTCCTCGAGTTCCTGGGACCGCCGCCGAACGACGCGGTCGACATGTACCGGCTGGGCTGGATCGCGGACTACGGCGACCCGATGAACTTCCTCGAGCTCTGGACGAGCAAGTCGGGCAACAACAACAGCAACTTCGCCAACCCGGCTTACGACCGGCTGATCGAGCAGGCGCGGAACACGCCGAACGACGAGCAGCGGTACGAGATCTACCGGCAGGCGGAGGCGATGCTGACCGGCCCGCAGGGCGAGCTGCCGATCGCCCCGATCTACTGGTACACGTACACGAACCTCGAGCGTGAGTCCGTCAAGGACAGCTTCCACATCAACCCGCTCGACCAGTTCGACCTTTCGAAGGTCGTCATCGAGGAGGCCTGAGCGAGGTCGAGAGACGGCTGCCGGGCGCGACTCCCCCTTGACCCCGCCCGGCAGCCACCACCCTCGGAGAGACCATGGCTGCCTACATCATCCGTCGCCTCGTCTGGACCGTCCCCGTGGTGCTGCTCGTGATCTTCATGACCTTCATGCTCATGAAGCAGATCGAGGGCAACCCGTTCCGGCAGACCGAACGGGCTGTGCCGGCAGCGGTGCAGGCGAACCTCGAGCGCAAGTTCAGCCTCGACAGGCCCTGGTACGTCCAGTACGGGAACTACGTCAAGGGCGTCGCGACAGGAGACCTCGGGCCGTCGCTCGTGCTGCGCGACCGCACCGTCAACGACATCGTCAAGGAGCAGTTCCCACGCTCGATCGAGCTCGGGCTGCTCGCCTTCGGCTGGGCGGTAGTGCTCGGGATTCCCGCCGGCGTCGTGGCGGCGCTGAAGCCGAACTCGCGCTTCGACTACGGCTCGATGCTCTTCTCCAACGTCGGGTTCGCGCTGCCGAACTTCCTCGTCGCGACCCTGCTCATCTACTTCGTCTCGGTCGAGTGGGGACTCCTGCCAACGAGCGGCTGGACGACCTGGGAGCACAAGGTTCTGCCCTCGTTCACGCTCGGCCTCGTCCCCATGGCCTACTTCGCCCGCCTCGTGCGCGGGACGATGCTCGAGACGCTGCAGCAGGACTACGTGCGCACCGCGAAGGCGAAAGGCCTGCGCCGGCGGCGCGTGGTCACTGTGCACGTGCTGCGCAACTCGCTGATCCCGGTCGTGACCGCGGCGGCGCCGCTGCTCGGCTACATCATCACCGGCTCGTTCATCGTCGAGAACATCTTCGCCGTCCCCGGCATCGGCCGCTACTACGTCACGGCCGTCTCCGCGCGCGACTACTCGGTGGTGATGGGGCTGACGGTGCTGCTCTCGATCATCGTCATCGTCGCCAACCTCGTCGTCGACATCCTCTATACGATCCTCGACCCACGTACGCGGGAGGCGCGAACGTGAGCGCCACCCAGATCGCGGGCCGCATGGCCGGCGTCGACGCCGGCGCGCCGATCCGGCAGTCGAGCCTCTGGCAGGACGCCTGGCGGCGGTATCTCCGCAACCGCGGCGCCGTCGCCGCCGGCGCCGTCTTCCTGCTGATTCTCGGCTGGTGCATCGTCGCCCCGCTCGTCTCGCCGTACGACCCGAACCACGTCGACTTCGCCGCCGCCTACCAGGGGCCGAGCTGGAGCCATCCGTTCGGCACCGACCAGTTCGGCCGCGACCTCTTCACCCGCGCCGCGCTCGGCGGCCGGATCTCGATCGGGATCGGCTTCGGCGCGACGCTCGCGATTCTCGGGATCGGCGTCGTCTACGGCGCAGTCTCCGGCTTCGTCGGCGGCAAGCTCGACAACGCCCTCATGCGCTTCCTCGACGCGCTCTACGGGCTCCCGTACCTGCCGTTCGCGATCCTCGCCCTCGCGATCATCGGCACCGTCGACTTCTGGACGATGGTGATCGCCCTCTCGATCGCCAGCTGGTTCATCACGGCCCGCGTCGTCCGCGGCCAGATCATCACGCTGAAGGAGAACGACTACGTCCGCGCCGCCAAGGCGGTCGGCGTGCGCTGGTACGGGATCCTCGGTCGCCACCTGCTGCCGAACACGCTCGGCGTGCTCGTGATCGTGATCTTCCTCGAGTTGCCGGGAGTGATCCTCGGCGAGGCCTTCCTCTCCTTCCTCGGCCTCGGCATCAACCCGCCGGACGCTTCCTGGGGTTCCATGGCCCAGGACGGGCGCGACGCGTACCGCGCCCACCCGCACATCATCATCATCCCCAGCCTCGCGATCGCGACCCTCGTCCTGTGCGCCAACTTCATCGCGGACGGGCTCCGCGACGCCCTCGATCCACGCACGAAGGAGACGTGACGATGGCCCTGCTCGAGGTCTCGGACCTGAGAACGCACTTCTTCACGCGCGAGGGAGTGGTGCACGCGGTCGACGGGGTCAGCCTCGCGGTCGAGGCCGGCAGCACGCTGGGCCTCGTCGGCGAGTCCGGCTGCGGCAAGTCCGTCACCGCGCTCTCGATCATGCGCCTCCTCCCCACCCCGCCCGCGCGGATCGTCTCGGGTGCCGTCCATTTCGAGGGTCGCGACCTGACGGCGCTCTCCGAGCGCGAGCTGGAGGACGTGCGCGGCCGCGAGATCGGGATGGTCTTCCAGGACCCGATGACCTCGCTCAACCCGACGCTCACCATCGGCACGCAGATCGTCGAGGTCCTGCAGCGCCACCTCGGCCTCGACCGGCGACCCGCCCGCCGGAGGGCCGGAGAGCTGCTCGCCGAGGTCGGCATCCCACGCGCGCACGAGCGCCTCGACGACTACCCCCACCGCTTCTCGGGCGGCATGCGCCAGCGGGTCGGCATCGCGATGGCGATCGCCTGCGAGCCGCGGCTCCTCATCGCCGACGAGCCGACCACCGCCCTCGACGTCACCGTGCAGGCGCAGGTTCTCGACCTGCTCGACGACCTGCGCCGCGAGCGGCAGATGGCGATGCTCCTCATCACGCACAACATGGGCGCGGTCGCCGAGTCCGCGGACGAGGTAGCGGTCATGTACGCCGGCCAGATCGTCGAGCAGGCGCCCGCATCCGAGTTGTTCGGCCGTCCCGAGCATCCGTACACCGAAGCGCTCCTCGCGGCGCTGCCGGACCTCGACGACCGCGAGGCACGCGAGGGCCGGCTGACGGCGATACCGGGACGACCTCCCGACCTGATCGATCCGCCGGCCGCCTGCCGCTTCGCGGCCCGGTGCCCGTTCGCGGAACGCGGCGACTGCTGCGTCCTCGAGCCGCCCGCCCTCCGCGAGCTCCGGCCCGGCCACTGGGTCCGCAGCGCGCATCCGGCGAGCGAGCGGGAGCCCGCGCGCGTATGACGCCTCCACTGCTCACGGTGAGCGACCTCGCGGTGCATTTCCCGATCCGCAGCGGGCTTCTCTTCGATCGCACGGTCGGATACGTCAAAGCCGTCGACGGGGTCGGCTTCGAGATCGAGGAGGGACAGACGCTCGGCCTCGTCGGCGAGTCCGGCTCGGGCAAGTCGACGACCGCGTACGCCGCGCTGCAGCTCCTCCGGCCGACGGCGGGCTCGGTCCGGTTCGACGGCCGGGAGCTCACGTCCTTGCGCGGCGAGGCGCTGCGGCAGGTGCGCAGGCAGATGCAGATCGTCTTCCAGGACCCGTACGCATCGCTCAACCCGCGCATGACCGTCGGGCGCATCGTCGCCGAGCCGCTGAAGGCCCACGGGATCGGCACACGCCGCTCGCGCCGCGCCTCCGTCGCCCGCCTGCTCGAGCTCGTCGGATTCGACCCCTCGTACACGAACCGCTACCCGCACGAGTTCTCGGGCGGCCAGCGGCAGCGAATCGGCATCGCCCGGGCGCTCGCCCTCAACCCGAAGCTGGTCGTCTGCGACGAGCCCGTCTCGGCGCTCGACGTCTCGATCCAGGCGCAGATCCTCAACCTGCTCAAGGACCTGCAGCACGATCTCGGGCTCACCTACCTCTTCATCGCCCACGACCTCGCCGTGGTGCGCGCCATGAGCGACACGATCGCCGTCATGCACGAGGGACGGATCGTCGAGCAGGGCCCGGCCGAGCAGGTGTACACGCAGCCGCAGACCGACTACACCCGCGCGCTGCTCGCCGCGGTTCCCGTGCCCGACCCCGAGCGCATGCGGGAGCGGAAACGCGAGCGCCGAGAGCTGGCGGCCGCGAATGGGGCCCCGGCCCCATGGCGGGCCTCGTATCCCGCTCCCTAGCCTCGAGACGTCGGCAACTCGCCGGCGCCAACGACGGAAGGAGCCAGATGAAGAGAGGTGTGCTCATCGCGGTCGCCGCCCTCGCGGCAGCCGCAGCATTCGGAGCGAGCGCGGCACAGGCCACGCCGGCGGACAAGCTCGACTCACAGGTCCTCGGGAACGTCCGCATCGATCCCGCCGATCCGACCGTTGCCCGCGTCACGGCCCGCTACATCTGCAGCGGTGGCGAAGGCGCACACGTCTGGGCGTCGGTCAAGCAGGCCGAGAGCCGCCTGCCCGAGGGTTGGCTGCGGGCGGAGGGAAGCGGGGCCGCGAGCGCGGCCTGGTCGCACAGCCACGCGAACACGGTCACCTGCGACGGCACCTGGCACACGGACACCTTCCGGGTCGACCAGAACGAGTGGGGCTGGGGCACGTTGAAGGCCGGCCAGGCCTGGGTGCAGTTCTGCGTCATCCCGCCGGGCGCCGACCCGGACGCGGGCGGGATCACCTGGAGCACGCGCTACGCGGCCGTCCGCTAGACGAGGGACAGTGGGGACGCCGCGGCCGCCGGCGTCCCCGGCTCTCCCTCACACCCCGCGCGGGCTCGGCTGACGGGCGGCGTCGTCCGTGGTCTTCGTGGGTCGCCAGTTGCGCGCCCGATCGAACTCGAGAGCGAGCCGCGTGAGCGCAACCGCCGCGAGGAAGAGCCCGAAGTCGCGTAGAGCGATGTCGTAGTACTCGGGCGGGTTGTTGGTCAGCAGATTCACGACGATGCCGGCAAGCCACGCCGCCACCAGAGGGCCGCCCACACGAGGGGCGACCAGCACCACCAGACCCGCGGCGATCTCGATCACACCGACGACGTACATGAACTCCTGCCCGGTGCCAGGGATGATGTCGTTGACCCATGGGGCGAGGTACCGAGGCCAATCGACGCTCCAGTTGAAGAACTTGTCGAGACCGAACAGCACCGGCGCAGCGACGAATGCGCACCGGAGAAGTAGATAGACCTGATACGCGGGGTTGCCACGCCTCAGGTCCGCGAGGGATCCCACCATGACCTCCTTCGAGTGAAGCTCCATTACGGTGAGCGTCGCGGTCGGCACGCGGACCGGCCATGGGCTCGCGGCTCTATTCCCGAGGCGCAGCCGCCCGATTTACGCTCGACGGGGCTGGGCGCTCAGGAGGCACGCGCGGCGCGGTAGACGCGACGGCCGCTCTCGATCAGGAGGGTCAGCGCCGCAGCGAGCCCGAAGGCGAGCAGCAGCGCGTACAGGGGCCTGTCCGCGAACGCCTTGCCGCCGACGAGGCCGATCAGGCTCGCATAACCGGCCCAGAGAAGACCGGCGGCAAGATCGAAGGCGGCGAAGCGGCTCCACCGCAGGCCGACGAGCCCCGCCGAGAGCATCGTCGCCGTCCTCCCGCCGGGAACGAAGCGCGAGACGACGATGATCGTCGCCGACCGCTGTCGCAGCATCGTTTCCGCGCGCGCCACTCGCCCTTGCCACTTGGAGGAATGCGCGAGCCGGGCTACCACGGGCCCGCGGCCCACGCGCCCGATGAGAAACGCGACGTTGTCGCCGATCACGGCGCCACCGACCGCCGCGACGACGACGAGCGACAGGACCAGGTCGCCAGTCCCTGCCAGGGCCGCCGCGGCAATCACCGTCGCCTCGCTGGGAACGACGGGGAACACGGCGTCGAGCGCGGCGACCCCGAGGATGAGCGGGTAGACCCACGCCGAGGCCGTGACGACGTCGATCAACGACTCGAACATGCACCCAGACTCGCAACTCCGGTGCCGGACGTGAATCCGGTCGACACCCCATTCCGAGCCGGTCAGGCGGCACGAGCAGGGAGCTCGACCGCCAGCACCTCGTAGCGAACCCTCCCCCGCGGGGCGTCGACGTCCGCGATCTCGCCGTCGCGCAGGCCGACGAGCGCCCGCCCGAGCGGTGAGGCGACGGATACTCGTCCTTCGGCCAGATCGGCCTCGAGCGGGCCGACGAGCTCGACGTCGAGCGGACGCCCGGACGAGAGATCGCGCACGCGCACGCGCTCACCGACATCGACGCGCCCGTTCCCCAGACGGGGCTCGGCGATCCGAGACGAACGCAGGCGGTGCTCGAGGACGGCAATCCGGCGCTCGAGCTCCGCCTGCTGGCGGCGTGCGTCGTGGTAGTCGGCGTTCTCGGCGCGGTTCGCCTCGCTCGCGGCCGCCTGCCGCAGCCGCTCCGCGACGAGGCGCCGCCCGTCGCTCTTCAGGTTCTCGAGCTCGTCGCTCAACCGCGCGAATCCATCCTTCGTGATCAGGGACTCGTTCACCTTTGATGCTCCTTCCAAATCGCGAATCGACGAGCGCAGCCTGGCCACGAGACGTGGTCCTCGCGATCGGGTCTGGACACCATCTTTCTCCGCCGGCCGGGTATCACCCGAGCGGTATGCGGATTCTCTTCGCCGGGGCTACCGGCGTGCTCGGCCGGGCTACGCTTCCTCACCTCCGAGGGCACGCGGTCACGGGCCTGACGCGATCACCGGAGAAGCTGCAACTCCTGCGCGACCTCGGCGCAGAGGGAGCCGTCTGCGACGTCTACGCGTCCGACGCGCTCCTGCAACTGGCCGAACGGATCGAGCCCGAGGTGGTCGTCAACTTCGTGACCGACCTTGCAGCGGGCTCGTTCGAGGCGAACAACCGGGTCCGCAGAGAGCGCGGGCCGAATCTCATCGGCGCCGCAACGGCGGCCGGCGCGACACGCCTCGTGACGGAGAGCGTCGCCTTCCCGCTCGACGGGGCCGCGGCCGCAGCCGTTGCCGAGCTGGAGGGTGCGAGCCGGGCCTTCGCCGGCGCTTCGCTCATCCTCCGCTTCGGTCGCCTCTGGGGGCCGGGCACGTTCCACGAAGCGGAGCCGGAGCCGCCGGCGGTTCACGTGGACGAGGCGGGCGCCGAGGCCGCTCGGCTGATCGTGCATGCGCCGGCCGGCACCTACGTCGTCGCCTAGCCGAACGCCGAAGATGGGGTCTCGGCCGTACCGACGCGGGCGCCACTCGTGGCTACGGTCGAGCCGAGAATGCACAGAAATGCCTTCGTGGGAGGTGCGGCTCTGCTGGCGGCCGTCGCAGGTCTCGCGGGCACCGCGAATCTCGGCTCCGCCGTCGCGGACGACGCTCCGCCGGCGTTCGTTCCGACAGCGAGCGTCTCTCGAATCACGGGCGAGGTCTTCTTCGTGCGCGGCCGGCGGTTCGTACCGCGCACACGAGTCGTCGACTCCGGCGAAGCGGGCAAAGCGACGGCGCTGCGCGCGCTGCTCGCCGGCCCGACGACGGCCGAGCGGAAATCGGGCATCGTCACGACGATCCCGCGCGGAACGCGCCTCGTCTCGCTGAGCGCCGAGGACCGCGTGGCGACGATCGCTCTTCGTCACGTCGCGAGCAAGACGAGGGCCTCCGAGGTGTCGGCGCGTCCGGCGCGTGCCGCGCAGATCGTCTACACCCTCACGGCTTTCCCCGAGGTCGAGAGGGTGCTGATCACGATGAACGGGCGCCCCTGGGCCCGCTTCGCCGACTCGCGCCTCACGATCGAAGATCCTCGCGGCCGCGACGGTCTCACCAGGCCGATCAGGTTGCCGCGGAAGGCGAGCCTCGTCCCCAAGGGCCCTGCACCAGCCGATCCCGCAGGCGTGCAGAAGCGGCTGGTGGCCCTCCGCTACCTCCCCGCGCAGGCGGTGACCGGCAGATGGGACGACCGCACCCTCCACGCGGTGACCGCCTTTCAGGCCTGGCAGCGACTGAGCCGAGACGGCATCGTCGGCGCGCAGACGCTCGCGGCGCTCGAAACGGCGAGCCCGCCCAGGCCCGCCGGGAACCCGGGCGGTGGCAGGCATGTCGAGGTCTATCGCGCGAGGGGCGTCACGCTCCTACTCGACCGCGGCCGGCTCGTCCGAGCCCTTCACTCCTCGAGCGGCGCGAAGGGCTACGAGACGCCGACCGGGAGCTACACGATCTTCCGCAAGGAGCGCAACTCCTGGTCGGTGCCCTACCGGCAGTGGCTGCCGCATGCGAGCTACTTCAACCGCGGGATCGCCTTCCACGGCTATCCGAGCGTGCCGGCGTGGCCCGCCTCGCACGGCTGCGTCCGCCTGCCGGCGGTCGAGGCGCCTCGGGCCTACGACTTCATGCGAATCGGGACCAGCGTCAGCGTCTACTAGCACGGCTTCATCGCCGCGCTAGCCGTCCCTTCTCGGGCGGACGATCACGACCGGGCAGGCAGCGTGATGCGACACCTGTTGGCTGACCGACCCCAGCAGCAGCTCCCGGAAGCCGCCGTGCCCTCGTGAGCCGACGACGAGCAGGTCGGCGTCGCGGGACTCCTTCACCAGCACACTTGCCGGCGGCCCTTCGACCACGCGCCGCTCGATCTCGACCGCGCCCGCATTCGCCAGCGGCTCGCGCAGTGTCTCTTCGAGGGCCTTCTCGGCCGCCTCGCGGACGTCGTCGAGATCGGCGCCGACCACCGGGGTGTAGAAGCCCTCGATTCCCGTGGTGCCGATCGTGCCGTACTGCCACGCATGCACGACGCGGAGCCTGGCCCCGCGGAGCCTCGCCTCCTCGAGCGCGAAGCGCAGCGCCTTCTTCGACTGCCGCGAGTGGTCGACGCCGACAACGATCACGTCCATGGTGCTTCCTCACCCCCCGTTCCGCTGCGCCGGGGCGCGCCTCTCATCGACGCGCGCCCCGGCCCCGACAAGCGGCGGTGGACTACCTGTCCGTCTCACTCTGCTCCGCGACAGCGTCGAGTCCGTACCACCGTGCTCATATGCTCCCCAGGCGGCGGCCCGCCGGCCATGGGGGCGCCGCCCGATTTCGCGGGACCGGTCTACGCAGTTGCGGCCGATCCGATGCCGAACCGGACGATTCCGCCCTCGAGCTCGGTTTCGTCGCCTCCGGCCGCCGCGCCTCGAGGTTCGGCGGCCGGGGAGACGACGATCACCGGGCACGGCGCACGACGGGACACGTCCGCCGAGACGCTCCCGAGCAACGACGAGCGCGGGCCGTGGTTGCCCACGACGAGGAACGAGGCATCCCGCTGCTCGGCCGTCTCGACCAGTCGATCGGCCGGATGGTGCCCCCTCTCGATCGCCAGCTCGGCGGGGTCGGGGACGGCCTCGTGCAGCATCCGCGCCGCTTCCTCGAGCTCGCCGGCGCCGTCGAGCACGTGCACGTAGAGCACCGGCGCGCCGTACCGCGCGGCGAGCTCGCGGGCCACATCGGCGACGGCCGCGTCGGTCGCACGCTCGATGCCGCAGATCACAGGACCTTTCACGTCGACCACCTCCGGTTCGCTTGCCCTCAGCGTTCCGGTGTGGGAGCGGACCTGCCATCGGGCGACTGCCCCATCCCTGGGCCGCCGTGACCTCAACGAACGTCGCTGCGGCGGGTGAGGTCACGTCCGCCGATCAGTGGGGTGACGGACGGATAGGCACCCCGCTGCCGAGCACGCAGACTGGCCCTCGAGTCGCCAGCAAGGAGGGATCATGGAACGTTCGATCGTGTGCGGTATCGACGGCTCGAGGGAGTCGCGCGCGGGCCTTCGTGTCGCCGCACGCCTGTCCGACCGGCTCGGCCTCCGCCTCGTGGTTGCGCATGTCTCGCAGGGGGCCGTCTTCGCGCCGCCGTACGGGACGACGCCGATCGTCGAGCGGGCGACGGAGGAGGATCTCCGCACGGCCGAGGAGCTGCTCGCCCGAATCGCAAGTGAGGAGGACGTCGCTTCCGCGGAGCGGCGGGCGCTGCACGGCGTGCCCGCCGAGTGCCTCGCCGATCTCGCAGACGAGAAGCGCGCCGCCTTCATCGTCGTCGGCTCTCGCGGCCGCGGTGCGTTTCGGGGCGCGCTCCTCGGCAGCGTCTCCCAGGATCTGCTCGGGATCGCCCGCTGCCCGCTGCTCGTCGTGCCGCCGGGCGCCACGGCCGTCCAGGCGCCGGAAGACGACCTGGCGACGTCTGCGTAAGGCCGGGCCGCCGGTCGACGCGTGCGGGGCGACGCGCGGTGTGGCGCCGCCCCGCACGCGGGCTGGCTCAGGCGTCGCAGCTGCCGACGAGCTCCGCGGACTGCGGCTTGCTCTTGTGGCCGGCCGCGGCCAGGATCGGCGGAACCTCAGGGTCGGACACGAAGCTCTGCCAACCCTGGGCGTCCCAGTCGAAGATCACCCAGACCCGATCGCTCTCGGACGGGTCGCGGAAGACGACCGCTCCCTTCGAGCCGTGCTGCTTGCGCTTCTCGGCGCTCGTGGTGGAGAAGACCTCCATCCAGCGGTCGACGTCCTCGACCTGTGTGGTTGCGAGCAACATCTCGTTCTCCTTTCGTTGTCGTCGTCAGGCGGTCAGGGTCGGCGAGGCGACGAGGCGCTCCTGCGGGTCGATCGCCCCGAGGGTCTCGACGACCTCGAAGCGGCCGTCACGCGCCTGGCCGATGTACATGTGCATGCGCACGTGGTGCTGGCCCGGCACCATCGCCGCCGGCCCACCCGGGCCCTCGGCGATCCGGGCGTGGTCGAGGGCGGCGATCACGTCGCCCTGGTCGAGCGAGTCGGCCTCCGTCACGGCGTTCGCCCAGAGGTAGAAGCCGCGGTAGAGGCCGGAGCAGCCGCTGCCGCCCGTGAACTTCTGGGCACCGGGGTAGAGCGCGTCGTACTGCGCGAGGAGCCTCCGGCTGAACGGGTCTTCGACGGTCTGGTAGTAGTCGAGGCAGCTGTACAGGCCCTCGACGTGGGCCGGCGGAAGCGCGCCGAGCAGGTTCTCCTCGAAGTACGTGCAGACGAGCTGGCCGCCGCGGCTGCGGAAGCCGGAGTCGTGCAGCTGCTCGAGGAACGGCCCGACGCCGGGCGGCACGGTGGTGTTGAAGACCACGTCAGCGCCGCTCGCCGCGATCCGCTCGACGGTCGCGTGGTAGTCGTCGTGGCCGAGCGGGAAGTACTCCTCGCCCACGATCTCGCCACCGTTCGCCGAGACGACCTCCCGCACGCGGGCGTTCAGCACGTGCGGCCAGATGTAGTCGGCGGACGGCAGGTAGAAGGTCTTCGCTCCCGTCTCCCGCATCAGCCAAGGGATGAACAGGTCGACCTGCTGCGCCGGCACGGGCCCGGTGCAGAAGATCAGCGGATCCGCTTCCTGGCCCTCGTACTGCTCGGGGTAGATGTAGAGCTTCTTGCCCTCCACCACGACCGGGCCCTTGATCGCCTGGCGGGTGGAGCTGTAGATGCCGCCGAGGACGACGTCGACCTCGTCCTCTTCGACGAGCTTCCTCGCGACCTCGGCCGCGAGGTCGTCGTCGGTTGCGCTGTCCTCCAGGTGCAGCTCGAGCCGGCGGCCGAGCAGCCCTCCCTTGGCGTTGAGGTCGCCCACGACCATCCTGGCGACGTTGGCGTTCGCAAGCCCGATCAGCGAGAGCGGGCCCGTCTGATCGGCGATGACTCCCACCTTGATGGGCTCCTCGGCGGAGTGCGGCGATGCCGACATGACCTCTCCTTTGCTGTAGCGTTGGCACTCGCCCGGAGGCGAGAAAGTGCGACGCGTCGGGATGCATTCTGTGCGGGGGGACGTGCGGAAACATCGGGAGGACTCCCCATCTTCGACCCCCCTCCACTTCGTCTCGGTGAGCTCGTCGCGACGCTCGCGCTGGCCCAGGACAACGCCTTCGGCCAGCCCCTCGAGTCACAGCTCCGCTCGTGTCTGCTCGCGAGCTGGACGGCCGAGGCCGCCGGGCTCGACGAGGAGACGCGCGCAACCGTCTACTGGGTGGCGCTGCTCCGGTTCATCGGCTGTACCGGCCACGCCCACGAGGTCTCGACCCTGTTCGGCGACGAGATCGCGATCCGGGGCCAGACGCTCCTCCACGACTCCGGCAACCCGGCGGAGGTCATGCGCGACATCGTGGCGTTCGCGACCGCCGGCCGGGACGCGGAGGAGCGGGACGAGATCGTCCGGAAGATCCAGGAGACGATCCGCGAGTGGGCCTTCCTCAACTTCTCGTCCGGCTGCGAGGTGGCCGACCGGCTCGTCGAGAGGCTGGAATTCGGGCCGGAGGTGCGCAACGCGCTGGCCTGCACGTTCGAGTGCTGGAACGGCAACGGCCACCCCAACCACGTGCAAGGGGAGTCGATCCCGCTGCCGATGCGGATCGTCCACGTCAGTCACGACCTGGAGGCGATCGCCCGCCACTTCTCAGCCGAGCGCGCGCTCGAGGCCGCGGAGGAACGCCGCGACGAGACGTACGACCCGGCGGTGGCCGACGTCTTCCTCACGCACGGAGCCGACTGGTTCGACCGGCTCGCCGGCACGGATCCGTGGGACGCCGTACTCGCGCTCGAGCCCGACCCTCACCGGCTCCTCACCGGTGCCGCGCTCGACGACGCGCTCGTCGTCGTCGCCGACTTCATCGACCTCAAGTCGCCCTACTGGAACGGCCACAGCCGCCGCTGCGCGAAGCTCGCCGCGGACGCAGCCGGCGTGCTGGGCCTGGCCGAGGCGGAGGCGACGACGCTGCGGCGCGCGGCGCTCGTCCACGACTTCGGCACGACGGTCGTCCCGAACTCGATCTGGGACAAGCCGGGCACGCTCACACGGTCGGAGTTCGACCGCGTCGAGCTTCACCCCCTGCTCACCGAGCAGATGCTGCGCCGCTCACCCGCGCTCTCCGCACTCAACCCGGTCGCCTGCGCGCACCACGAGAAGTGCGACGGCTCGGGCTACCACAAGCGCGTGCACGCCGGGGACGGCCAGCTCGGCGCGTGCGTCCTCGCCGCCGCCGAGGTGTACGTCGGACTGACCTCCGAGCGAGCCGACCGGCCGCCGTTCTCCCCCGACGACGCAGCCGCGGAGCTGCGCAGGCTCGAGTCGGACGGCCTGCTCGAGCCTCGCGCGAGCCGCGCCGTGCAGGTGGCCGCCGGCCACGGCGAGCCGAACACGCGCACCGGCAAGCGACAGCAGAACCCGGGCGGGCTCACGCGCCGCGAGGTCGAGGTGCTCCGGCTCGCCGCGAGAGGCCTCACGACCCAGGACATCGCCGGCCGCCTCTACATCTCGCCCAAGACCGCCGACCACCACATCCAGCACATCTACGGCAAGATCGGCGTCTCGACGCGGGCCGCCGCGGCTCTCTGGGCGATGCAGCACACCCTGGTCGCCTGACGGGCCACGGCGACAGTCCGTGAATCGGGAATCCTCTGGGTGTGACGACCTGGCTCGGACTCAGCTTGGCGCTCGTCTCGGCCATCGTGGTCAACTGGGGCTACGCGCGCGAGCACGACGCGGCGGCGAGGCTACCGCGCCTCTCGCCCCGGCGTCCGCTGCGCTCGGTGAGGCTGTTGACCCACGATCGCCGCTGGCTTCGCGGGTTCGCGCTCGAGACCGGCGGCTGGCTGATCTACGTGGCTGCGCTTCGACTTGCCCCGCTGGCGCTCGTGCAGGCGGTCGGCGCGGCAGGGATCGCCGTCCTGGCGGTTCTCGGCGCCCACGGCCATCCGCTCAGGCTCGGCCTGCGCAAGCAGCTCGGCGTGGTCGTCGGTCTCGCCGGCCTGGCGCTGCTCGCGCTCTCGCTGCTGGGTCACGCCCCGAGCGAGCGACTACCGCGTCCGCTGCCGGCCGCCGCCTGGCTCGGCGCGTGCGCCGCCGCCGGCTTCGCCCTGATCGCCGTGCGCGGCCCGATCGCACGCGCCGCAACGCTCGGGCTCGCGGCGGGATTGCTCTTCGCCGGCGGCGACATCTCGGTCAAGCTGGTCGTCCACGGCGGCTGGTGGCTCGTTGCCCTGGGCTCGCTCATCGCCTTCTATGCGAGCGGGAGCATCCGCCTCCAGGCCGCGTTCCAGCACGGCGACCCCCTGACGGCCGCCGGCATGGCGACCCTGGCGACCAACGCGCTGCCGATCTCCGCGGGCTTCGTTCTCTTCGGGGAGTCTCTGCCCAGCGGCACCCGGGCGATCCTGCAGATCGTCGGGCTCGCCGCGACGGTCGCGAGCGCGCTCGCTCTCGCCGAGATCGGCCGCACCGCGCCCGCCCGCGCACATCGGGCCGCCAGGTCGACCAGTTAGGCGAGGACGCCGCGGCGCGGCGCCGGCAGATGATCGTGGAGATCGCCGAACCCGAGACCTATACGCTGGCGGAGCTGCTCCAGTGCGTCTGCGAATGCACGACAGCCGGCGAGTTTCGGCGACGCGCACGTCGCGATCGAGGGACGCGAGTACCTGATCGATCCGCACGCGCTCGCAGCGCTCGGAGGGCAACAGCCGCATCGCACCGCCGGCTGAGGCCGCTGGCGACCGGCTCGATTTTCGACCTTGCGGGTCTGATTTTCAAGGGATACTCTGGCTGCCCGCGCCGGTCTTCGTGAGAGCCGCCGCGCACCATGGAAGTCGCCCTGGGGGGTCGACGTGAAGGACTACGCAAGCTTGTCTCTCTCAGTCCCGGCCAAGCCGGAGACGCTGCCTGTGGTACGCGATCTCCTGGGCTGCTTCGCCAGGTCGATCGGCGCAGACGACGAGGGTGTCGACGCGATCAAGCTCGCCGCGCACGAGGCAGCGGCGAACGTGGTCGAGCACGCCTACGACGAGGCGATCGGCGAGCTGCAGGTGAAGGCGCGCGCCGAGAATGGCGAGCTGACGATCGTCGTCTCCGACACGACCACGGTCGTGATCGCCGACTCGAACGGACATTCACCGCAGCTTCCCGGGGGCACCGACGAGAACGGCCGCGGTATCCCGATCATCGAGCGCCTCGCCGCAGAGCTCGAGGTCCGCCGCTCCGAAGGCACCCACGCCGAGATGACCTTCGCCCTCCCCTCCCGGGCGGCGACCCCTGTCGCCGCCGAGCTGTAAGGCGAAGCTGGCCTTCTGCTCACAGGTTGGTGAATTGGCTGCGCGGAGCGTAGGGTTGAAGCGTGCTCGCTGAAACGCAGGAGCGTCTGGCCCGCAACGAGGCGCTCTTCCGCGAGGTGAACGAGCGGATCCGCGACGCGGGCGAGCAGTTTCGAGATTCGCCGGAGCAGGAGTACGAGTTCTTCTGCGAATGCCCGGACGTGGCCTGCGTCGAGCGGGTCGCGCTGACCCTGGCCGAGTACGAGGAGATCCGGCAGGATCCGCGCCGGTTCCTCGTCGCCCCCGGCCACGACGTGCCCGAGATCGAGCACGTCGTCGAAGAGGAACCGGCGACGATCGTGGAGAAGGACGGCCCTGCCGGCGCGATCGCCGTGCAGCTCGACCCGCGCGCCTGAATGGCCTCCGTGCCCGACTTCCGCGCCCTCTTCGAAGCGGCGCCGGGCGCCTACCTCGTCCTGACCCCGGAGCTGCGGATCGCCGCGGTCAGCGACGCCTACCTGCAGGCGACGATGACCAGGCGCGAGGAGATCCTCGGCCGCGACCTCTTCGACGTCTTCCCCGACAACCCCGACGATCCCGAGGCGACCGGCGAGCGCAACCTGCGAGCCTCGCTGCGCATCGTCGCCGAGCGCTGCGTGGAGCACGCGATGCCGGTGCAGAAGTACGACATCCGGCGGCCGGCGGCGGCAGGCGGCGAGTTCGAGGAGCGTTACTGGGCGCCCGTCAACACGCCGGTCTGCGACGCCGATGGAGAGCTCCGCTACATCATCCACCGCGTCGAGGACGTGACCGAGCGGATCCAGCTCGAGCAGGAGGAGCTGGAGCAGCACCGGATCGCCGACGAGCTGCGGCTGCGGGCGCGGGAGCTGGAAGGCGAGATCGCGGCCCGCTGGGAGGAGCTGCGCGAAGCGCGCGAGCCGGTGCGCGAGGCCGCCGAGGAGTACCGGCGCGCGCTGCTCGACTACACGCAGCTCGTCCGCCACCGGATCGCCAACCCGCTGACGGCGATCAGCGGCGGCATCCGCACGCTGCTCGAGCACGAGCTCGACGACGCGACGCGCGAGCAGCTGCTGACCCTGATGCTGCAGAAGGCCGAGGAGCTCGAGCGGGTCGCACTGCGGCCCGATTCGCTCCGCTCCGAGGAGGCGACCCTGGCGCCGGTCCCGGGCGGGGCGGATCGCCTGCTCGGCGCGATCCACGGCGACGCCGCGGCGATCGAGAGCCGCTTCCGCTCCCTGAACGAGCGACTCGTCGCCCCGGTCGACGAGCAGCACGACCGCCTGTTCGGGTTCATGTGCGAGTGCGCCGCCGAGGAGTGCATCGAGCCGATCGCGCTGACGCTCGCCGACTACTTCGCCATCCACGACGACCCGCGCCTGTTCGTGATCGCGCCACACCACGACCTGCCCGGGGTCGAGGACGTCGTCCGGCGCGAGGACGGCTGGTGGGTCGTGCGCAAGTACGGCATCGCCGGCGACGACGCGGCCGCCGCGCGAGCGTGATCCGTTACCGAGAGGCGGAAACGGACGTTGTACCCCCGATGGGAGGCGACGCATTCGTCCAGGAGCTCCGCGAGAAGACCCGGGATCTCGAGTCGATGCTCGACGCCTACAGCGAGCGGCTGCGGCGGATGCGGCAGCGCAACCGGGAGCTCGAAGACGAGATCTCGTCGTTCGAGGCAGACCTAGACCGACTGCGCGAGTGGCTCGTCGAACAGCTCGACGAGCCTACCGCCTAGCACCCCCGCTACCGGAGCCATTTGCCGAGAGCGCGCTGCAGCTCCCGGCAGCCGCGGGGAGAGACCACGCGCTGTACCACTCGGCGACCCTCGACGATCAGGAGGGTCGGAACCTCGGCGACCTGGAACCGCTCCGCGAGATCCGGCCGCTTCTCCACGTTCACCCGCACCAGGTCGAACGTGTCGTGGTTCTGGCGGCGTTGCAGCGCCTGTGCCAGGTGGCCCTCGCTGCGGCGGCAGCGACCCGAGGTCGGCGAGTAGAAGAAGACGAGCCTCGGTTTCCCGGACTCGTCCCTTCGGGGGGCCGGCTCCTGGATGGTGGACCGGCGTGTGTGGCCGATCACGTCGAGACCTGGGTCTGGGCCGGAGTGGCGGTCAGCGTCTCCTCGAGCTGGAGCAGGAGCCGGGTCAGATACGGCGGCAGGTCGACCTCGCCGAGGGCGTCCAGCCGCAGCACGTCGTCGAGCGCGTCGATGGCGTCGGCGAGCTCGTCCTTGCCGGGCGCGCCGAGAGAGAACTCCGTCATGCCGTTCACCTCCTCTTCCCCTCCCTTGCAACCTCGACCGACCTGGGCGCGCCGGAGAGGGCTGCGCGCGGGGGAACGGCCCCCACCCTGTTCCGCGCGAGCCGAAGAAGAAACGCCGCGGGTCAGGTGCGCCGGGCCGCGAGCGCTGCACCCGCCGCGGCCAGGGCGAGCACCGCTCCGACGGCGACCGCGCGACGTCTGCGGGCCGGCTGCTCCGGCTCCGCGGCCTCGGGCCCGGTGCGGCCGCTCTCGCGTAGTGCGCGCTGGACGACCTGGGCGACGTGGAGCGCCTCCCTGCCGTCGAGCTGCTCGATCTGGCCACGGCAGGAGAAGCCGTCCGCGACGACGAGGGTCGATTCCGGCGTCTCGCGGAGCTTGGGGAGCAGGCTGTGCTCGGCCACGGCGACCGAGACGTCGTAGTGCTCGCCGGCGTGGTAGCCGAAGGAACCCGCCATGCCGCAGCAGCCGGTGTCGAGGATCTCGTAGTCGACGCCCAGCCGGTCGAGCAGCGCGCGATCGTGGGCCATGTCCTTCTCGGCTGCTCTGTGGTGGCAGTGGCCCTGGACGACGACGCGCGCGTCGAGGCTCGGCGCCTCCCACCCCTCGACCCGGTCGGTGAGGAACTCGACGAAGGAGAACGTCTGCTTCGAGAGCCGCTTGGCGTCCTCGTCGTGGGGGAGCATGTTGAGGAGCTCGTCGCGGAAGACGTCTACGCAGCTCGGCTCGAGCCCGACGATCTCCACGCCCGCGCGGATCTCGGGCCGGAGCGTGTCGACGATCTGCTCGAGCTGGCGGCGGGCCAGCTTGAGCATGCCGAAGTCGTAGAGGGGGCGGCCGCAGCAGAGGTGTCCGCGTGGCAGCTCGACCGAGCAGCCGGCGGCTTCGAGCACCTCGAGGGCTGCCTTCGCGATCTCGGGCTCGAAGTAGTTGGTGAAGGTGTCGGGCCAGAGCATCACGCGGCGGCCTTCGGCAACGCGGGTGCCGCCGCGGCGCGCGAACCAGGAGGCGAACGGCTCGTCCGCGAACCGGGGTGGCGTCCTCTGGGGGGCGACGCCGGCGAGCTTCTTGCCGAGGGGATTGGCGGCGAGGAGATTGGCGAGCCTCGGCGCCTTCGAGGCGATTCGGGCCCAGAACATGATCAGCCCGAGCGCGTAGGCCTGACGTGGCCGGAGGCGGCCCTCGTAGTAGTGGGCGAGGAACTCGGCCTTGTAGGTGGCCATATCGACGCGCACGGGGCATTCGTTCTTGCAGCCCTTGCAGGCGAGGCAGAGGTCGAGCGCCTCCTTGACCTCGTCCGAGTGCCAGCCGTCCTCGAGAGCCTCGCTGCGCATCATCTCGAACAGAAGGCGGGCGCGGCCTCGCGTGGAGTGCTTCTCCTCGAAGGTCGCCTGGTAACTCGGGCACATGACGCCTTCCTGGTCGCGGCAGGCGCCGACGCCGAAGCAGCGTTCGGCGGCGGCGGCGAAGGAGCCGTCGTCGTCGTGGAAGGAGAAGTACGTCTCGACCTGGCGCGGCCGGTAGGGCGGCGCCATGCGGAGGTTGGTGTCGAGGGGATACGGGTCGGAGACCTTGCCGGGGTTCATCCGGCCCTCCGGGTCCCAGATCGTCTTGAACTCGCGGAACGCCTCGACGAGCTCGGGGCCGAACATGCGGTCGAGCAGCTCGGCGCGGGCGTGCCCGTCGCCGTGCTCGCCCGAGAGGGAGCCGCCGTAGGAGGAGACGAGGTCGGCGGCGTCCTCCATGAAGGCCCGGTAGCGGCGGATGCCGTCGCGCGTCGAGAAGTCCCAGTCGAGCCGCGTGTGCAGGCAGCCGTGTCCGACGTGGCCGAAGTAGCAGGAGACGGTGAGGCCGTGCTCCGAGACGAGCTTGTCGAAGTCGCGGAGATAGTCGCCGCAGCGCTCGGGCGCGACGGCGGCGTCCTCCCAGGAGGGCCACCCGGGGTGCTCGCCGGGAACCTTGGAGTGGCCGACGCCGCCTTCGCGGATCTCCCAGACCTGCTCGACCTCTCCCTCGTCCTCGTACAGCTTGAGGTCGAGGTACTCCTTGTCCTTCTTCTTCTTGAACGCGCTGACCATGCGCTCGGCCTTCGCGTCCGCCTCCTCCTTCGTGTCGGCGCCGAACTCGCAGAGCAGCCAGGCCTGTCCGCCCGGCAGGAGCTCGGGATGTCGTTTGAAGCCTTTCTTGAGCTCGTTGTCGACGAGCCGCTGGTCGAACGTCTCGAGGCCGATCGGGTCGAACTCCATCACCTCGGGCACATGGTCGGCGGCCGTCCAGGGAGCGTCGTAGCCGAGCAGGACGAGCGAGCGGTGCTGCGGGCTCGGGATCAGCTTCAGATCGGCCTCGAGCACGAAGCAACAGGTGCACTCCGTGCCGACGAGGGCGGCCGCGACGTCGAAGCCCTTCTCCGGCAGCAGGCGGTCGAGGTTGTAGCCGGAGATGCGGCGCGGGATCTGGGGAAAGCCCGAACGGACGCGGTCGCCCCAGCGATCGCCGAGCTCGTGCAGCTGCTTCGCGAGCTGCTCGGCGCCGGGCCCTCGGATGGCGTCGTCGCCGCGGGACACCGTGAGCCGGGTTCCGTCGTAGAGCAGGACGTCGAGCGACTCGACGTTGTCGGCGGCGACGCCGGCGAGGATCGAGTGGACGCCGCACGAGTTGTTGCCGAGCATCCCCCCGAGCGTGCAGCGGCTGTGGGTGGCCGGATCGGGGCCGAAGGTCAGGTTCTGCTCCTCGGCCTTCTCCCGCAGCCGGTCGAGCACGAGGCCCGGCTGCACGCGCGCGCGCATCGCCTCGTAGTCGATCTCGACGATCTCGCGCAGGTACTTGCTGAAGTCGATCAGTACCGCCTCGTTGACCGTCTGACCGGCCAGGCCGGTGCCGGCGCCGCGCGCGAAGACGGGCGCCTCGAACTCGCGGCAGAGCGAGACGGTGGCGATCACGTCGTCCGCGCTGCGCGGCACGACCACCCCGAGCGGCAGCTGGCGGTAGGCGGAGCCGTCGTTGGCGTAGAGCGCGCGGCTGCCGTCGGAGAAGCGCACCTCGCCCGAGACGGCTTGCGAGAGCTCCCGGGCGAGGGTGCGCCGATCGACGGCCTGGACCCCACGCGGCCGGGCGCGGAGGCCGTCGATTTCCCACGGGGCGCGACGAGAGGCGGTCGCCATCTCAGCTCCCCGGTGTCAGCTTCTCTTTGATCCTCGCCGGGATCCCGTACGGGCTCGCGGCGAGATCCGCCTCCTTCAGCATGTCGCGTCCGACGGTGAGCGCGATCTGCTTGCGGTGCTCCTCGCCGCGGGCGAGCGCCTCGGCGAACTGCTTCGTCTGGTCGGTCGTGATCTGCGGAGGATGAGGCGGCTCGTGTGGATCGGTCACGCACTCGATCAGCACCGGCTCGTTCAGCTCGAGCGCCTCGGCGAGCTGGTCGCGGCAGCGTGTGGGATCGTCGATCCGGACGCCGTGCAGCCCGCAGCCCTCGGCGATCTTGACGAAGTCCGGGTCGCCGAGATCGTTGCCGTACTCCGGGTTCCCGAGGAAGATCTGCTGCTCCCACTTGATCAGCCCGAGAGTGCCGTTCTTGTTCACGATCACCTTGACCGGCAGACCCTCCTGGGCGAGCGTGACGAGCTCGCCCATCATCATCATCAGCGAGCCGTCGCCCGTGTAGGCGACCACCTGCCGGTCCGGGTAGGCGGCCTGGGCTCCGATCGCGTAGGGGAGCCCGGCCATCATCGAGCACATCGTTCCGCTGAACGAGAACTGCTGCTGCTGGCGCAGCTTCCAGCGCGCGATCCAGGTCGTGACCGTGCCGGAATCGCCGCAGACGATCGCGTCGTCGGTGAGCAGGTCGTGGAGATGCCAGAGCGGCACCTGCGGCTTCATCGGCACGTCCTCACGGGTGCCTCGCTCTTCCAGCAGCGCCCACCAGTCGCGGATCGACGACTGCATCTCCTCGAGGAAGGAGCGGTCGTCGTTCCGCTCGACGAGCGGCAGCAGCTCCTGCAAGGTCAGCTTCGCGTCGCCGACGAGGCCGACGTCGGCCGGGTGCCTGAGCCCGATCCGCTCGGGCTTGTCGTCGATCTGCACGCAGACCGGCTGGCCGGGCTCGGGCAGGAACTCGATGTACGGGAACGAGGAGCCGACGATGACCAACGCGTCGCACTGCTCGAAGGCCTCCTGCGAGGGCCGCGTGCCGACCACTCCCGTGCCGCCGGTGACATACGGGCTGTCGTCGGGGACGGAGTCCTTGCCGAGCAAGGCCTTCACGATCACGCCGCCGAGCTTCTCGGCCAGCTCCTCGAGCTCCTTGCCCGCGCCGCGCGCTCCGGCACCGGCCAGGATCGCCGGCTTCGTCTTGCCGCGTAGCAGCTCGGCGGCCCGCTCCAGGTGCGCCCGCGCGGGCACCGCCCGCGGCAGGACGAACGCCTCCGGGCCGGCGGTGTGGCCGGGCACGTTGCGCTTGAAGCGATCGGAGTCGTCCATCTCCTGCACCTGGAAGTCGATCGGGATGCAGATGTGGCTGACGGTGCGGTTCGAGAGGGCGCTGCGGCAGGCGAGGTTGACCGTGTTCTCGACGTGCGCCGGACCCATCAGCCGCTGGTTGAAGGCCGCGACGTCGTCGAACAGGTAGTCGTGGTTCAGGTCTTGCAGGTACTTCGTGCCGATCAGGTCGTGGTAGGTCATGCCGGTGATCGCCAGCACGGGCGCCTGGTCGACCATCGCGTCGTAGAGCCCGTTGAGGAGATGGATCGCCCCCGGCGCCGCCGTGGAGAGGCAGACACCGAGGCGGCCGGTGAACTTCGCATAGCTGCAGGCGGCGAGCGCCGCCGTCTCCTCGTGGCGGGTGTGGACGAAGCGCACCTCGTCGCGGCGCTTGCGGAGCGCCTCCATGAACCCGTTGATCCCATCTCCGGGCAGCCCGAAGATCGTGTCCACTCCCCAGTCGATCAACCGCGCCAGCAGCGCGTCGGAAACCGTGTCAGCCATCTCGCTCCTCTCGTTAGGGCGCGTGTCGCGTACCCGGCTGGCCCAACGCGTACTCGACCGGGGCCGAGATTCGGGAACCGGGGATATTCGCCGCCGCCGGCAGCTTCATCAGTCCTGGGATGACGCCGAAGGGCAGGATGATCCGGCCCCAGGAGTACTCGAGCAGCACCATCGCGCCCGTGTACCAGGCGAAGCAGGCGCCGAAGACGAAGAGCCAGGCGCCGACCTTGATCCAGGACGGGCTGCCGGCCCAGAACCCGCCGCAGACGAACGCGCTGCCGGAGCCGACCGTTGCGAGCACGACGAACAGCGGGATGTTCTCGCGGATCGCCGCGATCGCGCCCCACGACGTGAACAGCGCGAGCGGGATGAACCAGATCGCAAAGCCCTGCTGCGGCGTCGAGAGCGGCGGGATCGTGATCGTGTGGTTCGCGGCGAGCGCCTGCAGGAAGCCCCAGGCCATCCAGTAGGTGCCCCACATCGTCAGCAGCGCGGAGCCGATGTAGTCGCGGGCCCGGAACGACCACAGCCCCGCCGCGAACTGGGCGACTCCGCCGAACATCGCGGCGATCTCGAACATCGTCGGCGGCGAGCCCGTCGGCGTCCCCCACCAGCCGAGCAGCCAGGTGGAGACGATCATCGTCGAGGCGAAGAAGCCGAAGAGGCCGAGCGTCACCGGCGGCGCGATCGGCGCCAGGTAGACGCGCGCAGGAGGCAGCTCCAGCTCCGCCTCGTCGGGAAGCGGCCGTCCCTCGAAGCTGGTCGTCGTCGGTCCGCGTCCTTCTATCTGTGCCATCTCGTCTCGCCTCCTCACTGTCCGACCTTGACGCCGGGGTCGCCGCGCTCGTACTGGACCGGCTCGGTGCCGCCACGCAGGAGCACGGGCAGGGCGACCTTGCCGTAGACGTTGTCGAGCATCAGGGCGGCGCCGACGTAGATCGAGAACGCCGCGGCGGCGACGAACACCCAGCCCGAAACCTGCTGCCAGCCCGACGACGGCAGCAGGAGTCCCGCGGCGCCGATCGCCGCGGCACTGCCAAGCGTCGCCTGGGCCACGAATCCGACCGGGCTGCGCCGCAGCGCCGCGAACGCGGTCGTCCAGGCGATGACGCTCATGTAGATCAGCCACTGCCCCAGCGACGGCCAGGCGGCGCCTCGCGCCGGGACGACGATCGTGTGCGTCGTCGCCAGCAGATAGATGAGGCCGACCCCGAGGAAGAACGCGGCCCACGATCCGTGCAGCGCTGCGGCGACCGCGGCCCGCGCCCGGTAACCCCACATCGCCGCCCCCAGCTGGCCGAGGCCTCCGAACAGAAGCAGGAACGGGAAGAAGCTCGAGGCGTCCTGCTCGGTGCCCCAGCCCTGCGCGAACCAGCTGCCCCAGATGATTAGCGCGCTTCCGAGCGCGAAATAGCCGAGCACGGCGGGCGCCGCAACGGGCTGCAGAAAGATCCGTGCCTGCGGCGACAGCAGCGGCTGCCGAGGCCGGCGGATCGCAGTATCGGTCATCGCAGACCTCCTTCGGTATCAACGTACTACGATCTTTCACCGCTTCCCACCAGTGACGTCTCGAAACCCGACTTCCCGGAACCTGATGCTCGTCGCCCCGGTCCTGGCCGGCGTCGCCGGATTCGTCGACGCGGTCGGCTTCATCACGCTGCGCGGGCTGTTCGTCGCGCACATGAGCGGCAACAGCGTCAAGTTCGGCGTCCGAGCGGGACAGGGGAACCTCGCGTCCGCGGCCCCGGCCGGAATCGCCGTCCTGCTCTTCGTGGCCGGGGTCGCCCTCGGCACCGTGACGGCGGAGCTCGCGGCGCGGCGCCGGATCCGCGCCGTCGCCGCCTCCGTCCTCGTGCTCCAGACGTCGCTGATCGCCGCGTTCATGCTCTACGGACGAACAGTCCTCCACGGAGGACAGGTCGCCGACCACACGCTCTCCGGCTTCTACGTCCTCAGCGCTCTCGGCGTCCTCTCCATGGGCATGCAGACGGCAGCACTCCGGCAGCTCGGCGGACGCACGATCAGCACCACGTACGTCACCGGCGTCCTCACCTCGCTCACGCAGGAGGCGACGAATTACTGCTTCTGGCTCCGCGACGGACGCGCCCGCGACGAGAAGCACAGCTTCCTCAGCCGCACCCTCGAGCTCGGCTCCCGCGAGGACTCCCGCGCCCGCGTCGCGCTCCTCGGCGCCGTCTTCCTCGTCTATGCCGGCGGCGGGATCGCCGGGAGCTTCAGCGACGGCCGCATCCGCCTCTGGTCGCTGCTGGTGCCGATCGCCGTGCTCCTGAGCGTGATCGTCGCCGACGTCCGCCGCCCGCTCCACGCCTGAGCGGCCCGGGCCGTTTAGTCCGCCGGGGAAAGGAAAAACGTAGTGCGATGAATCTTCTCCACCTCATCGAGCTGTTCCTGGTGGTCGGCGGCGTCGCCTACCTGATGATGCTGGCCGGCATGGCGAAGAGCGCCCTCGAGCCGAAGCGCCGGCGGCGGATCTGCCCCTCGTGCGGCCGGCCGGCCGACAACTGCCGCTGCCGCCGCTGACCGCGCCCGCCCACCATGCCGCCTGTCGCAACCGCGAAGGTCATCGAAGCCGCAGCATTCCGGTCGGCGCTGCGCAGGTTCCTGCGGACGAGCGAGGAGATCGCGCGGACGAGCGGGCTGACCCCGCGCCGCCACCAGCTGTTGCTGATGATCAAGGGCGCGCCCGACGGCACGGAGCGCGCCACGCTGCGTGAGCTGTCGCAACGCCTGCAACTCGCACAGACGACGGTGACCGAACTGGCCCAGCGGGCGGTCGACGCGGGCCTGCTCGACCGCGAGCGCTCCCCGACCGACGCGCGTGTGATCTACCTCCGGCTCAGCGACGAAGGCGAACGCCGGCTCGCACTCGTCTTTCGCAGCCACGAGGCGGAGCGCGAGAAGCTGCGTGAGATCCTGGCGAGCCTCGGTCGGTAGCGGATCAGCGGACAGGGGAACTGCGCCGGTCGCGGCGGTGTAGTCGGGGTATGCGTATCTCACTCGTTCTCTCCATCGCGCTCGGCGCGTCGCTCGCGTTGCCGGCGCTCGCCGCCGCGAAAGGGCCGAGCGCCGCGACGATCACCGGTCCCGGGATCAGCGGAGCCAAGCAGCTCAAGGGCTACTCGGAGGGAGGGCCCGACAGCCCGCTCGGCGCCTTGACCATGGACGGCGGTTTCTTCGCGCAGGCCTTCGCCGAAGTCCCCGACCCGACTCGCAGCAGCCGGCCGCCGGGCAGCCTCGGCCCCCGCTACAGCATCACCTACGTCGTGCCCGGCCCGAACGGCGGGCACTCGATACTCCGCCAGGACTTCTATCCGTACGCCCGCCCTGCCCCGCTGACGTACATGAAGGCGGGTCAGACCTTCTGGGCCGGAGCCAGGACACACGGAGGCTGGTTCGTCGCGGCGAGGTCCCTCCCACGGAAGCTCGGGCTTTCGGCGCGGCCGCCGACTGCGGGCGGCACGCATCTCCTGCGCTGGCTGGGGCTCGGCGCCGGCGTCTTCGTCCTGGTTGCGGCTCTCGACCTCCTCGTCGCCCGCCTGCGCCCGAGGGCCAGGCCGGCGTCGGCGTGACAGATGCTGGAACCCGCGGCGGAGACGCGATGTAGTAACAGGTGTGGAGGGCCGTCCACGCCCCGAGCAGGAGCTCGTGCTGCACGCGCAGACCGGCGACACGCGCGCGTTCGAGCAGCTCGTCGAGCCGCATCGGGAAGTCATGTTCCGGGTCGCCTACCTCATCGCGCGCAATGCCGCCGACGCCGAGGACGCCGCCCAGGAGGCGCTCGTCAAGGCCTGGCGCGCGCTCGGCCGCTTCCGAGCCGACGCGCCGGTGCGTCCCTGGCTGGTCGCGATCGCGGCGAACGAGGCCCGCAACCGCCGCCGCGGCG
>DATEHY010000068.1:0-10355 GCA_035279325.1 Gaiellaceae bacterium
CTCGCGGCGGCGCGCCGCCCGGGCGAGCCTGACCTCGACGAGCTCCTGCTCGTCGACTCGTTCCTGCGGCGGCCGCCTCCCGAGCTGCACGCCGTACCGCTCGAGCGCGAGGCGATCCTCGGCGCTGCGCGAAGATTGGCGTCGTGGCGCCGCGGCACCTCGTCCTCGAAGAGCTCGGAGACGCCCTCGCCGCAGTTCGCGCTGCCGACGGGCTGACGCGCATCGGCATCGACGGCGTCGACGGCGCGGGCAAGACCCGTCTAGCCGAGGAACTGGCGCAAGAGCTCACGTCGCGCGGGAGGCCGGCCGTCCGCGTCTCGCTCGACCAGTTCGAGCGGCCGATGACGGAGCGATACGCCCGCGGCGAGCTCTCGCCGGAGGGCTACTACCTCGACTCGTTCGATCTCGCCCGCTTCCGTGCACACGTGCTGAGCATCGAGGGCCCGCCCGAGGTCGTGATCGTCGCCGACGGTGTCTTCCTCCACCGGCCGGAGCTCGCCGAGCTCTGGGACGCGACCGTCTGGGTCGAGGCCGACCTCGACGTCGCGGCGCAGCGCGGAGCGAAGCGGAACCGCGTCTGGTTCGACTGCCTCGACGAGACACACGAGCGCTACCGCGTCCGGTACCTGCCGGCGCAGCGCCGCTATCTCACGGAGCAGCGGCCGCACGAACTCGCGACCTTCGTCCTCCGCAACACCGACCTGACCGAGCCGGAGCTCGTTACGCCGCCGCGACCGAGATGAGGTCGCGCAGGGCGCCGAGCCGCGAGAGCGCCTGGCCCTCGAGCTGGCGCACCCGCTCTCGCGTCAGGTCGAGCTCGTTCCCGATCGCCTCGAGCGTCCACGGCTCGCCCTCGAAGCCGAAACGGAGCTCGAGGATCCGCCGCTCGCGTTCCGGCAACGCCTCGAGCGCGCGCCGGACGCCCTGCCGGCGCAGCGACTCCTCGGCTTCGTCGAACGGATCGGCCGCCTCGCGATCGGCGAACAGGTCGCCGAGCTCGCCCTCGTCGTCGGCGCCGACCGTCTGGTTGAGCGAGACGGATGCGTTCGCGGCGCCGAGCGCCTCGTCGACGTGCTGCATCGGGAGGCCGGTCGCCTCGGCGAGCTCTTCCTTCGTCGCCTCGCGGCCGAGCTCGACCTCGAGCCTTCGCGCAGCGCGCGACAGCTTCTGCTGGCGCTCGACGACGTGGACGGGCACGCGGATCGTGCGCGCGTGGTTCGCGACCGCGCGCTGCACGGACTGGCGGATCCACCACGTCGCGTACGTCGAGAACTTGTAGCCGCGGCGCCAGTCGAACTTCTCGACGGCGCGGTTCAGGCCGAGCGTGCCCTCCTGGATCAGGTCGAGAAACGGGACGCCGAGTCCGCGGTAGCCCTTGGCGATCGAGACGACGAGCCGAAGGTTCGACTCGATCATGTGCCGCTTCGCCGTCACGTCGCCGCGCTCGATCCGCTTCGCGAGCATGACCTCCTCGGCAGCGGTCAGCAGCTTGTGGCGGCCGACGTCGGCGAGGAAGAGCTGCAGGCTGTCGGCCGAACCGGAGATCGCGACGGTCGGCGTCTCGGGCTCGGGCGCGGGCTCGGCCTCCTTCTTCTCTTCCTTCGGCGCGTCGACCGTCGGCGCGACGGGGGCGACCGCGGCCGGCTGGCCGATCTCGAGGCCAGTGCGCTCGAGCTCCCGCGTGAGCTCCTCGACCTCGTCGTCATTGAGTTCCTGCTCGGCCGCGAAGGCCTCGAGCTGGGCGAGATCGATGAAGCCCCGCTCTTCCGCGCCTTCGACCATGGCGCGGATCTGGTCCGACTCGAGCAAATCGTTGAGCTGGTTCTGCGTCAGCGCTCCCTCAGTCCTTTCGTCCCTGCCTCGTGGCTTCTCCGCAGCCTTCGTACCTTAGGAGGGAAGTCCTCCGGTTACCACCCTCCGCCGGCCCGTCCGCCTTCTCACACGCGCCGGTCGCTCGAACGAGCCGCCCGGCAAGTCTATTCCGCGTCTCGACGCGGTCCGTGAGCTTAGGACGCGGACCGGTCGGCGAAGTTTGCACGGCACCGTTCAGGACGCCTTGCGGCGTCGCGTCGGCTTCTTCGCCGGTCCCTTCGCGCGCCGCTCGGCGAGGAGCTCGACCGCCCGCTCGAGCGTGACCGTCTCCGGGTCGTCGCCCTTGCGGAGGCTCGCATTCGTCTCGCCGTCGGTGACGTACGGGCCGAAGCGGCCTTCCTTGAGCATGATCTCCTTGCCGCCGACGGGGTCCGTGCCCAGCTCGCGGAGCGGCTTCGTCGAGGCGCGCTGGCCGCGCCGCTGCCGCGGCTGCGCGAGCACCGCGAGCGCCTCCTCCACGGTGATCGTGAACAGCTGCTCTTCGCTCTCGAGCGAGCGCGACTCCTTCTCCTTCTGGATGTACGGCCCGTAGCGGCCGTTCCGCGCCGTGATCTCCTCGCCGTCGGGAGCGACGCCGACCACGCGCGGCAGCTGGAGGAGACGCAGCGCGTCGTCGAGCCCGATCGTGTCGAGCGACATCGTCTTGAAGAGGGAGGCCGTGCGCGGCTTCTCGGTCGAGCCCTCGGGCAGCACCTCGGTGACGTAGGGGCCGTAGCGTCCGCTGCGGGCCACGATCGGCAGCCCCGACTCCGGATCCGTGCCGAGCTCCCGGTCGCCGGTCGGCTGCGCGAGGAGCTCCTCGGCGCGCGCGAGCGTCAGCTCGTCGGGAGCTAGCTCGTCGGGCACGCTCGCCCGCTGGCCGTCCCGCTCGAGGTACGGGCCGTAACGGCCGACCCGGAGCACGATCCCGTCGCCGATCTCGAGCGAGTTGATCTCCCGCGCGTCGATCGCGCTCAGGTCCGAGACGAGCTCGTGCAGACCGGCAGTTCCGTCGCCGAAGTAGAAGCGGCCGAGCCACTCGACGCGGTGCTCGTCCCCGGCGGCGATCCGGTCGAGGTCGTCCTCCATCCGGGCCGTGAAGTCGTAGTCGACGAGGCGGCCGAAGTGCTGCTCGAGGAGGCCGACGACCGAGAAGGCGAGGAAGGCGGGGACGAGGGCCGTGCCCCGCTTGAAGACGTAGCCTCGATCGAGGATCGTGCCGAGGATCGACGCGTACGTCGACGGGCGGCCGATGCCGAGCTCCTCGAGCGTCCGCACGAGCGTCGCCTCGGTGTAACGCGCCGGCGGGCTCGTCTCGTGACCCTGCGGCTCGAGCTCCTTGAGCTCGACGGAGTCGCCCTCGGCGAGATTCGGCAGCCGCCGCTCCTCGTCGTCCTCCTTCGCCGGCTTGTCGTCGTCGCGCCCTTCTTCGTACGCCGCGAGGAAGCCGCGGAATGTGATCACGGTTCCCGAGGCCCCGAACTCGACGGTCTCGCCTGCACTTGAGTCTCCGGCAATGCGCAGCGAGACGGTCTGCCCCTGCGCGTCCTTCATCTGGGAGGCGATCGTCCGCATCCAGATCAGCTCGTAGAGCGCGTGCTCGTCGGCCGAGAGCTCCGAGCGGACGTCCTGCGGCGTCCGGAAGCTGTCGCCCGACGGGCGGATCGCCTCGTGCGCCTCCTGCGCGTTCTTCACCTTGCGCTCATAGCGACGCGGCTCCGGCGGGATGTGATCCGCGCCGAAGAGGGAGCTCGCCTGGTCGCGCGCGGCCGCCAGCGCCGACTCCGACAGCGTCGTCGAGTCGGTGCGCATGTACGTGATGTAGCCGTTCTCGTACAGGCGCTGCGCGAGCCGCATCGTCGTCTGTGCCGAGAAGCGGAGCTTGCGGCTCGCCTCCTGCTGCAGCGTCGACGTCATGAACGGCGGGCTCGGACGGCGGCCGTACGGCTTCCGCTCGACCCGGGAGACCCGGAAGGCCGAGCCCGCGAGCCGCTCGGCCAGTCCGCGCGCCGCTTCCTCGTCGAGCTGGAGCGCGTCGCCGCGGAGCTTCCCGTCAGGTCCGAAGTCACGGCCCATGGCGACCCGCTGCCCCTCCACGGAGACGAGCCGCGCCTCGAACGATTCCGGGTCGAACGTCCCGAGCAGGTCCCACCAGGACGCGGCCCGGAAGGCCATCCGCTCGCGCTCACGCTCGACCACGAGACGGGTCGCGACCGACTGGACGCGGCCGGCCGAGAGCCCGCGCATGACCTTCTTCCAGAGGACCGGCGAGACCTCGTAGCCGTACAGCCGGTCGAGGATCCGCCGCGACTCCTGCGCGTCGACGAGCCGCTCGTCGACGTCGCGCGTCTCGTCGAGCGCGCGCTCGATCGCGTCGCGCGTGATCTCGTGGAAGACCATCCGCCGCGCCGGCACCTTCGGCTGCAGCACCTCGAGCAGATGCCACGCGATCGCCTCGCCCTCGCGGTCCTCGTCGGTCGCGAGCAGGAGCTCGTCCGCGCCGGCGAGGAGCTTGCGCAGCTCGGCGACCTTCTTCTTCTTGTCTGGGTCGACGACGTAGAGCGGCTCGAACCCGTGCTCCACGTCGACGCCGAGGCGAGCCCACGCCTCGCCCTTGTACTTCTCCGGAATCTCCGCGGCGCTGTCGGGCAGGTCGCGGATGTGGCCGACGGAGGACTCGACGACGAACTCGGGGCCGAGGTACCCGGCGATCGTCCGGGCCTTCGCAGGCGACTCGACGATGACGAGACGCTTGGACATCGGCGGGTCACGATAGCCACGGCACCCGGACGCGATACTCCAGGCATGCGCCCGCCGCTCGGCTACAAGCTCATCGCCACCCTGAGCCGGCCGATCTTCTACGGCCTGTTCCGGCTACGCGCCCGAGGGCGGGAAAACCTGCCCGCCCTCGGCGGCTACGTCCTCGCGTGCAACCACATCTCGAACCTCGACCCATGGCCGGTCGGGCTGCCGCTCTACCCGCGGCGTTGGCTCCGCTTCATGGCGAAGGCCGAGCTCTACTGGTGGCCGGCGACGTACGTCCTCGACGGAGCGGGAGCCTTCCCCGTGCATCGCGGGCTCGCCGACGTCGAGGCGATCGAGACGGCCGTCCAGCTCGCGCGGGACGGCCACGTCGTCGTGATGTTCCCGGAGGGGACTCGTCGCGAGAAGGGGCTGGTGAAGAGACACCAGGCGCGGCCGCGCTCGGGCGCCGCCCGCATCGCGCTCGAAGCAGGCGTGCCGCTCGTGCCGTGCGCGGTAGCCGGAACCGACCGGCTGAGCAGGCTCGGCCCGCTCCGCGTCGCGTACGGAGCACCGCTCGAGATCGACGACCTCCGGGCGTCCGGCGACCTCCGTAGCGCGTCGCAACAGGCGACCGAACGGCTGATGGCACGCATCGCCGAGCTCGAGGCTGCACTGTGAGCGTGTTGCTCGCCGTCGACGGCGACTCGTTCGCCCACCGCGCGTACCACGCGTTGCCGAAGTCGATCCGGCTCAATGCGGTCGTCGGCTTCACCAACATGCTCGTCCGCCTGTGGCAGGCGGAACGGCCGGACGCCGTCCTCGTCGCGTGGGACACGCTCTCGGTGCCGACCTACCGGCACGAGGCCTTCGAGCCGTATCAGTCGGGAAGGGTGTTCGAGGAGTCGATTCTCGAGCAGCTCGAGATCCTGCCGGAGGTCGTGAGCGCGTTCGGGTTCCTCGTCGCGAAGGCGCCGGGCTACGAGGCCGACGACTTCCTCGCCGCGGCGGCACGGGAATGGCCGGGCGAGGTGCTCGTCGCCACCTCCGACCGGGATTCGTTCCAGCTCGCGAGCGAACGCGTGACGATCCTGCAGCCCGCGCGCGGCGTCAGCGAGCTCGCGCGGATCGGCCCCGCGGAGGTGCGGGAGCGCTACGGCGTCGAGCCGGAGCAGGTGCCGGACCTGATCGCGTTGCGCGGCGACCCGTCCGACAAGCTGCCCGGCGCCCGCGGCATCGGCCCGAAGAAGGCCGCCGAGCTGCTCGGGCAATACGGCTCGCTCGAGGCCGCGCTCGCCGACGGGAGGTTCGCGGCGGAGGCGGAGGACTTGAGGCTCTTCCGGCGAATCGCGACGATGGACGCCTCCGCTCCCCTTCCTCCCCTCGCAGAAACATCCCCGGCGTGGGCGGAGGCGTCTTCTTATCTCGAAGGACTGGGGCTCGGCGCGGTCGCCGGCCGCGTCGGAGAGCTATCGACGTCCTGACGCACCCCGCGCTCGCGCGGCTGCACCCGACCGGCCTCCACCTGGAGCGCCCCGAGCGGGTCGGAGTGCTGCTTGCTCACCGGCAGGTCTGGAGCGAGGGCCGTGCCGCAACGGTCGCCGAGTTGCAGCTCTGTCACACCGCCGAGCACGTCGAGTTCATTCGCGCGGTGGAGGATCCGGTCTGGCTCGACGGCGACACGATCTGCAGCGCGACGACGTTCGAGGCGGCGGCCCTCGCAGCGGGAACCGCGATCGAGGCGGCGCTGCGCGGAGGCTTCGCGCTCGTGCGCCCGCCGGGCCACCATGCGCTCCCGGGACGCGCCATGGGCTTCTGCGTGTTCAACAACGTCGCGATCGCGGCGCGGGCGGCTCAGCAGCGACTCGGCCTCGAGCGGGTCGCGATCGTCGACTTCGACGTCCATCACGGCAACGGCACCGAGGCGATCTTCCGCGACGACGAGAGCGTCCTCTTCGTCTCCCTCCACCAGTGGCCGTTCTATCCGGGCAGCGGCGGCCCGGACGACCAGGCCGAGACGACGGTCAACGTGCCGCTGCCCGCCGGCTCCGGTGACGAGGAGTACCTCGAGGCGTTCGAGCGCGTCGTCGAGCCGGCGGTCGAGCGATTCGGGCCGGAGCTCGTCCTCGTGTCGGCCGGCTTCGACGCGCACGCGGACGACCCGCTCTCCGAGATGTACGTCACGGAGGACGGCTTCCGAGAGCTCGCGCGGCGCTGCGCAGCTCTATCCGACCGTGTCGCCGCCGTGCTCGAGGGTGGCTACGAGCTCGAGACGCTGCCGGGCCTCGTCGATGCCGCGCTCGACGGCTTCACGCACTGAGCGCCTTAAGACGCCTGAACGAAGGAGCGCCAAGGGCCGGAGGCTAAGACAGCCGCACCAGCGGCGACTTAGCCGCAGGTCGAACCGTGCTCGCGCCGGCCTCCGCCGCGCGCGAGCGCACAACAGCGGCCTCCGCCCAAAGAGGAGGAAACAGCACGGAGCGGCCGGGAGACCGCGTCTTCCGACCGCGTAGTTCCTTTACCGCAGCGAGCGAAGCGCCAGCTTCGCGAGCTAGCCGCGGGCGAGCGCAAGTTGCTCGAGGGCCTCGCGGCGGGACGAGACGCCGAGCTTGCGGAGGAGGCTCTTCACGTGCGAGCGGACGGTGTGCTCGGAGATGAAGAGCCGCTGTGCGATCTCGTCGGTGCCGTGGTGCTCGTCGAGCAGGAGGAGCACTTCGAGCTCGCGGGCCGAGAGGACGGAGGCGATGCTGTCGGGCACGCCCGAGCCGCGGCCGCCGGCCCGCACCTGGTCGAGCAACCTGCGCGCGACCGGCCCGGAGAGCGCGGCGTCGCCCTGCACGACTCCCTCGAGGAACTCCGCGATCCGGTCCGGCGACTCGGTCTTGAGCAGGTAGCCGGCAGCGCCGCCGCGGATCGCCGCGAGCAGGTTCTCCTCGGTTCCCGAGGCGGTGAGGACGACGACCTCGCAGCCCGGCGCGGCCTCGCGGAGGCGCGGCAGTGCGGTCAGGCCGTCGAGGCCGGGCATCAGGAGGTCGAGCAAGACGAGATCGGGCTGCGTCTCGGCGGCGGCGGCGATCGCCTCCTCCCCGTCGGCTGCGAGCCCGGCGAGCTCGAAGCCGTGCGAACGAAGCAGCGCCGCGAGCGCCTCGCGGGTGAGGGGATGGTCGTCGACGACGAGGACGCGTGCCGTCATGCGCTGCTTATCGGCAGCAGCGGTTCTGCCGACAAGAGCCAATATGAGGCAGCAGCGCACCAAGCTTCAGGCCTGGCTCTGGGGCGAGATCCTGCTCGCCGGCCTGCTCGGCGCCAGTCTGGCGCTCCTACTCTCGCATCCTGCGCTGCGGACGCAGTACGACGAGCCTTCGCTGCTCCTCGTGCTGGAGACGACGATGGCGCTCGCCGGCCTCTTCGTCGCGGTCCTCGCCGCGAACCGGTTCCACGTGGAGGGCCTGCGCACCGATCTGCTGCTTGCCGCCGGGTTCCTCGTCGGCTCCCTCTCCACTGCGGCATTCGCGATCATCCCGGTCCTCGGGGGGCGATCGCTACAGCCCGCCGAGGCGTGGGCGGCCTGGCTCGGCGCGCTTCTCGGGACGGCGCTCATCGCCGCCGCTCCGTTCGTCTCCGGCCGCAGCCGCACGAGAGATCGCGCTCTCTGGGATGCGCTCGTGGCGGCGGCGATCCTCCTCTTCGCAGCCTGGATCCTGCTCCGCGCGCACGCCTCCCAGCTGCCGGCCCTGACACGAGGACCCGGGGATGCGGAACCGCCGGGACTCGCATCGGTGCTTTCGATCCAGGCGCTCCTCGACCTCCTGGCCGTGGTCGGCTGGGGCAAGCGCCTCGCCCGAACCGGCGACGACCTCGCGCAGTGGCTCGCGCTCGGGTTCACGCTCGAGCTCTTCGCCGCGCTGCATCTCGTGCTCGCGCCTCCGCGCGGGACGACCTACGTGGCCGAGGGTGACTTCCTGCGCCTGCTCGCCTTCGGGGTCATGCTCGTGGGCGCCTGGCGCGCGATCCGCGCCGCCGAGCTCGGGCGGGCGATCGCCGAGGAGCGGGCGCGCGTCGCGCGAGAGATCCACGACGGGCTCGCGCAGTATCTCTTCGCCGTCTCGACGCACGCCCAGATGCTCGCCGCCGGAACTCCGGTCGAGGAGGTCGGGCCGCAACTGAAGGAGGCCGCCGCGCTCGCGCAACAGGAGGCTCGCTTCGCCGTCCTGGCCCTGTCGTCGGCCGGCGGCACGGCGTCGTTCGACTCCGCGCTGCGCCGGTACGTCGAGTTCCTCACGGCGGACGGCGAGCTCGACGTCGATCTCGAGATCGACGTCGGCATCCGCCTCGCCCCGGACGAGCAGATCGAGATCTTCCGGATCGTCCAGGAAGGACTCGGGAACGTTCGCCGTCACGCGAACGCGACCCACGCCGACGTCGTGATCGGCCAGCGTCCGTCCGGTGAGCGGTTCGTCGCGATCGAGGACGACGGCGAGGGCTTCCCGGCCGAGGCGGAGGCAACCGGCCAGGGACTGCGGAACATGCGCGACCGCGCGTCGTCGATCGACGGCTGGTTCCACGTGCGCAGCACTCCCGGTCTCGGCACCGCGCTCGAAGTCGTTCTGCGCACGTAAATCCCGCTTTCCAACCGCCGCTGCTGGACGTAGAGTCCAGCGCCGTGGGTCGGCCTCTCGCACTGCTCGGCGCAGTCGTGGGCTGCTGCGTGCTCGCGGCGAGCGCGGTCGCGGGGAAGAAGCCTCCACTCCAGCACGTGACGATCTTCTCCGACTCGGTGGGCGCGTCGCTCAACTGGGACTCGACTGCGAAGCGCATCGTCGAGCACGGAGACCGCGTCCTCTTCGAGCTCCACCCCTGCGGCCGCCTCGTCCAGGTCGGTTGCATCACGCCCCCGCCGCCGAGCGTCCTCGGAACGGTGCGCGCGCTCGGCCGGAGGATCGGCCCCACCGTCGTCGTCTTCGTCGGCTACAACGACGATCCCGCTACGTACCGCCACGGGTTGCCGATCGTCTTGAAGGCGCTGTGGAGACGAGGCGTCCAGCATGTCCTCTGGCTCACCCTCCGCGCCGTCAACAAGCAGTACGTCGACATCAACCACGCGATCTACGCGATCGAGCAGAAGTGGCGGCCGACGATGACGGTGCTCGACTGGAACCACTACTCGGCCACGCACCGATCGTGGTTCGCGGCGGACGGGATTCACATGAGCGGTGTCGGCGCGGTTGCGTTCGCGACGTATCTCCATCGCTCGTTGAAGCAGCTCGGGCTCACCGGCCCGATCCCTCCGAGCGGTTGAATGGAGAAGCCCCGCCGGAGCGGGGCTTCTCCGTAGCAGGCCTGTAAGCCGGACTGCCGTAGCGCTCCTGGGAGTAGCGGCCCTCGGCCTGCCCGAAGGAGGATCGATGAACGAATGGACGCAGGAACTGGCCAACTTTCTGCGCTTCTGCGAGCTGGAGCGGCGGCTGGCGCCGCTGACCTGTTCGGCGTACGAGCGCGACGTCGCCGCCTGCCTCGCGCACCTGCGGGGTCAGGGGATCCGCGAGCTGGGCGAGGTGCGGGTGACGCATCTGCGCGCCTTCCTCGCCGACGAGCAGCGCACCCGGCCGGCAGTGTCGAGCCAGGCGCGGGCGACCGCCGCGCTCAAGTTGTTCTTCCGCTTCCTGATGGAGGAGGAGCGGCTCGAGCGCGACCCGGCCTTGCCGCTGCGCACGCCGAAGAAGCGCGAGGTGCTGCCGGACGTGCTGACCATGCACGAGCTG
>DATEHY010000069.1:0-16549 GCA_035279325.1 Gaiellaceae bacterium
CGCCGCGGCCGCGGCTGCCCGAGCCCGGCCGCGACCGCGACGACGGCTGCGCGCGCGTCGTCGCCGACGACCTCGAACTCGTGGCGCTCGCCCACCGCGGCCTGGTGGATGTGGCCGGCGAGGATCAGGTCGGCGCCGGCGCCCACGAGCGTGCGCAGCACGTGGTTGCGCCGGGACACCGGACGCTTGCGAGCCGCCCGCAACGGCGCACCGATCGGGTGGTGATGGAGGACGACGACGCGCAGTGCTTCCGGCTCCGCGTCCGCGAGGCGCTGCGCGCCGCGCTCCAGCTGCGCCCCGCTCAGCGCGCCGCCCTGATGGCGAAACGGCCGGGCCGAGTTGAGCCCGACGACATGGAGCCCGGGCAGCGAGGCCGTCGGCTCGGTCGTCGTCCAGATCCGCTCGAACTCGGCCCACGGACGGACGAACCGGGCCGGCGTGTGTGGGATGTCGTGGTTGCCGGGAACCGCGAGAACGGGCGGCCCGAGCGACCGCAGCAGGCCGGCCGCGCGCTCGAGCTGGGAGCGGCGCCCGCGGTGTGCAAGATCCCCTGAAGCAACGACGATTTGCGGCTCCAGGCGCTCCACGAGCCGCGCCAACGCCTGCTCGACCTCCCGCTCCCCATGTGTACCCGCGTGCAGGTCGGAAACATGGAGGAGCCTGGCATTCACGACCGAACGAGGCTATAGATTGGAAGCAGTGAGCGAAGACACCGCTGAGATCTTCGACGACCTCTACGTCGGGTTGCGTGCAGGCGGCGCGCTGCGCAAGCAGCGGCGCGGCGAGGAGCTGACGCACGAGGAGAAGGAGGCGCTCAGCCGCTGGCAGCGGCTCTCGACCGCGCGCAAGGCGGCTGCGATCGGGGCCTTCGCCGTCGGCACCTTCGGCCTCGGTTTCACCCTGGGCGGCCTCGTCTTCGGCCGCTGGCGCCGGGCGTAGGGCGGGCTACCCCTTCCCTTCGCCCGTCCCGGCGAAGAGAACCGCCGGAGGTTCCTCCTCGGCCGGGTCGCGGCCGCGCACCACGACGTCCACGAGGGTCGCGATGACGGCTGCGATCGGGGTCGCGATCAGCACGTACACCGGCCCGAGCAGATAGCCGATCGAGACGACCGAGACGAGCACGACGAGCGGCGACAGTCCGACCGCGTGCCCCATGACGCGCGGCGCGATCACGTAGTCCTGTAGCTGGCGCAGGATCAGGACCGCGAGCCCGGCGCCGAGCGCCACCGTCCAGCTCACGGTCAGTCCCGCTCCGATCGCGACCGCGCCGGCGGCGAGCGGGCCGACGATCGGCACGAGCTCGACGACGCCCGAGGACGTGCCGATCAGCAGCCAGTACGGCTCGCCGACGAGCCAGAACGCGAACGACAGCAGTGTCGCGACGATCGTCACGAGCAGGAACTGCCCCCGGACGAACGCGCCGAGCTTCATGTCGATCAGCACCCACGTGTCGCGGGTCACGCGGCGGTGCCTCCGTGGCACCAGCGACTGCACAAGCGCGATCGTCGCGTCGCGCTCGAAGATCCAGTACGCGCCGACCGCGAACATGAACAGGATCCCGACGACGACCTCGAGCACGGTTCTCGTCACCGTGACGGCGGGGTGGAGGAGGCTGGCGCCCGACGGCAGCTGACGCAGCCGCTTGTCGACCGCGCTCAGGATCTCGTGCCGGATCCCGTGCGAGTGCACGGCGGCGTGGTGGAGCTGCGACCTCGAGGTCGGCACGTGGCCGATCGCGTGCTCGACCTGCGTGATCGCCACCGGCACGACGAGGTAGAGGAGCAGCGCGATCGCGGCGAGGAAGCCGAGGTAGTGGAGGACGACGCCGATGCTGCGCGGCACGTGCGCCCGGCGGTGGAGCCACTCCACGCTCGGCCGCATCGCCGACGCGATCACGAAGCCGAGGAAGAGCAGCGCGAGGACGACGCGGATCTTCCAGAGCGCGAGTGCTGCTACAACGATCGACAACGCGACGAGGGTCGCGGTTGCCGCGCGACGTGCGGTTCCAGGCATTTCCCGAGGGATTCCCTGTCGGAAAGAGAACGAAGCCGACGTGATCGATTCAGTCATGGAAGTGCACCGTCACGGGATCGCGCTGGCGCGGCCACTGCTGCGCGCGCTCGCTTTCGCGCTCGCGGGCGGCGCGTGCTTCCTCGCGCCGTGGACGGCCTTCGCCGCGGTGGGAGCGGTCCTGCTCGGGATCGCCGCGCTGATCGCCGTCGTCGGGGTCACCCGCTGGGACCGGACGCACCTCGTGGTCACGGGCAACGCGCTCGTCGTCGAGCACGGCTTCCTGAGTCGCAAGAGCGCCACGATCTCGCTCAGCGGCACCGTGTTCGAGGTCGAGCGGACGCTGCTCGGCCGCGTCCTCGGCTACGGCACGGTCGTCGCCGGCGAACTCGAGATGGACTACGTGCCGCGGCGCCTCACGCGGCTGCTGCAGCAGCGCGACTAGCGCATCCGAACGTCTGTTCGGCCAGATAGAATGGGTCTCCTATGGCTGCCGACGAGCTCGTCGTTCACGGCGCCCGCGAGCACAACCTGAAGGACATCACCGTCCGCCTGCCGCGGAACCGCCTCATCTGCATCACCGGGCTCTCCGGGTCCGGGAAGTCGTCGCTCGCCTTCGACACGATCTACGCCGAGGGGCAGCGCCGCTACGTGGAGTCGCTCTCCGCGTACGCGCGCCAGTTCCTGCAGATGATGGAGAAGCCGGACGTCGACCACATCGACGGCCTCAGCCCGGCGATCTCGATCGACCAGAAGACGACCTCGCGCAACCCGCGCTCGACCGTCGGCACGGTGACCGAGATCTACGACTACCTGCGCCTGCTCTACGCGCGCGTCGGGCGGCCGCACTGCCCGATCTGCGGCAAGCCGATCGCGGGCCAGAGCCTCGACGCGATCGTCGACCAGGTGCTGAAGCTCGAGGAAGGGACGCGCTTCACCGTCAACGCGCCGGTCGTGCGCGACCGCAAGGGCGAGTACAGGGACGTCTTCGAGGATCTGACGCGGGAGGGCTTCACGCGCGTCAAGGTCGACGGCGAGCAGTACGTCCTCGAGGAGGGCGTGCCGGAGCTCGACAAGAAGTTCAAGCACACGATCGAGGTCGTCGTCGACCGGCTCGTGATGCGCGCCGACCTGCGGCTGCGTCTCACGCAGTCGATCGAGACGGCGGCCGGGCTCGCCGAGGGGCTCGTGGCTGTCGACCTGGTCGACACCGGCGAGCAGCTCCTCTTCTCCGAGAACTTCGCCTGCCCCGACCACGGCGTCTCGCTGCCCGAGCTCCAGCCGCGCATCTTCTCCTTCAACGCGCCGCACGGCGCCTGCCCGCGCTGCACCGGCCTCGGCTCGCAGCAGGAGATCGATCCCGACCTGCTCGTCCCCGATCCGTCGCTCTCGATCGACGACGGTGCCCTCGTCCCGTGGTCGGTCGGCGGCTCGTCCGGCTTCTACGAGGCTGTGATCCAGGCGATCGCCAACCGCTACGAGATCGACACCTCGAAGCCCTGGTCGGAGCTGACCGACGAGGAGCGGGACCGCTTCCTCAACGGCACCGACGGCGAGAAGATCTACGTCCAGTACCGCAACCGCATGGGGCGGCGGCGCCAGTACATGCTCGCCTTCGACGGCATCGTCGCGAGCCTCTCGCGCCGCTACCGCGAGACCGACTCGGCGCACCAGCGCGAGCGGATCGAGGAGTACATGAGCTTCCGGCCCTGCCCGGTCTGCAAGGGCGCACGCCTCAAGCCCGAGGTGCTCGCGGTGACGGTCGGCGACCGCTCGATCCACGAGTTCACGAAGATGTCGGTCACGCGCGCGCTCGCGTTTCTCGACGAGCTCGGGCTGACGCCCACCGAGGAGCTCATCGGCCACCGGATCGTGAAGGAGATCCGCGAGCGGCTGACCTTCCTCGACGACGTCGGCGTCGGCTACCTCACCCTCGACCGCGCGGCGGCGACGCTCTCGGGCGGCGAGGCGCAGCGGCTGCGGCTCGCGACGCAGATCGGCTCGCAGCTCGTCGGCGTCCTCTACATCCTCGACGAGCCGTCGATCGGCCTGCACCAGCGCGACAACGCGCGCCTGATCGACACGCTCGAGCGGCTGCGCGACCTCGGCAACACCGTCGTCGTCGTCGAGCACGACGAGGAGATGATGCGGCGCTCCAACTGGCTCGTCGACATGGGGCCGGGTGCGGGGCTGCACGGCGGCGAGGTCGTCGCCGAAGGCCCCGCGACCAAGGTGGAGCGGACGAAGAAGTCGGTCACGGGGCAGTTCCTGTCCGGCGCGCGCGAGATCGCCGTGCCCGAGCGGCGGGACGAGGACCGCGGCTCCTTCCTCGTCCGCGGCGCCGCGCAGCACAACCTCAAGGACATCGACGTCGAGTTCCCCGTCGGCAAGTTCATCTGCGTGACCGGCGTCTCGGGCTCCGGCAAGTCGACGCTCGTGAACGAGATCGTCTTCAAGGCGCTCGCGAACAGGCTCAACCGCGCCCGCGTGAAGCCGGGTGCGCACTCCGGCGTCGAGGGGATCGAGGTCTTCGACAAGGTGATCGAGATCGACCAGAAGCCGATCGGGCGCACGCCCCGCTCGAACCCGGCCACCTACACCGACCTCTTCACGCACATCCGCGAGCTCTACTCGCTGACGCCCGAGGCGAAGGTGCGCGGGTACAAGCCCGGTCGCTTCTCCTTCAACGTCCGCGGCGGTCGCTGCGAGACGTGCAAGGGCGACGGCCAGATCAAGATCGAGATGCACTTCCTGCCCGACGTCTACGTCCCTTGCGAGACGTGCAAGGGCGCTCGCTACAACCGCGAGACGCTCGAGGTGCGGTTCAAGGGGCGCTCGATCGCGGACGTGCTCGAGATGTCGGTGGAGGAGGCGCTGCGGTTCTTCGCCAAGATCCCGAAGATCCGGCGCCGGCTGCAGACGCTGCACGACGTCGGGCTCGACTACATCAAGCTCGGCCAGCCGGCGACGACGCTCTCCGGTGGCGAGGCGCAGCGCGTCAAGCTCGCCGCCGAGCTGTGCAAGGTGGCGACCGGCAAGACGCTCTACATCCTCGACGAGCCCACGACGGGCCTCCACTTCGCGGACATCGAGAAGCTGCTCGAGACGCTGCAGCGTCTCGTCGACGGCGGCAACACGATGATCGTGATCGAGCACAACCTCGACGTGATCAAGCAGGCCGACTGGGTGATCGATCTCGGCCCCGAGGGCGGCGAGGCGGGCGGCGAGCTCATCGCCGTCGGTACGCCGGAGGACGTCGCGCAGGTGGAGGAGAGCTCCACCGGCCGCTTCCTGCGGAACGTGCTTCCAGAGCCGGCCGTCGCTGCGGCGTAGCGGCGCTACGCTCCTCCCGATGGCGGTCCAGACGGCACACGCCTCGGCGCTCGAGCGGAGCTGGTGGTTGCGCGCGCCGGCGGTGCTCGTCGCGCCGCGCGCGGTCTTCGTCTCGCTGCGGGACGATTCGGACGAGGCCATGGAGGCGCGCCAGGAGCCGCTCAACGCGCTGATCGGCCTCGCCGGATTCGCCGGGGTGCTCGCGGCGCCCGTCGCCCGCCATCTCCTCAACGACCCCTCGAACTCCGCTTCCCTGATCCCCGTGTGGGTCTTCCTCGGCGGCGCGTTCTACGCCGTGGCGGTCTACTGGCTCGGCGGTGGGCTCCTCTACGGCGCCGCCCGGCGGTTCGGCGGTCTCGGCAGCTACCGGCGCGCGCGCGGTCTGCTGGCCCTCTCGTCGGCCCCGCTCGCTCTGACCCTTTGCACGCTGTGGCCGATCCGCATCGCGATCTACGGCGAGAACCTGTTCCGCACCGGCGGGCCGGACTGGGGGCGTGGCGACCGGATCTTCGGCGGGCTCGTCTACCTCTCGTTCGCCTGGAGCGCGGTCCTGCTCGTGATCGGCGTCCGCAGCGTCCACGGTTGGAGCTGGGGCAGGAGCGTCGCGACGGTCGCTCTCGCCGCGGCGCTACCCGCGCTGATCGTGTACGCCACCCACTAGGCGTGCCGCTTCTCGTCCGGCAGGCGGGACGGCCCCGTGGCCTCGAACTCCTCGAGCTCCTCCTCGGGCATGCGATACGTGTGCTGCTCCTCGGGGAACGAGCCGCTCCGCACCTCGGCCGCGAAGCGTCCGAGCGCGTCCGTGATCGCTTCGCCGATCTCGGCATAGCGCTTGACGAAGCGTGGCGCCCGGCCTTCGTAGAAGCCGAGCATGTCGTGCCAGACGAGCACCTGTCCGTCCGTCGCGGCGCCGGCTCCGATGCCGATCGTCGGCACCGCGAGGGCCCGCGTCGCTGCGCTCGCCACCGCCGGCGGCACCGCCTCGAGCACGACCGTGAAGCAGCCGGCGGCCTCGAGCTCGAGGGCGTCGTCGACCAGCTGCCGTGCGCGCTCGGCCGTCCTGCCCTGCGCCTTGAACCCGCCGAGGACGGTCGCGGTCTGCGGGGTCAGGCCGACGTGTCCCATCACCGGTATGCCGGCGCCGACGATCGCGCGGGCGCGCGCGACCGACGTCCCGCCGCGCTCGAGCTTGACGGCGTCGGCGCCGCCCTCCTTCACGAGCCGCACGGCGTTGCGGACGGCCTGCTCGTCCGACTCCTCGTACGAGCCGAAAGGCATGTCCGCGATGACGAGCGGCCGCTTCGCGCCGCGCGTCACCCACTGGGTCATGAACACGATCTCGTCGAGCGACACCGGGACGGTCGACTCGCGGCCGTGCACCACCATTCCGGACGAGTCGCCGACGAGGACGAGGTCGACGCCGGCGGTATCGGCGAGCCTCCCGCTCGGCGCGTCGTAGGCCGTGACCATCACGATCTTGTCGCCGCGCCGCTTCATCTCGGCGAGCTCCGGCAGCGGCAGCTTGCCGGCCGTCCAGGAGGCGTAGCGCGCGGGCTTCGGATTGTCGCTCATGTGAGCTCTCCTTCCAGGAGGACGTTGTCGATCAAGCGGGTGGAGCCGACCCGGACCGCGGCCGCGAGGACCTTGGCGTCGCCGAGGTCGAGCACCTCGACGTACTCGGGCTCTAGGCCGTTCAAGGACCCGCGTGCCGCCGCGACCGGATCGGGCGTGCCGACGGCTTCGCGGAGCGCGCGGGGCAGCGCCAGCGCCCGGTCGCGCTCGTCGGCGGAGAGATGGACGTTGCGGGACGACAGCGCGAGCCCGTCCGGATCGCGCACCGTCGGCACGACGCGAACCGTGACGGGCACGTTCAGGTCACGCACGAGCCGCCGGATCACCGCGACCTGCTGCGCGTCCTTCTGGCCGAAGTACACGCGCTCGGGCCGGACGAGGTTGAACACCTTCAGGCACACGGTGGCCACGCCCCGGAAGTGGCCCGGCCGCGCGGCACCCTCGGCTCCGGTGTCGTCCGGCTCGACCCAGGTCGAGAAGCCGGCCGGATACAGCTCCTCGAACGACGGCGCGAGGACGGCATCGATGCCCTCCGCCTCCGCCAGCTCCAGATCGCGCTCCTCGTCCCGCGGGTAGCGGTCGAGGTCCGCGGCTTCGCCGAACTGCGCCGGATTGACGAAGAGGGACGCGACGACGCGGGCGTTCTCGGCCCGCGCCGCCCGGAAGAGCGCCCGGTGACCGTCGTGGAGCGCACCCATCGTCGGCACGAGCCCGGTCGCAGGCGCGGTTTCGAGCTCGGCGATCGTGCGGTAGACCTTCACGCGACCTGCACCGTCGCCTCGGCGAGCGTCTCGTAGAGCCGTTCGAGCTCCGGATGCTCCGCCCGGATCGCTTGCTTGTGCGCCTCGACCGTCGCCCAGTCGCCGCGGGCGATCGGCCCGGTCAGCTCGAAGCCGTGATCGATCGTCCCCCGCATCAGCGGCACGAGCCCTTCCGCCGGAACGCCGAGCCGCACGGCTGCGCGCTGGAGCGTCACGAGGTAGTTCGAGGCGAAGACGGCACCGGCGTGGTAGAGCGTCCGGTCGGTCTCCGCCACCTCGAAGGGCCGCAAGCCGAGCGTCTCCGCGAGCTCCCGCGCGACGGCGAGCGACTCGCCGTTCTCGCCCGTGATCGCCGCCCAGGCGCCGTCGAGCTGCGACGGATCGCCGCTGCGGTCGAAGGTCTGCAGCGGGTGGAGCGAGAACCGCCGCTCGTGCGGCTCGAGCGCGGCGAGCGGCGTCGCGCCGGAGACGTGTCCCACCCAGCCGCGCCCGGGAACCAGGTTCCGAGACGTGTCTGCGATGGCCGTGTCCGGGACGCAGAGCAGAACGACGTCCGGATCGGCGTCGTCGACCGCGACGCCACGCTCGCGGAGGCGGGCTGCGATGGCCGAACCGACCCGGCCCGAACCGATGACGTGGACTCTCTCGATCACGATCTCGCTCCAGCTCCGAACCGGATGCCGGGCAGCTACGAGTGTATCGGTACTGTCGCTAGGGAAACCGGGCCTCGATGAGCTCCGCCGCCGCCAATCTCACCGATCTCCGCCGCCTCTCGCCCCGTCGCGAGCTGCTGCTCGGCGCTGCGCTGACCGCCGTCTTCGCCGCTCTCGTCCACGCCGTCGGGCCCGCACCGGGAGACGCGCCGGTGCATCTCTACCGCACGTTCCTCGTCCGCGACGGCGCCCTCGTCTGGGACAACTTCTGGTACGCCGGGACGTACCCGCTCGCGTCCTACAGCCTCCTCTACTACCTCCCGGCCGCCCTCGTCGGAAACCTGCCGCTCGTCTTCGCCGCGGCCGTCGCGTCGACCGTCCTCTTCGCCTCGATCGCGTGGCGCGAGTGGGGAGGAGCGGCGCTCTGGCCGTCGCGTGTGTTCGGCGTACTCGCCGCGGCGCCGATGTTCACCGGGCTCTACGCGTACTCGCTCGGCTTCGCCGCGATGCTCGGCACGCTCAAGCTGCTGCAGTTGCGGCGGCTCCGGCTCGCCGTGCTCGCCGCTGCGCTCACCGTCGGCTTCAGCCCGCTGGCGTTCGCCTTCCTCTGCCTCATCGTCGGGTCGTACGCCGTCTCGCGGCGCCGGATCGACCGCCGTCACCTGCTGTTCGGCGCCGGCCTCGCCGTCGCTGCGTCGATCGAGGTGCTCGCGCTCGTCGTCTTCCCGGCGGGCACGGGCTTCTTTCCGTTCCACTGGATCGACTTCTTCGCCGTCCTGCTCGTCACGTTCCTCGGCGTCCTCGTGGCCCGCCGGGCGCGCGGCGCCGCTTCGCTCGTCGCGTTCTTCGCGCTGTGGGGCCTCGGCAGCGTCGTCGTCTACATCGTGCCGTCGCCGCTCGGGGACAACTGGACGCGCCTGAGCGCGTTCGTGTTCCCCGTCATGCTCCTCACCGCGAGCCTCGCAGGCTTCCGGCCCCGCCGTCTCGTGCTGCTCGCGCTCGCGGTCGCCTTCGCGTACAACGTCGTCCCGTACGCGCTGCTCGTCCCGTCTCGGTTCGGCAACGACACGCAGAGCGGAAGCTTCTGGCGGCCGGCGATTCGCTTTCTTCGCGCGCACGAGCAGCCGGGCTTCCGGGTCGAGGTGGTGCCGACGGCCGAGCACTGGGAGGCGTACTGGATCCCGAGGGCCGGCTTTCCCCTCGCCCGCGGCTGGTATCGGCAGCTCGACGTCGCCGACAATCCGACGCTCTACGCGAAGGTGCTCGACCCCGGGCCGTACCGCCGCTGGCTGCGTGCGAACGCCGTCCGCTACGTCCTCCTCAGCAGAACCGCGCCGCTCGACTGGGACGGCGGCCCGCAGGAGGAGCGCGTCCTTCGCTCCCCGGACTCGGGCCTGAGGCTCGTCTTCCGGAGCGCGAACTGGGCGATCTACGAGTTGCCCCACGCGACCCCGCTCCTCACCGGGCCCGCACGCCCGGTGATCACCTCGTTCGGCCACACCGCGATCAAGGGGAGGGTCTTCGCAGCCGGCCGCTACCTCCTGCGCAACCACTACAGCCCATACCTGCGGCTGCAGGGGTCGGGCTGCGTCTCGCCCGGGCCGGACAAGATGACGATCCTCGATCTGAGGCGACCGCAGCGCTTCACGCTCAGCGTGCCGGGAACACCCGACGGTCTCTTCCGGGAGCTCTTCGGCGGCGAGCAGGCGGCGACCTGCGCCCCGTAGCGGCGCTAGCATCAGGTCCGTGCCGATCTACGAGTACGTCTGCATGGAGTGCGAGTCGCATTTCGAGGAGCTCGTCCGCGGCGAGGAACGCGTCGCGTGCCCCGACTGCGCCGCGACGAACGTCTCGCGGCAGTTCTCCTCCTTCGCCGTGCACGGGGTCACCAAGGTCGCCTCGGGCGGCGGCGGAGGCGGCTGTTGCGGCGGCTCCTGCGGCTGCGGCCACTAGCTCCACCGTGGCCCGGGGGGACGAAGACGGCGAGCTGCTGACGCCCGCCGCGCACGCGCAGCTCGAATCCGAGCTCGCCGAGCTCGAAGGCCCGAAGCGGAAGCAGGTCGTCGAGGCGATCGCGACTGCGCGGGCGCATGGCGACCTCTCCGAGAACTTCGAGTACCACGCGGCGAAGAACGAGCAGGGACTGCTCGAGGCGCGGATCCGCGTCCTGCGGCACCGGCTGCAGCACGCGACGATCGTCGACGAGGACGCGGCCGCTGCGAGCGGCGTCGTCACGGTCGGCTCGCGTGTGGAGCTCGAGCGCGACGACGGCGAGAAGCTCGAGATCGACGTCACGAGCGTCGGCGGAGTCTCGCCCGACTCGCCGGTCGGCCAGGCGCTTCTCGGGAAGGCGCCCGGAGACGAGATCGAGGTCGACGCGCCGCGCGGCCGCTGGCGGGCGCGGATCGTGTCCGTCGGGCGTGCCTCGTAGACTCGTTCGCGTGAGTGCCGTGCCGGTCGCCACGACGGAGACGCTCGAGGCATATGGAGCCGCGACCGCCGGTTGTACGCGCTGCCGGCTCGCGCAGGGGCGCACCCAGGTGGTCTTCGGCTACGGCAATCCGCACGCGGACCTGATGTTCGTCGGCGAGGCGCCCGGGTTCCACGAGGACAAGCAGGGCGTCCCGTTCGTCGGCCAGGCTGGGAAGCTGCTCGAGAAGCTCCTGGCGGGGGTCGAGCTCCGCCGCGAGGACGTCTACATCGCCAACGTCCTCAAGTGCCGCCCGCCCGGCAACCGCGACCCGCAACCGGAGGAGATCGAGGCCTGCGAGCCGCACCTGTTCCGCCAGATCGAGCTGATCGAGCCCAAGGTGATCGCGACGCTCGGCAACTTCGCGACGAAGCTCCTCTCGGGCCGCCCGCTCGGGATCACCCGCGTGCACGGCCAGGAGCAGGCGCTCACGATCGCGGGCCGCAGCGTCGTCCTCTACCCGATCTACCACCCTGCGGCGGCGCTCTACACGCCGGCGGTGCTCAACGTGCTCGAGTCGGACTTCTCGCGCCTGCCCGAGGTGATGGGGCGCGGCGTCCAGCCGGCGGCGGTCGCGCCGCCCGAGCCCGAGCCGGAGCCCGCGGTCGAGGCGCCGGCCGAGCAGCTCGGCCTCTTCTAGAGCGGCTCGTCGAGCCCCTGCACCGCGACCATGCGGAGCTTCGCCGCGTCGTCTCGTAGGCGCTTCGCGTCCTGGTACTCGGGCGAGTCGTACCAGCGCTTCGCGGCCTCGAGATCCGGGAACTCGAGCACGACGAGCCGCGACGGATCCCAGTCGCCCTCGAGCACCGCGAGCTCGCCGCCGCGCACGACGAACCGGCCGCCGCCCGCGTGAACGGCTCCCGGCGAGGCGGCCTTGTAATCCTCGTACCGCTCCGGGTCGTGGACGTCCGTCTCGACGATCACGTAGGCGGGCATGCTTGGATCGTACGCGTGGAGCAGCGGACCGAATCGCCCGAGCAGACCGAGGAGCTGGCGGCGGCTCTCGCGCGGCGGCTCGCTGCGGGCGACGTCGTCACGGTCGCGGGCGAGCTCGGCGCCGGCAAGACGACGTTCGTCCGCGGCGCGTGCGGGGCACTCGGCGTGCGCGAGCGGGTGACGAGCCCGACGTACACGATCGGGCACCGCTACCACGGCGACGGGATCGAGATCTCGCACCTCGACCTGTACCGCTTCCAGGGCGTCTCGCCCGCGGAGTGGGGCGACCTCGAGCCGTACTTCGAGGACGCGATCGCCTTCGTCGAGTGGCCCGAGGCCGGAGAGGGCGTCCTGCCGTCGCCTCGGTTCACGGTGCGTTTGCGGCATGCTGGCGCCGGGAGAGCGGTGGAGATCGAAGAGTGCTGACTCTGGCTTTCGACACGGCGACGGCCGTCGCGACGAGCGCGCTCGTCGACGGCGACGAAGTCCTCGGCGAGCGTGTCTCGCGCACGCAGACGCTGCTCGAGGACGTCGACGCGCTGCTCCGCCAGGCCGGCGCTCGTCCTTCCGACCTCGACCGGCTCGCCGTCGGGCTTGGCCCCGGCAGCTTCACGGGCCTGAGGATCGGCCTCGCCGTCGCCCGCGGGCTGGCGCTCTCGCTCGACGTGCCCGGTTCCGGCGTCTCGACGCTAGTAGCCCTTGCGGCCGGCGCTCCCGGCGCGTTGCCGGTCGTCGACGCGAAGCGGCGTGAGATCTTCACGCTCGTCGGCGGCGAGCCGCGGGTGCTCATCCCGCAGGAGCTCGATCTGGACGAGAGCACGGTTTGCGTCGGGGACGGAGCAACGCGCTACCGGGCGCTGCTCGAGGAGCACGGCGCGGTCGTGCCGCCCGACGGAGACGAGCGCCACTTGCCGCGCGCCCGCTTCCACGCGCAGCTCGCCGGCGACGCGGGATCGGTCGAAGAGCTCGAGCCGCTCTACCTCCGCGTACCGGATGCCGAGAGGAACGTTCGGTGACGACGATCGAGCTGCGGCGGCTAGCTCTCGGCGATCTCCTCGAGATCGAGGAGATCGAGCGCCGCTCCTATCCGACGCCCTGGTCGCGCTCGATGTTCGCGGGCGAGCTCGCGAAGCCGAGCTCGATCTGCCTCGGCGCGTTCGAGGCGGACATCGAGGACGGCGCGCTCGTCGGCTACCTGATCGTCTCCCGCTACGTCGACGCGTGGCACGTGATGAACGTCGCCGTCGACCCTGACCATCGCGGCCGCGGCGTCGCGACGATGCTCCTCGAGCGGCTCTTCGACCTCACTGCCGACGACTCCCGCCGCGGCTACACGCTCGAGGTACGCGTCTCGAACGGAAAGGCGATCGACCTCTACGACCGCCTCGGCTTCCACTCGCGCGGACTGCGGCGCGGCTACTACACCGACAACCGCGAGGACGCCCTCATCATGTGGAAGGACCCGGTCGCGCGCGAGGCGTGACGGTTTCGTGACGGTACGTCGTACCGGTCTCATCCTCGGCCTCGAGACGAGCTGCGACGAGACGGCGGCGGCGCTCGTCACCGACGAAGGCGAGATCCGCTCGAGCGTCGTCGCCTCCCAGGCCGAGCTGCATGCGCGCTACGGCGGCGTCGTGCCCGAGGTCGCGTCGCGGCGGCATCTCGAGCTCGTGACGCCGGTGATCCGCGAGGCGCTCGAGGAGGCGGGCGCGACGCTCGACGACGTCGGCCGAGTCGCGGTCACCCACGGCCCTGGGCTGATCGGCGCGCTGCTCGTCGGCCTCGCCGCGGCGAAGGCGGTCGCGTGGTCGCGCCGCTTGCCGCTCGTGCCCGTCGACCATCTCGACGGGCACGTTGCCTCGCTCTACCTCCAGCCGGCTCCCCTCGAGCCGCCGTTCCTCTGCCTGCTCGCGAGCGGCGGGCACACGATGCTCCTCGACGTCCACTCGCACACCGAGCGCGAGCTTCTCGGGTCGACGCTCGACGACGCGGCCGGCGAGGCGTTCGACAAGGGCGCGCGCGTGCTCGGGCTCGGCTACCCCGGCGGGCGCGAGATCGACCGGCTCGCCCGCGACGGAGACGCGCGCGCGTACGACTTTCCCGTCGCTCGCGTGCCGGGCCTCGACTTCTCGTTCTCGGGGCTGAAGACGGCGCTCCTCTACGCGGTTCGCGACCTGGGCGAGGACGAGCTCGAAGCGCGCCGTGCAGACCTTGCAGCCTCCTACCAGCACGCGATCGTGCGGGCGCTCGTGGAGCGCGTGCGCGAAGCCGCCGAGCAGGCGGGCCGCGACCGGATCGCGATCGTCGGCGGCGTCGCCGCCAACTCGGCGTTGCGCGCGGCGCTCCCCGACGCGACCGCGGCTCCGCTCGCCCTCTGCACCGACAATGCCGCGATGATCGCCTCCGCCGCGCGCTGGAGCGAGGCGGTGCCGTACCCGCGGTACCTTGCGCTCGACGCGTACGCATCGCGCTAAGCTCGCCGCGGCGTCACGTTTTCAGCCCGTTTGCAGCGACAAGGAGTAGAGGGTGTCTGCAGTCGTCACGACGTCTCACCTGCGCGAGAATCCGTTCGAGCTGGCGCGCGAGCAGCTGCGCCGCGTCGGCTCCACCTTCGAGATCGACGCGAACCTCATCGCCGTCCTCGGCGAGTGCAAGAAGGCGATCGAGGTCTCGATCCCGGTCAGTATGGACGACGGCTCGACGTCGGTCTTCAAGGGGTACCGCGTGACCCACAACATCGCGCGCGGGCCGTCGAAGGGCGGCATCCGCTACCACCCCGACGTCACCGTCGACGAGGTCAAGGCGCTCGCGATGTGGATGACCTGGAAGTGCGCGCTCATGGGCATCCCGTTCGGCGGCGCGAAGGGCGGCGTTGTCTGCGACCCGAAGAAGATGTCGCGCGGCGAGCTCGAGCGGATGACCCGCCGCTTCACGAGCGAGATCATCAACGAGATCGGCCCGGAGAAGGACATCCCGGCGCCCGACGTCGGCACCGACGGCTCGACGATGGCCTGGATCTTCGACACGTTCTCGATGAACAAGGGTCATTCGGTGCTTGGCGTGGTGACCGGCAAGCCGCTCACGATCGGCGGCTCGCTCGGGCGCGTCGAGGCGACCTCGCGCGGCGCGCTCTTCTGCATCCGCGACGCGGTGGCGAAGCTCGACAAGCGCATCGCGGGGATGCAGGTCGTCGTGCAGGGCTTCGGCAACGTCGGCAGCTACCTCGCCCAGTTCCTCCACCAGGAGGGCGCGATCGTCGTCGCCGTCTCCGACTCGACGACGGCGCTCTACAACCCGAAGGGCATCGACGTGCCGGCCGCGTTCGCCCACAAGGCCGACAACCGCACGCTCGCCGGCCTGAAGGACGCCGAGACGATCACGAACGAGGAGCTCGTGCTGCTCGACTGCGACATCTTCGCGCCGTGCGCGCTCGAGCAGGTGATCACGGAGGAGAACGCCGACAAGGTCAAGGCCTCGATCATCTGCGAGGGCGCGAACGGACCCGTCACGCCGGCCGCCGACGCGATCCTCGAGGACAAAGGAGTGCTCATCCTCCCCGACGTGCTCGCGAACGCGGGCGGCGTCGTCGTCTCGTACTTCGAATGGGTGCAGGGCCTCCAGGAGTACTTCTGGAAGGAGGTCGAGGTGAACGCGAAGCTCAACGACATCGTCAGCCGCGCGTTCGACGAGACATGGGACACGGCGCAGGAGCGCAAGCTGCCGATGCGCGTCGCGGCCTACGGGCTCGCGGTGCAGCGCGTCGCCGAGGCGACCGTCACCCGCGGGATCTACCCGTAACCGAGGTCGCTCTCTACACGGCGACCGGCTGCCACCTCTGCGCCGCGGCTCATCGCGTCGTGACGGCGGCGCGTGACGAGCTCGGCTTCGAGCTGCGCGAGGTCACGATCGACGGCGATCCCGCGCTCGAAGCGGAGTACCGGGAGTGGATCCCGGTCGTGGAGATCGACGGCCGCCGCCGTTTCGTCTACCACGTCCACCCGGAGGCGCTACGCAAGGCGGTTGCACAAGCGGGCGGCTAGAGCGGCTGGTACAACAGAGTTCGCTGTCACGAAGTCGAGCAACGCAGAGGGGGTAGCGTGGCCGAGCGCCTGAATGTCGGCGTCGCCGCGCGTCTGTCCCGGTACCTCCAGGTGCTGACGCAGGCGCGCAAGATGGGGAAGACGAGGATCTCGTCGCAGGAGATCGCCGAGTACACGAACATCAACGCGACGCAGATCCGCCGCGACCTGTCGAACTTCGGCAAGTTCGGCAAGCGGGGAGTCGGCTATTCGATCGAGGCCCTGCTCGACGCGATCCGCAAGATCCTGCGCACCCAGGGGCAGCACAACGTCGCCCTCGTCGGCGCCGGCCGGCTCGGACAGGCGATCGCGTCGTCCTCGATCTTCGCGGAGCACGGCATCAACATCGCCGTCGTCGTCGACACCGACGAGGCGAAGCTCGGACAGCCGATCGGCCGTGTCTCGGTCGAATCGTACGAGCGGCTGCCGGAGCTCGTTCGCGACCACAACGTTGTGGTGGGCGTGCTCGCGGTGCCGGCCGACGGAGCGCAGCAGGCGGCCGACGACCTCGTCTCGGCCGGGGTGAAGATCATCTTCAACTACTCCGAAGCGCTGCTCGAGACTCCCTCCGACGTGACGGTGCACACGTCCAACCCGGCGGTCGAGCTCCTCTACGCGCTGTATTTTCACCTGACCTGAGAGTTCTTCTCTGGCACGGGTACTTGCTCGGCGGCACCGGGTCGAACGTCTACACCCGGGCGCTCGCGCGCGAGTGGAGCCTCGCCGGGCACGACG